>JAVBXM010000233.1 GCA_030824585.1 Phaeospirillum sp. | reverse complement strand
TTGTGCCAGCCAGTAGCCGATGCCTATTCCGATGGCCAGCCAGACCACGGCCTGAACAGACAGGATCACCATGAGGGCAAAGCCCTTGGACGACGGGGTGGGGCTCTCAGTCATGATATTTCCCACCGATGATCGCTCGGACCGGCGAGGTGTAGCAGCGTCGGGTTCGCGAACCTAACTTAATCGGCCGAGACTGCTCTGATAGGACGGGCGCTGGAATGGGACGCTGGTTCGCATTATCCCCGATGATTCGCGGCGCAACGAGTCCAGGGTGGCTTCGAGCCCCCGGGACAGCCTGGTCTTGGCGCTGGTGCCCAATTCCCGGATACAGAGGTCCGGTGCTCCCAGGGAATGGCGGATGTCGCTTGGACGCGCGGCGGCGTAACTGATCCGCGGGGTGAACTGGGTCAGGTCGCCGAGCACCTTGATGAGGCGGAGCAGGGTGGTCGCCCGCCCCGTGCAGGCGTTGAACACCCTGGCGGCCTGCCCCGGCTGCCCCATGGCGGCCAGCAGATGGTCCACCACGTCGCCCACATAGATGAAGTCGCGGGTCTGCAATCCGTCGCCGAACACGGTGACGGGCTGCTGCGCCAGCATTCGGTCGGCGAAAATGGAAATCACGCCGGAATAGGGGGAGTGCGGGTCCTGGCGCGGGCCGTAGACATTGAAGAACCGGAAGCCGGTGGTGGGAATGCCGTGAACCAGGGCGCCGACCTGGGCGTGCATCTCGCAGCCCAGCTTGTCGGCGCCATAGGCGCTGAGCGGCCGGGTGAGTGCCGGTTCATCCAGCGGCATGGAGGCGTTGTCGCCGTATACCGCCGCCGAGGAGGCGTAGACCACCGGAATCCGGCCGCACCGGCGGGCGGCATCCAGGATGGCGATAGTTCCGCTCAGGTTGGTGCGGTGGGTGCCCAGCCAATCCTCATTTCCCCGCTGCACCGAGGCGATGGCGGCGAGGTGAAAGCAGCCGGAGGCCCCGGTCATGGCGGCCAGGGCGGCTTTCGGGTCGGCGACGTCGCCGATGATCAGGCGGGCGCGCGGCGGCAGGTTCTCGCTCTTGCCGGTGGACATGTCGTCCAGCACCTGGACGTCATGACCCTCGGCGATCAGGCGCGCCACCAGATGGCTGCCAATAAACCCGGCGCCGCCGGTCACCAGATACCTGGCCATTGTGTTCTGCCTTTCGACATGGAGCCGAGCTACGGCAATCCGATCTCTGTGAAGAGATCGTTCCTATGCGTGGAGGCGCTATATTATGGGTGACTACTGTGTTGCGGCATCATCGGAAAATACTCAATACATACCCATTGTACTATCTATGGTTTTTGGAAGCATCAACAAGACTGAAAGGAGGGCTTTACAGGTTGGTGGTCCGTACTGTTGCTCGATCAAGCAAAGCCGCAGCTCCTGGCGTGTGGCCCGCTTATTGCTGAGGTGGGAGTCTCTATCAGAGTCCGGGGAGCAACAATTCCAGTGCCCGTCGGGGACACCGGTAGCTGTCGAAGGAGACACGCTAGTGAAAACGAGAAATCTCATCCCATCGACGATCGCCCTGGCTTTGGCCATCGGCTGCTATTCCACGGCTTGGGCCTCGCCGCTTTTGGGCGACACCGGTGAAACCTTCGCGGTGCTGGGTGGGGGCGCGGTTACCAGTTCCGGCGCAACCACCATTCAGGGCAATGTGGGCTCGGCGCCAACCAATGCGGTTTCCGGCTTCCTGCCCGGAATCATCTCCGGCGGCGCGCTGACCAGTGTGACGGTGGCGCAGCAGGCTCAGGGCGACGCCTTGATCGCCTACAATTTCCTGGCGATACAGACGCCGACGCAAATTCTGACCGGCATGGATTTGGGGGGGATGATCCTCACTCCCGGAATCTACAAGTTCGCCGCCTCGGCGCAATTGACCGGCACGCTGACCCTGGATTCCCAGGGTGTCAGCAATTCGGTGTTCATTTTCGAAGTCGGTAGCGCGCTGGCGACGGCCCCCTCGTCCATGGTCTCCATGATCAACGGTGGTCCCGGCGATGGGGTGTTCTGGCAGGTGGGAAGTTCGGCGATGCTGGGCAGCAACTCGCTGTTTCTGGGCAACATCCTGGCCAATACCAGCA
Source organism: Phaeospirillum sp. (assembly GCA_030824585.1). Taxonomy (GTDB): domain Bacteria; phylum Pseudomonadota; class Alphaproteobacteria; order Rhodospirillales; family Magnetospirillaceae; genus Phaeospirillum. Next base: position 6,954 of record JAVBXM010000233.1, on the reverse strand, counting down.
TCACCCTCGATCCGTTCGCGCAGATCGCCTGCGGCCGGGCGCTGGCCGGCATCAACGTGACCAGCGGCGCCGTCACCATGGCCAATACCAATCACGTCGCCAACAACGACGGATCGGGTTGCATCGGCGGTCTTGGCGGCGGCTATGAATCCGTAGCGGGCGGCGGCTTCCGCCTGCTGGGCGCCGGAATTGTCAACGTCCCCGAGCCCGGTTCCCTGGCGCTTTTGGGGCTTGGTCTCGCCGGTCTCGGCTTGGTACGCCGCCGGCACAACCGCGCTTTGTAGCTTCGACCCATCGGATGCGGCTGTCCCGCTATTCCCGCGCGCCGCGTGTCGGGGCTCGGGAGAGCCATGTCCGTGAAAGGCAGACCCATGGCCAGCGTCTTCATCACCATTCCGGAATCGGCCTGGGGGCTGAGCCAAATGGCCGACAGCATGGTCGAACTCATCTTGCGGCGGATCGGAGAGGATGTGGCGACGACCCGCTGGAGCGCCGGCCTCGCCCTGGTGTGCTTTGCGCCACCCATGTCGGAGCGTCTCTTCAAGGAGGTTCACCTCCGCCTGTCCTCCATCCTCTCGGCATGATCGGAGAGTGCCATGGCGATTCCGGCGGTGACAGAGGACGGCGGTGGGGCGGAGCCGGCCGGGCGGGACGTCCCGCGCGAAATCGCCTATTTCCCGATCCCTTTCGTGGACGAGAGCGAGGGCGGATGGTGTTCCGACAAGCCCCGGCGCCTGCCCCAGACGGGGGGGAGCTGGCTGGATTACGAGGCTTGAGCAGAAATTCCTACTCCGCCGCCCGTCCGTAGAGGTCGTCCATCCTGACGATGTCGTCCTCGCCCACGTATTCCCCCGACTGCACCTCGATCAGCAGCAGCGGCACCTTGCCAGGATTCTCCAGGCGATGCAGGGTGGTGGCCGGAATGAAGGTGGATTCGTTCTCGCGCAGCACGAAAGTCGCGTCCCCGCGGGTGACCAGGGCGGTTCCCTTGACCACCACCCAATGCTCGGAACGGTGCCAGTGCTTTTGCAGGGACAGCTTGGCTCCGGGTTCCACGTGGATCTGCTTGACCTTGAAGCGCTCGCCTTCCTCGATGGTCTGGAACCAGCCCCATGGGCGCCAGCCGCGTGCGCCCTGGCTGGCTTCCGGGCGGGCCTGGCGCTTCATGCCGTCGACCAAGGCGGTGACCTCGTGGTCATGCGCCTTATCGGCGACCAGGACGGCGTCGTCGGTCACCACCACCACCAGATCCTTGAGGCCGATGGCGGTGAGCAACTGGCGGTCGCTGCGCAGGTAGCAGCCGGAGGAGCCTCGGGTCAGCGTATCGCCGAGGACCACATTGCCGTCGGTGTCGTGGGGCGATTTCCGCCACAGCTTCGACCACGAACCGATATCGGACCAGCCCATGTCGACCTGGACCACCGCCACCTTGTCCGAGTGCTCCATCACGGCGGTGTCGATGGATTGGCGCTTGATGCCGGTGAAGGCGTGGTCGCCGAGGCGGACGAAGGTCTGGTCGGAGCGGCCGTCGGCCATGGCGTCCCGGCAGGCTCCGGCCATGCCGGGTGCGTGGGTTTCCAATTCGGTCAGGAACAATGCGACCGGCAGCAGGAAGATGCCACTGTTCCAGCAGTACTCGCCCGAGGCCAGATAGTCCATGGCGGCGGCAAGGCCGGGTTTCTCGATGAAGTGATCGACGGCGTGGCCATTGGGGAGCGGCTTGCCGATCCGGATATAGCCGTAATCGGTATTGGGGCCGGTGGGGGCGATGCCGAAGGCCACCATGTACCCTGACCGGGCCAGGGGGGTGGCGGTCTCGACGGCGCAACGGAACGCCGCGGCGTCGCTGATCATGTGGTCGGAGGGCATCAGCAGCATCAGGGCGTCGGGGGCATGTCCGGCCAGCATCAGCGCCGCCACGGCGGCGGCCGGCGCGGTGCCGCGCCCCACCGGCTCGACCACCACGGCCAGGGGCTCGACACCGATCTCGCGCAATTGCTCGGCGACGATGAAACGATGCTCGGCATTGCAGACGACCACGGGGGGATGCCCGAGGCGCACGGCGGCTTCCTGCAGGGGGCTGCACTCGCCGGTCAGCTTCAGGAATTGCTTGGGGATCAGGTCGCGCGACAGCGGCCAGAGCTGGGAATCGGCGTCACCGGACAGGATCAGCGGAATCGGGTCGGACATGGACGGTACTCCTGACCAAAAATGGATCAATCGGCTGCTGGGCATGGGGCTTCCGATCCCAGATCGGTGCCGCAGGCCACCGGCCAGGGGCGGCCGCTTTGGGATGCCACCTCGGGGTCGAACGGATGACGTCTGGGCGGGTAATAGGTCTGGATGCGCCGGACATAGGCCTGGGTCTCGGGAAACGGCGGAATGCCGCGATAGGCCATCACCCGGTGCTCGCCGGCGTTATAGGCCGCCAGCGACAGGCTGACGTCGCCGCGGAAATACGACAAAAGCCAGCGCAGGTACTTCATTCCCGCGATCAGGTTGCTGCGGGCGTCCATCAGGTCGCTGACGCCGAAGCGTTCGGCGGTCGCCGGAATGAGCTGCATCAGTCCCTGGGCATTGCGCGGAGACACGGCATCGGCGCGGAAGGCGGATTCCACCTGGATCACCGCCAGGACCAGGTCCGGGTCCAGCCCGTGCTGCGGGGCGAGGTCGGACACCAGCCTGGCGACATCGGCCGGAGCGGCGGCGCTCTTGAGCGCCTGCGCGGCGCATCGGGCCGGGATTCCGTCGGAATCGAGCCGGAAGCGCGCCATCAGGGCGGCGGCTTGGATGTCGCCTCGGGCGGCGGCATCGGACAGCCAACGTCCCGCCATGGCGGTGTCGGGCTTCACGCCCCGGCCCAGCAGATACATCCAGCCGATGTGATAGCGGGCGTCGGCACTGCCGGCTTCGGCGGCCACGCAATACAGTGCCATGGCGCGGGTGGGGTCCTTCGGCACGCCTTCGCCATGCTCGTAAAGCCGGGCAGAGGCTATTTCGGGGGGAGGGGGCTCGGCGTGGACCTGCCGACCTAGCAGCAGAACAGCGATCAGGAGGATGGCGATCCCGGATTTATTGTCCATGACATTGGCGCCTGCAAGTCCTGGGCCGAAAGAGAATAATTGCATATTTCAGTGATCTCCCGAGGCCAACAGGTGAAATGTGTAAAAAAATCAGACGATTTTTCCATTTTTATCAATTTATAACTATGAGTCCTATTAATGTTGTGGGCCTTTGCTTGAGTATTTCCCGAGGATACCCGTGGTCCAGATTGCCCGTTACCTTTGACCATAGGTGAAATGCCAGGGGGCGAGGCTGGGGGCTGAGGCGCTTCCATCCGGTATTTTCCGAAGCGCAATAAACAAGCTGAAGTATCAACGGGAGAAATGGGATGAACCGTCAGTCAGGTGCGCTCAAGCCGGACGTCAGCATTGCGGGGCTGGCTTATGAGCTGAATACGGTTGCGCTTAAGGTGGCGGCGGAGGCCGAGCAGTTGCTTCGCCGGGATAAGGTTGCCGTCGTCGACACCCCCAGGGGCAATACGGAGATGGCCGCCCGTATCCACGGGTTGATCAACCAGTTGCACGACGCGGCGTTGGCGCTGCGCTACGTCCGCCATAACGGCCAGATGCCGCCTCGCTGGTCCAACTTCAATTGAGCCGGCAGGCCTGCTTTCTGGGGAGGAGGGCGGGCCTGGCCCGGAGCCGCGGCACGGCTATCCGGCCACCAGTCCATATCCTCACCTTCCGGCTGTGACGGTTTCCTATTCGGCCGCCGCTGCACCTTCCTGCCGGAGAGTGATATGGGCCAGATAGGCCCTCAGCGTTTGCACCGACACGGTGTGATGCTTCTCGTGGGAATGGATCATATCCCGGGCCATGTGGCAGCCCTCGGCGGCCTCGTCCTGCACGTTCTGCCAATTGGTCCCGACACCGAGAAGATGCCGGGAAATGGTATGGAGATTGAGCCGCGATGGGGTGTCTGGCATCAACATATGCGTTCCTCCCGAATGGTCGCCGTATCACATGAGGTGATTGCTTGCGACCTCTAATGACAATAATACTATTATGATGAGTATTTGATTTATTTATAGCGGCGGAAATCACCTATCAATTCATGTATTAGGCTGTTGAGTTGTGTAATGAGTGGCTTACATCTTCGGTATTGTTGAGGTTGGATAGCGGTGTTATGCGGAGGTATTGCTATTTTGTCTGTAGGTGTGGCCACTGGGTATTTTCCGAATATATTTAGCATTTATTGGCAGGCTTATTATCCCGTTGCGCCCTCGCATCATGTCCCGACAGCGGGATCGGCGGCCCTATGAAGGGAAGCAAGCATCAATGGGTATCCATGAGGCCGCGAAGGTCTGCTGCGAGAGGCTGGGGATTCTTGCGGCCTTCCATCGCGCCATGAATCATCGGACCTTGACGGTGGTGATGTTCCACCGGGTGCTTCCGGCCGAGGCCATGGGTGGCGCCGACCCCGATTACACCATCAGCGACGCGCTGTTCGGGCAGTGCCTTTCCTTTTTCCGTCGCCATTACACCCTTGTCGGCATCGACGATGTGCTTTCGGCCCGCGATGGCCGGACGACGCTTTCCGGGCCAAGCCTGCTGATCACCTTCGACGACGGCTGGGATGACAATCTGGACTTCGCCGTGCCGTATCTGGCCGTCGCCGCCATGCCCGCCTTGGTGTTCGCCAGCGCCGATGCAGTGATGGACGGCCGGTCCTGGTGGTGGCAGGAGGTGCTGCTGGCCGCCCTGCGCCAGGGGCGCGCCGGCTATGGGCCATTATGGAATGCCGTTCCGGGGGAAGGGGCGGGGCCTCCGGCTTCGGAGCCGGTTCTTGACCTGCTGGTGCGCTATGGGCTCCGCTCCGCTGAAATCCGCGATGAAGCCCTGGCCCGGCTGGCGGGAAATGGTGCCATTCGCCACATGCTGACGCCGGCACGGCTGCAGGCCCTTGCCGCGGCGGGCATCGCGGTCGGGTCCCATGGCGCCGCCCACCTGCCACTGACCATGATCGATGATCCCCGGGGCGACATGGAGCGCTCGCGGCGGATTCTCGGCGATCTGCTGGCCGAGCGGTTCAGCAACGTCTTGTCCTTTCCCCATGGATGCACGTCCCCTAAGGTGACGTCCGCCGCCTTTTCCGCCGGGTTCAAGCTTCTGTTTTCCAGCGACGCCGTTTTGAACCGGCTCGCCGCCGGGCGGCCGGCTCCGCTTCTGGGGCGCATCGAGATTCCCGCCGCGCAGATCGCCGATGTTCATGGCCGGCTGCAACCCCAGCGTCTGGCCACATGGCTGTTTCTGCGCCGCCACCATCTCGGGACACCGGGCGCCCTGGCCCAGGCCGAGGGCGCGTCCCATGAATGAAATCGCGCCCTCGGCCGCGTCCTTCGACGTCAACGGCAGCCTGATCCGCAACTCGGCCTGGATGGTGGGATTGCGCTGGACCCTGCGCGGCATCGGACTGGTCAGCACCTTCATCCTCGCCCGCTTGCTGACGCCCGAGGATTTCGGACTGGTGGCCATGGCCGCCTTGATCATCGGGCTGGTGGAGGTCTTCGGGCAGACCGGCCAGATCCTAGCCCTGATCCGCCACCCCAATCCCAGCCGCGAGCATTTCGATACCGTCTGGACCATGTCGATCATCATCGGCGCGGTCATCACGACGGTCCTCTGGGGGCTGGCCCCGCTGTCGGCCGAGTTCTTCCACGAGCCGCGCGCCGCCGAGATCACCCGGATTCTGGCGCTGCGCGCCCTCATCGGCGGATTCGAGAACATCGGTGTGGTGGCGTTTCGCAAGGACCTGCAGTTTTCCAAGGAATATTCCTATCAGGTCGCCCAAAGGGTCCTGAATTTCGCGCTGACCATCTCGCTCGCCCTGTGGCTGCGCAGCTACTGGGCCTTGATCCTGGGCATTCTCGGCGGGCGCCTGATCACCGTCGCCATAAGCTACCGGATTCATCTCTACCGGCCGCGCTTGTGCCTGTCCAAGACCCGCGAGATCTGGTCGTTTTCCGCCTGGATGCTGCTGGTTCACGTCGCCCAGTTCCTGCAAGACAAGATCGACGAGTTCGTGGTGGGCAACATGACCGACACCGAGACCATGGGGAATTACAACGTGGCCGCCGATGCCGCCACCGCCCCCACCGTGGAGATGGTCCTGCCCGCCACCCGGGCGCTGTTTCCCATTTTCTCGCGCATCGCCGGGGACCGGAGCGCCCTGGCCGAGGCCTATCTCGGGGTGTTCTCCACCACCGCCATCGTGGTCTGTGCCTCGGCCACCGGAGTGATGCTGGTGGCCGGGGATTTCGTCGCCGTGCTGTTGGGGCCGCGATGGAGCCGGGCGGTGCCGCTGGTGGAATTGCTGGCCATGAGCGGGGCGTTCTATTGCCTGATGCAGAGCGGCATCACGCTGATCGGCGCGGCGGGGCACGGGCGGACCAGCGCCGTCCTGGCCGTCAGCCGTGCCGTGCTGACCATCCCGGCGATCGTGACCGCCGGCTGGCTGGGCTCGGTGGAGGCCATCGCCGCCACCCGCACGGCGGTGGCCTTTGTGTTCATCCCGGGAGTATTCATCGCCCTGGCCCGCATTCTGCCCCTGCGGCCCATGGACCTGCTGCGCCGTTTGTGGCGGCCGGCGGCGGCGGCGGCGGCCATGGCGGCGGTGATCAAGCTAGCCCATCCCCTTCTTCCCGACGTGGCGCCGGTGCGGCTGGTCATTGAGATCGGAGCCGGGGCGGCGATCTATGGCGGTACTCTGCTGTCCTTGTGGTGGCTGGCCGGCCGGCCGGCCGGGCCGGAGCGGGGGCTGGTGGCCGCCGTGGGGCGGGTCTTCGCCGCCAAGGTTGCGGTACCGTCTCCGCCCGCGACGGCCGGGCGCCTGCGGATCTTTGTCGTCGCCACCTTTTCGTCGCAGAGCGAGGGACGCTCCATCCCCAGGAGC
>JAVBXM010000129.1 GCA_030824585.1 Phaeospirillum sp. | reverse complement strand
GGGCCCCCGGCCTGGACCGCCGCTCCGCCGACCGCCTGAAAAAGGGCGAGATGGAGATCGAGGCCGATCTCGACCTGCACGGCCTGACCCAGGACATGGCCCATGCCCAATTGCTGGCCTTCATCCAGCGCTGCTGGACCGCCCAGCGCCGCTGCGTCCTGGTGGTCACCGGCAAGGGATCGCAGGGCCAGGGTATCCTGCGCGCCCAGGTGCCGCGCTGGCTCAACCAGAGTCCGCTGCGCGAGCGCATCCTGGGCTTCTCCTACGCCCAGCCGCGCCATGGCGGCGACGGGGCGCTGTACGTGCTGATCCGCAGGCAGCGGGCATGACTCCCTTCGGCAGCAAGGTACGGGCGCTGCGCGATGCCAAGGGCATCCAGTTGCGCCAGATGGCCGCCGACCTCCATATTTCCGCCGCCTATCTCTCGGCGCTGGAGCACGGCCATCGCGGCCGCCCGGCCCCGGGGCTGGTGATGCAGATCTGCGGCTATCTCGGCTGCATCTGGGATGAGGCCGAGGAGCTGAAAGCCCTGGCCGAGCTGTCCCACCCCAAGGTGACGCTCGACACCTCGGGCCTATCCCCCGCCCATACCGAACTGGCCAACCGCCTCGGCCGCTCCATCCGCGAATTGCCGGAGGAGACGGTGGAGCGGCTGCTGGAGACGCTGGGGGAGCGATAGCCCGGTCATCTCAACCGGAACACCCGCTTGTCCGGCCGTTCCAGCCTGCCGTCGGCCACCAGGGCGGCCAGGGTGCGGTACAGCGCCTCGTGGGTCAGGCCGATCTCGCCCGCCGCCACCGACAGCGGGCGGTCCAGGGTGACCATGCCGTCGGCGGCCCCCAACTGGGTCAGCCAGGCCACCACCCGGTCCCGCGCCCCGGGCAGCCGCATCACTTCCTGGCGGGCCCGCAGCCTTTGCACCTCGCGGGCGAGATAGGCGGAAAAGGCCAGATTCAGGTCCGGGTGGGCCCGCAGGAACAGCAGGAGCGCCGCCTTGGGGAACACCCGCACCCGGGCATCGGTCTCGGCCAGGGCATCGCAATGGTAATGGGACGCGAACAAAGCGGCTTCGGCGAACAGCGAGCCGGCCCGGGCCACGTGCAGGGTGACCGCCGAGCCGTCGGCGCCGCAGCGCATCAGGCGCAGGCGGCCCTGCTCCACGTGAAACACGGCGCGGGCCTCGTCGCCGCGCCGGAACAACGCCTCACCCGCGTCCAGGGTACGGGTGGAGCCGCCGATACCGCCCAGGACCTTGCCCCAATCTTCCATATCCTGACCTCGAATTATGATCGTGATCATAGGTGATCGGCAGTGTCTTGCCTATGGTGAGCCATGCCGTTCCGGGAGGATTCCATGAAGATCGCTCTTATCGCCGCCGCCCTTGCCCTGATCGCCCTGCCCGCCTCGGCCGGCCAACCGCCCAGCGGCCTGTCGCCGCAGCAGATGGAGGGTTTGCTGGCCGGGCGCGGCATGGGCCTGTCCATGCCCGCCGAGATGAACGGCAAGCCCGGCCCCCTGCATGTGCTGGAGCATGCCGACGCCCTGGGCCTGAGCGAGGCCCAGCGCCGGACGGCCGCCGAACTGGTGGCGGACATGAAGGCGGCGGCCATACCCCTCGGCCGGGAGATGGTGACCGGGGAAGCCCGGCTGGACGCTGCCTTTGCCGCCGCCAGCACCGATGCGGCGGCGGCAAAGGCCCTGGTGGCGGAGATCGCCGCCCTCCAGGGCCGGCTGCGCTGGGTCCATCTGGAAGCCCATCTGGCCATGGCGGCGGCGCTGACCCCGGAGCAGGCGGCGCGCTATGACCAGTTGCGGCATCACTGACGGGGATCGGCCCTACAGGATGAATTTGGCCAGATCGGCCTTCTTGGCCAGTTCGCCGACCCGTTCGCGGACCATCTGTGCCGTGATGGTGATGGCGGTGCCGGGCGGCTGGTCGGGGGCGGTGAAGCTGATGTCCTCCAGCAGCCGCTCCATGACGGTCTGCAGGCGCCGCGCCCCGATATTCTCCACCGTCGCGTTGATCTCGGCGGCCAGGTCGGCGATGGCCCCGACGGAATCCGGCTCGAAGGTCAAGGTGACCTCCTCGGTGGCCAGCAGGGCTTCGTACTGCTTGAGCAGGCTGGCCTCGGGCTCGGTGAGGATGCGCACCAGATCGTCGCGGGACAGCGCCTTCAGTTCGACGCGGATGGGCAGGCGGCCCTGCAGCTCGGGCAGCAGGTCCGAGGGCTTGGCCAGATGGAAGGCGCCCGACGCGATGAACAGCACGTGGTCGGTCTTCACCGGGCCGTGCTTGGTGGCCACGGTGGTGCCCTCGATCAGCGGCAGCAGGTCGCGCTGCACCCCTTCGCGGCTAACGTCGCCGCCCACGTGGTGCTCGGACGAGCGGGCGCAGATCTTGTCGATCTCGTCGATGAAGACGATGCCGTGGTTCTCCACCATCCAGACGGCGTCCTTCACCACCTTGTCCTGGTCGAGCAGATTGTCGGATTCCTCGGCGGTCAGGGCCTCGAGGGCCTCCTTGACCGGCAGCTTGCGCGGCCGGGTGCGGCCGCCGCCGAACGCCTTGCCCAGCATGTCCGACAGGTTGATCATCCCCACCTGCGAGCCGGGCATGCCGGGGATGTCGAAGGCCGGCATGCCGGCCCCGCCGGTATCGGCCACCTGGATCTCCACCTCCTTGGCGTCCAGGGCGCCTTCCCTCAACATCTTGCGGAACTTCTGGCGGGTTTCGGTGCCGGCGGTCTCGCCCACCAGCGCATCGAGCAGGCGATCCTCGGCAGCGATTTCCGCCTTGGCGGTGACCTGCCTGCGCAGGCGCTCCCGCGTCATGAGGATGGCGACCTCCACCAGGTCGCGGACGATCTGCTCCACGTCGCGGCCCACATAGCCCACCTCGGTGAACTTGGTGGCCTCCACCTTGAGGAAGGGGGCCTGAGCCAGCCGGGCGAGGCGCCGGGCGATCTCGGTCTTGCCGACGCCGGTGGGGCCGATCATCAGGATGTTCTTGGGCAGGACCTCCTCGCGCAGGCTTTCGGGCAATTGCTGGCGGCGCCAGCGGTTCCTGAGCGCGATGGCCACGGCGCGCTTGGCGTCGTTCTGGCCGACGATGAACCTGTCCAGTTCCGAAACGATCTCGCGGGGGGAAAAGGCGGCGGCGCTCATAGGCTTTCCACGATCATGTTGCCGTTGGTGTAGACGCAGATGCCGGCGGCGATCTTCATGGCCTTGCGGGCGATCTCCTCGGCGTCCAGTCCGTCGATGTCGATCAGGGCGCGGGCGGCGGCCAGGGCGTAATTGCCGCCCGAGCCGATGCCGATGATGCCGTCCTCGGGCTCCAGCACGTCGCCCTGGCCGGTCAGCACCAGGGACACGTCCTTGTCGGCCACCGCCATCATGGCTTCCAGCCGGCGCAGGTAGCGGTCGGTGCGCCAGTCCTTGGCCAGTTCGACGCAGGCCCGGGTCAACTGGCCGGGATGCTTCTCCAGCTTGGCCTCCAGGCGCTCCAGCAAGGTGAAGGCGTCGGCGGTGGCGCCGGCAAAGCCCACCAGGATGGTGTCGCCGCCCACCTTGCGGACCTTGCGGGCGTTGCCCTTGATCACCGTGGCGCCCAGGCTGACTTGGCCGTCGCCGGCGATGACCACGCGGCCCGATTTGCGCACGCACAAGATGGTGGTGCCGTGCCAGGAGGGAAGGGAGGATTCGGACATTGAGGCGGACCCGAAGGGAGAGGGGCGGGCATCATAGCAAAGGCCGGCGGCCATGCCCGAGAAAATTGGGGCTCGGACTGGCATGCGGCGCACAATCCTGATACTAAACGGGGCAGTATCAAGGAGGTTCCCATGCGCAAGGCCGCCATCACGCGCAATACCACCGAAACCAGCATCAAGGTCGCCGTCGATCTGGACGGCAGCGGCAAGTATGCCGTCAAGACCGGGGTGGGTTTCCTCGACCACATGCTGGAGCAGTTGTCCCGGCACTCGCTGATGGACCTCGAGGTGGAGGCCAAGGGCGACCTGCACATCGACGCCCACCACACCACCGAGGACGTCGGCATCGCCATCGGCCAGGCGGTGGCCCAGGCCTTGGGTGACCGCAAGGGCATCCATCGCTACGGCTCGGCCTACGTGCCCATGGACGAGGCCCTGACCCGCGTCGCCCTGGACCTGTCCAACCGCCCCTACCTGATCTGGAAGGTCAGGTTCGGCCGCGACAAGCTGGGCACCATGGACACCGAGCTGTTCAAGGAATGGTTCCAGGCCTTCGCCCAGGCGGCCGGCGCCACCTTGCACGTGGAAAGCCTGTACGGCGACAACGACCACCATATCGTCGAAAGCTGCTTCAAGGCCCTGGCCCGGAGCTTGCGCGACGCCGTCGAGATCGACCCGCGCAAGGCCGACGCCGTGCCCTCGACCAAGGGCACCCTCGGAGGGTCGCTGTGAGCGTCGCTTCGCGCCGCTGGGGGGGATCGCCGTGAGCGGTACCGTCGCCATTATCGATTACGGCTCGGGCAACCTGCGCTCGGCCGCCAAGGCCTTCGAGCGGGTGGTGGCCGAGGCCAGCCTGGATCTCACCGTGGTGGTCACCAACGACCCCAAGGTGGTGGAGGGCGCGGCGCGCATCGTGCTGCCCGGCGTGGGCGCCTTCGCCGATTGCCGCGCCGGCCTGATGGCGCTGGACGGCATGGCCGAGACCCTGACCGAGCGGGTGCTGGCGCGGGCCACGCCGTTCTTCGGCATCTGCGTCGGCATGCAGTTGATGGCCAGCATCGGCCGCGAGCACGGCATGCATGCCGGCCTGGGCTGGATCGCCGGCGAGGTGGTGCCGCTGGGCGTCGAGGCCCTGGGCCTCAAGGTTCCCCACATGGGCTGGAACCAGCTGGTGCCCGACGCCGTGTCCCATCCGCTGCTGGCCGGCCTGGATTCCGAGGCCCATGCCTATTTCGTCCATTCCTATAAGTTCGAGACGGCCAATCCGGCCCATCGCCTCGCCCATGTGGATTACGGCGGGCCGGTTACCGCCGTGATCGGCCGCGACAACATGGTCGGCACCCAGTTCCATCCCGAAAAGTCCCAGATGACGGGGCTGCGGGTGATCTCCAACTTCCTGACGTGGACTCCTTAAGATGTTCCTGTTCCCCGCCATCGACCTCAAGGACGGCGCCTGTGTCCGGCTCAAGCTCGGCCTGATGGAGGAGTCCACGGTGTTCAACACCGATCCCGGCGCCCAGGCCCGCGACTTCGCCGCCCAGGGCGCCGAGTGGATTCATGTGGTCGACCTCAACGGCGCCTTCGCCGGCAAGCCGGTCAACGGTGCCGCGGTGGACAGCATCCTCAAATCCGTTTCGGTCCCGGTCCAACTGGGCGGCGGCATCCGCGAGATGGCGACCATCGAGGATTGGCTGGCGCGCGGTATCCGCCGGGTGATCCTCGGCACCGTGGCGCTGAAGAACCCCGCCCTGGTCAAGGAGGCCTGCAGGCGCTTTCCCGGCCGGGTGGCGGTGGGCATCGACGCCAAGGGCGGCAAGGTGGCGGTGGAAGGCTGGGCCGAGACCTCGGACCTCACCGTGCTGGAGCTGGCGCGCAAGTTCGAGGATTGCGGCGTCGCCGCCCTGATCTACACCGACATCGACCGCGACGGCGTGCTGGCCGGCCCCAATGTGGCCGCCACCGCCGCCCTGGCCGATGCCATTTCCATTCCGGTGATCGCCTCGGGCGGCGTGTCGTCGCTCGACGACCTTCGGGCGCTGAAGGCCTATCCCAGGCTGGAAGGCGTCATCTCGGGCCGCGCCATCTATGACGGGCGCATCGACGTGGCCCAGGCCATCGCCCTGCTGAAGGCCTGAGCCCATGCTCAAGATGCGCATCATCCCCTGCCTGGACGTCAAGGACGGCCGCGTGGTCAAGGGGGTCAACTTCGTCGACCTGATCGATGCCGGCGATCCGGTGGAGCAGGCCAAGCTCTACGACAAGGCCGGGGCCGACGAACTCACCTTCCTCGACATCACCGCCAGCGTTGATAACCGCGATACCATCTACGACGTGGTGCGCCGTACCGCCGAGCAGTGCTTCATGCCGCTCACCGTGGGGGGCGGCGTGCGGGTCAACGACGACATCCGCAAGCTGCTGCTGGCCGGGGCCGACAAGGTGTCCATCAACACCGCCGCCGTGCACCGCCCGGAATTCGTCCGCGAGGCGGCCGAGAAGTTCGGCAGCCAGTGCATCGTGGTGGCCATCGACGCCAAGCAGGTGGGCGAAAACAGGTTCGAGATCTTCACCCATGGCGGCCGCAATGCCACCGGCATCGACGCGGTGGAATGGGCCCGGCGCATGACCGGCTATGGGGCCGGTGAAATCCTCCTGACCTCCATGGACCGCGACGGCACCAAGCAGGGCTTCAACCTGCCGCTGACCCGCGCCGTGGCCGATGCCGTCACCGTGCCGGTGATCGCCTCGGGAGGGGTGGGCAACCTCGACCATCTGGTGGAGGGTATCCGCGACGGCCATGCCACCGCCGTGCTGGCCGCCTCCATCTTCCATTTCGGGACCTACACCATCGCCCAGGCCAAGGCGCACATGCGCGCCGCCGGGATTCCCGTTCGCCCCTGAAAGGTTGAGGCTTGAGGGGGGTGACAGGCCTGCCGCCATCTGTTAGGCAGGGGCGTTGGGGAAAGATGACGGTCTGGAACAAGCGTAAAGAGAGGGTGCATTGGCGCAGGACAGCAAGATTCTCGAGGAATTGTACACGGTGATCGCCAGCCGCAAGGGCACCGATCCCGACAAGTCCTATACCGCCAAGCTGTTCGCCCGCGGGCGCGGCAAGATCGCCCAGAAGTTCGGCGAGGAAGCGGTGGAGACCGTGGTCGCCGCCCTGTCGGAAGGCAAGGAGCAGCTGGTGGGCGAAAGCGCCGATACCCTCTATCATCTGCTGGTGCTGTGGGCCGATTGCGGCGTCGAGCCGGCCAAGGTGTGGGCCGAGTTGGCCCGGCGCACCGGTACCTCGGGCATCGACGAGAAGAAGTCGCGCGCCAAGAAGTGACGGCCGGAGGCATGCCATCCCGAGCCTGAGGCGAGGGATCTCCGTTTGACCCGTCGGCCGCTCACCGCCAAAATCGCGCCAGGACGAGATCCCTCCTCCCGATGGTCGAGGGGCGTGACAATCGGAGCTGACCATGGCCTACGATTCCAACAACATCTTCGCCCGCATCCTCCGGGGGGAAATCCCCTGCAAGAAGGTGCGCGAGGACGAGCACACCCTGGCCTTCCACGACATCAATCCGCAGGCGCCGGTCCACATCCTGGTGATCCCCAAGGGTGCCTATGTCTCCATGGACGATTTCTCGGCGCGGGCCTCCGACACCGAGATCGCCGCCCTGGTGCGCGCTGTCGGCAAGGTGGCGGAGATGGCCGGCGTCACCAATGACGGCTGGCGCATGCTCAGCAATATCGGCGAGAACGGCCACCAGGAAGTGCCCCACCTGCACATCCATATCTTCGGTGGCCGCATGCTGGGCCACATGCTGCCCAAGACCGGGGCGTAATCGGGGGGCAAGCCTCCCGAATCCTCTTTTCATTTTCGAAATAAAGGAGGTTCGGAGGATTTCCTCCGAACGGGCGTGGGGTTTCCCCCGCCTACTCCGCTGCTTCCAGTCCGCGCGCCGTTTCCAGCAGGACCTGGCGGATGTGGTTGACCTGGCCGACCGTGGGCTGGGGCAGGTCGCCGATGGGCCGCATCATGCAGGCATGCCAGACCCGCTGGCCCTCGGAGCCGTCCAGATAGGCGCGCAGCAGCTTCAAGGCGCCTTGCAGGGTCTTGACCGTGCGGCTGTCGGCGTAGAACTGGTCCCAGGTCAGGTTGTTGCCATGGATGACCATCAGCGCCTGGATGATGGTGCGGCAATGGCGCTCGAAGGCCTCGAGCCGCTTTTCCAGGGCGTGTCCCAGGAATTCGAAATAGTGGGGCAGATAGCTGCGCTGAAGCACCATGCCGTCGCCGGCCAGCAGGTGTTCGAAAGGCCGCACCATCAGGCGGTGGAACGGGTTGGAGCGCGCCCCCACGTTGCCGCGTGGCATCTGGTGGAACTTGCGGCAGGATTCTTCCTGGTGCACATAGGCGGTGTCCAGCACCATGCTGCCGCTGCTGATCAGCGTGGCGATGCGTTCCAGGTCATGCAGGTCGACCTTGCCGTCGCGGGCCTTCTCGCGGACCAGCGTCATGATCACGTCGCTGACGATCATCGCCATGTCGTGGCAACGTCGCTTCCCCGGGGTTGGCGCGCAGCCATCTATCGGCGCACAGGCATTCATCGGGTATTGACCCCATTTCTCACCGGCTGTTCCGAGCATGGGGCCGGGCACGCAAAAGGCGCAATGCCCACAGAAGGCATAGGGCGATAAGTATCAGCCGGCGCGGCCGGGCATCAGCCTTCGGTATGAGAGGGCCTCGGCCACATGCAGGCGTCCGATGGATGGGGCGCCCTGCAGATCGGCCAGGGTGCGGGCGACGCGCAGCACCCGGTGCCAGCCGCGCGCCGACAGGCGCATGCGCTCCGCCGCCTCGGTCAGCAGGCGGCGCCCCGCCTCGTCGGGGGCGGCCACCTGCATCAGCAATTCGCCGTCGGCCTCGGCGTTGGTGCGGATGGCGGTACCCTTGTAGCGGTCGAGCTGCACGGCCCGGGCGGCGGCGACGCGGGACGCCACGTCGGCCGAGCCCTCGGCCGGCGGCGGCAGGGAGAGGTCGGCCGGGCTGACCGTCGGCACGTCCACATGCAGGTCGATACGGTCGAACAGCGGGCCGGAAATCCGCGACTGGTAGTCCTGACCGCATTTGGGCGCCTTGCTGCAGGCCAGGGCCGGATCGCCCAGATGGCCGCAGCGGCAGGGATTCATGGCCGCCACCAACTGGATGCGGGCGGGATAGGTGACATGGGCGTTGGCGCGGGCCACCACGGCGCGGCCGGATTCCAGGGGCTGGCGCAGCGCCTCGAGGGCGCCGCGCTGGAACTCGGGCAATTCGTCGAGGAACAGCACGCCGTTATGGGCCAGGGAGACCTCGCCCGGCCGGGCGCGCAGGCCGCCGCCCACCAGCGAGGGCACGGAGGCGGAA
>JAVBXM010000096.1 GCA_030824585.1 Phaeospirillum sp. | reverse complement strand
GCTGTGCCAGTCCTTGATCAGGATGGAGCGCAGTTCCTCGGTCGGTCGGCCCTTGGCGTCGCGGGTGGTGCGGCGCAGATAGACGTTCACCGAGGGGAAATGGTTGGAATCGAAGCGGAAGGTGCCGCGCACCGAGGGGAATTCGGCGCGCCGCAGCGCATTGCGCACCGCGTCGCGGTCGCCGGTGCGCCCCCCCGTGGCGCGCAGCGCGGCGTCCAGCATCTGGGCGGTGTCATAGCCCTGGGCCACCCAGCCGGTGACCGGACGGCCGTATTCCAGCTCGAAATCGGTGATCAGGCGCTTGCCCAGCGGCGTGTCGAGGTCGGGGCTCCACGGCGCCACGTTGAGCACCTCCATGCCCGCCTCGGTCATGGCGGGCAGCATGGGGCGTTCCCAGCCCTGCCACACGCCGATCATGGGAATGTCGGCCTTCATGCCGGCGGCGGCGTATTCGCGCGCGAAGGCGCCGCCCATGCCGCCGGTCAGCAGGTTGATCACCGCGTCGGGCGCCGCCTGGCGCATGGCGGCGATTTCCTCGGTGAAGCGGGTGGTGCCGTGGCGGGGGCGCAGCACCTCGACCACCTCGCCCGGCCAGGCGCGGCGGATGGTGCCCACCGCCTGGTCGGTGGCGGGGGCATCGGTGCCGATGACCATGATGCGCCGCATCTTCTCGGCGGCCAGATGGGCGGCGATGGCTTCGTGCACCGCCTGGACCGGGGTCGCTATCTGGAAGAACCAGGGCGAGCAGCCGGCGCCCGCCAGGCTGGCCGGGGCGGCATCCAGGTTGAGGATGAAGGCGCGGGATTCGGTCAGCGTCCTGGCCATGGCCGACATGGAGGGCAGGGCCACCGCCGTCACCACGAAATCCACCTTCTCGCGTTCCAGCAGCTTGCGCGCCACCGCCAGGGCGGTATCGGGCGAGCCCCTGTCGTCCTGTACGACGACGCGCACCTCCTGGTTGGCGAAGCGGCCGCCCAGGTGGCGCATGGCGGTGGAAAAGCCGTCGACGCTGTCTTGTCCCGCCATGGCGCCGGGCCCCGACAGGGTGGCGATCACCGCCACCACGATGGTGGGATTGGACACGCCGGTGGTGGCCGGCAGCGCCAGGGCTCCGGCGGGAGCCAGCAGCAGGCAGAGCGCGAGGAAGGCGGAACGGCTCCGGCGCATCAGGGCCTCAGGCGTTCGGCCACCCGCTCGAAGCCCTCCACCTTGCCCAGGGGGCCGATGGCGGCGAAGGTGGGGGTTCCGGCGAACAGGCGCCGCGCCACCCGGGCGCAGTCCTCGGCGGTGATGGCTTCCACCTTCTCGACCACCTCGGCCACCGGAATGGGGCGGCCATAGACCACCACCTGGCGGGCCAACTGCTCGCAGCGCGAGGTGGTGCTTTCCAGGCTCATCAGGATCGAGGCCTTGAGCTGGGCGCGGGCGCGCTGCACCTCGGCGTCGTTGACGCCGCCGCACACCTTGACGATTTCGTCGCACATGACGGGGATCAACTCGGCCACCTCGTCCTCGCCGGTGCCGGCATAGACGCCGAACAGGCCGCCGTCGTCGTAGGACGAGGCGAAGGAGTAGATGGAATAGACCAGTCCGCGCTTCTCGCGCACTTCCTGGAACAGGCGGCTCGACATGCCGCCGCCCAGCAAGGTGGACAGCACCGAGGCCGAGTAATAATCCGGGTCGTCATAGGCGACGCCGTCGAAGCCCACCACCACGTGAACCTGCTCCAGCTCGCTGCGCTCCTCGCGGAAGTCGCCGCCCACATAGCGGGCCTGATCGGTCACCGCCGGGCTGTGGGGGGGCAATTGCGAGAACGCCGCCTGGGCGCTGGCCACCAGATGGTCGTGGTCGATGCGGCCCGAGGCCGACAGCACCATGCGCGGCGCCGAGTAATTGCCGCGCAGGTAGCTCATCACCTGATCGCGGCTCATGGAGCGTACCAGTTCCTCGCTGCCCAGCACCGGGCGGCCCAGGGGCTGGTCGGGATAGGCGGTGGACTGGAAGTGGTCGAAGATGATGTCGTCGGGGGTATCGATGGCCTGGTTGATCTCCTGGACCACCACCGCCTGCTCGCGGGCCAGTTCCTCGGACTCGAGCGTCGAGTGCTGCAAGATGTCGGCGATGATGTCCAGCGCCAGCCCGGAATCCTCTTTCAGCACCTTGGCGTAATAGGCGGTATGGTCGCGCGCCGTATAGGCGTTGAGGTGGCCGCCCACCGCGTCCATCTCCTCGGCGATGTCGAGCGCCGAGCGTCGCGCCGTGCCCTTGAAGGCCATGTGCTCGAGCAGGTGGCTGACGCCGTTGATCTCGGCCGGCTCGTGCCGGGTGCCGGCGTCGACCCAGACGCCCAGCGACACCGTCTCCACCGTGTCCATGGGGTCGGTGACGATCTTGAGCCCGGAAGGCAGCCGGGTTTCCCTGATCTCGCTCATGCGCTTGTCCGCCCGGCGAAGGTTCGGACATAGGTTTTCAGGGCCTCGGCGTCATTGCCCAGGCGGTCCAGGCGTTCGGTCCGCTCGAACAGGTCGGCCATGTGGGGCGGCAGGCCGGGGCGCAGGCCCGTGGCCTTTTCCACCGCGTCGGGGAACTTGGCCGGATGGGCGGTGGCCAGGGCCACCATGGTGCAATCCTTGGCGGCGTGGCCCTTCAGCGCGGCGGCGACGCCGATCACCGAATGGGGGTCGAGCGTCTCGCCGGTGGAGCGCTTGAGCGAGCGCATGGCGGCCAGCGTCGCCTCGTCGTCGAAACGGTAGGCCTCGAAGATTTCCCGCATGGAGGTCCAGGCGCCCTGGGGCATGACCATGGCGCCGTTCTTGCGGAAATCCTCCATCAGCTTGGCCACGGCGGTGCCGTCGCCGCCCAGGGCCAGGAACATCAGCCGCTCGAAATTGCTCGAGACCTGGATGTCCATGCTGGGCGACAGCGTCGGGACCACGCCGTCGGTCTTCATGACGCCGCCCTCGAAGAAGCGGGTCAGGATGTCGTTGGTGTTGGAACCGACGATCAGCTTTTCCACCGGCAGGCCCATCAGCTTGGCGGCATAGCCGGCGAAGACGTTGCCGAAATTGCCGGTGGGCACCGAGAAGCTCATGGGCACGTCCGGCGCCCCCAGCGCCACGCCGGCGGCGAAGTAGTAGACGATCTGGGCCATGACGCGGGCCCAGTTGATGGAGTTGACCGCCGACAGGTTCATCTCGTCGCGGAAGGCCGCGTCGTTGAACAGCGCCTTCACCAGGTCCTGGCAGTCGTCGAAGGTGCCGTCGACGGCCACGTTGCGCACGTTGGACGACAGCACGGTGGTCATCTGGCGGCGCTGGACCTCCGATACCCGCCCCAGCGGGTGGAGGATGACGATATCCACGGCGGCGCGGTCGCGGCAGGCTTCGATGGCCGCCGAGCCGGTATCGCCCGAGGTGGCGCCGACGATGGTGACCTTCCGGCCCTTCTTCTTCAGCACGTGGTCGAACAGACGGCCGACCAGCTGCAGGGCGTAGTCCTTGAAGGCCAGGGTCGGGCCGTGGAACAGCTCCATGACCCACTGGTTGTGGCCCAGTTGCTTCAAGGGCGCCACCGCCGGGTGGGTGAAGGAGGCGTAGGACTCGGAGCACAGCCGGGTCAGCTCGGCATCGCTCAGACAGCCCGCGACGAAGGGCCGCATGACCCGCACCGCCAGTTCGGCATAGGACAGGCCCCGCATGGCGCGAATCTCGGCGGCCGAAAAGACCGGCCAGCTTTCCGGCAGATACAGCCCTCCGTCACGGGCCAGACCGGCCAGCAGGACATCGTCGAAATCAAGGACCGGCGCGGCGCCGCGGGTGCTCACATACTTCAAGGGACAGCCTCTTCGAGGGCGAAATGCAAAAGTGGGATACACTAGCGATGCCGGAACGACTGAGCAAGCATGGCGCTTTGCCGGGATAATCCCATAGTGCAAAGGGATAATCCCAGACTTTTGGGTTGATACGTGTTTGACCTGACCATACTCTACGAATAGACATAATTCGCTACATTTTGTTTCTGGACGATCGGTACGGTGGTGGTCGGTGTGACGGCGAGAGGCGGTGCGGAAGACGCGGCGGGGCAGGGGGGCGGCAATGCCTTCCGGGATGCCGTGGTGCGCCTGCTGCTGCCGATGCCGCTGAACGTGCTGTTCATCGGCGGCACCTTGTTCGCGGTCGTGGTGGCGGAACTGGTCGCCGCCGCGGTGAGCTTCGCCATGATCGGCCACGTGCCGGCGGTGGTCTGGGCGGGAGCCTTCTTCGCCCCGCTGGTGGTGGCGCCGGCCGAACTGGCGGTGCTGGTGGCGGTGATCGGCCGCATGCGCGACGAGACGACGCGCCGCCGGCTGGCCGAGGCCAACCTGCTGGAGGACGCGGTTCGCCGCCGTCAGGTGGAGACCGAGCTGCGCGCCAACGAGGAAAAGTTGCGCGCCATGTTCGAGAAGTCGCCGCTGGGCATGGCGCGGAACACTCTGGACGGCGCCTTCCTCGAGGCCAATCCCGCCTTCATCGGCATCGTCGGCTATGGCCTGGAGGAATTGCGGGCTCTCAGCTACTGGGACCTCACTCCGGTCCGTTTCGCCGACAGCGAGGCCAGCCAACTGGAGCGGCTGGAAACGGCCGGGCATTACGGCCCCTACGAGAAGGAATACATCCGCAAGGACGGCCGGCGAATCCCCGTCCGGCTGTCGGGGATGCTGACCACCGGCAGCGACGGCGAGAGCTATATCTGGTCCATCGTCGAGGACATCACCGAGTCCCGGGCCTCGGAGCGGGCGCTGGTCGCCAAGACCGAGGAACTGGCCCGCTCCAATGCCGATCTCGAGCAGTTCGCCTTCATCGCGTCGCACGACCTGCGCGAGCCGTTGCGCATGGTCAGCGCCTATATGGGCCTCCTGGAGCGGCGCTTCGGCCCGGTGATCGGCGCCGAGGGCGCCGAATACCTCGGCTACGCCAAGGAGGGCGCCCAGCGCATGGACCGGCTGGTGTTGGACCTGCTTGAATTCTCGCGGGTCGGCCGCATGGAGGAAGCGCTGGAGCCGGTGCCCCTGGACGAGGTGCTGGACGGCGTGATCGCCAACCTGTCGCCCGCCATGGGCGAGTGCGGTGCCCGAATGGTGCGTCCCGGGCCGCTCCCCGTGGTTTCGGCCGTCCGGGGCGAGATGGCGCAGTTGCTGCAGAATCTGGTCGGCAACGCCGTCAAGTACCGCGACCCGTCGCGGCCCCTGGTGGTCGAGGTCTCGGCCCGTTCCGAGCCGGGGCTATGGGTGATCTCGGTGGCCGATAACGGCATCGGCATCGCGCCGGACTATTCCGAGCGCATCTTCCGCATCTTCCAGCGGCTGCATACCCGCGACCGCTTCGAAGGCACCGGCATCGGCCTGGCCATCTGCAAGCGCATCGTCGAGCGGCACGGCGGACAGATTCGGGTGGATTCGGTGCCGGGTGAGGGATCGACCTTCAGCTTCACCCTGCCGGCCTGAGCGGTTACCGGCCAATAACGCCTGTCATTCCGATGACCCGCGGGAGGAGGAATCCCGTTCTGGTGCTGCTTTTCCTGGATGGAAAAGCAGCACCGGGCGGAGATCCCTCGGCCTCGCTCGGGATGGCAGGAATACGGGGCCTACTTCTTGCCCTTGCCCTTGGGGGCGGCGGGAGCCATCTCGCTGCCCAGGGTCTGCCACAACTGGGTCATGATCTCCATGTTGCGGCTGACCACCGCCTGCAGGATGGCCGGCTGGGCGGTGACGAATTGCTGCGGGTCGCGGATGGAGGCCAGTTGCTGGAAGGCCTTGGCGTTATTTTCGGTGATCTCGCGGGCCGCTTCGAAATTGGCGCGCTGGAATTCCGCCACCTTGCCCAGGAAGGATGCCGGATCGGCGGTGAAGGCCTCGAACATCTTGGGGTCGAAATTGGGGAACATCGGGCCCTCCTCCTGTCGGTGATACCCGTAAAGTCTGGCACGTTTCCAAGTCGGCGGCAACGTACGGGCTGTACGGATGTTATTCGGCCCCCACCAGTTCGGTGGCAAGGCGTTGCTGCAGGGTCTGGGCTTCTTGCTGGCGGCGCCACATGGCGGCGTAGCTGCCGCCCGCCTCCAGCAATTGGGCATGGCGGCCGCGCTCGACGATGCGGCCCGCCTCCAGCACCACGATCTCGTCGGCGTCGACCACGGTGGACAGGCGGTGGGCGACGATCAGGGTGGTGCGGTTCTTGGAGACCTCGCGCAGGGATTCCTGGATTTCCTTCTCCGTCTGGGTGTCCAGCGCGCTGGTGGCTTCGTCGAAGATCAGGATGGCCGGACGCTTGAGGATGGTCCGCGCGATGGCGACCCGCTGCTTCTCGCCGCCCGACAGCTTCAAGCCGCGCTCGCCCACCCTGGTGTCGTAACCCTGGGGCAGGCTTTGCACGAAATCGTGGATGCGGGCCAGGCGGGCGGCCTCCTCGATTTCCTCCTGGGAGGCGCCGGGGCGGCCATAGGCGATGTTGTAGCGGATGGTGTCGTTGAACAGCACGGTATCCTGGGGGACGATGCCGATGGCGGCGCGCAGGCTGCCTTGCGTCACGTCGCGGATATCGGCGCCGTCGATGACGATGCGGCCCTCGCCCACGTCGTAGAAGCGGAACAGCAGGCGGGAAATGGTGCTCTTGCCCGCCCCCGACGGTCCGACGATGGCGAGCGTCCGTCCGGCGGGCACCGTGAAGCCGACACCGCCCAGAATCTGGCGGTCGGGATTGTAGCCGAAGAAGACATCCTCGAACCGCACCTCGCCGCCCGACAGCGCCAGCGGGCGGGCACCGGGGGAATCCTCGATCTCGGCATTCTCGCGCAGCAGGCGGAACATGGATTCCATGTCGGTCAGCGACTGCTTGATCTCGCGGTAGACGAAGCCCAGGAAGTTGAGCGGCAGGTAAAGCTGGATCAGGTAGGCGTTGACCAGCACGAAATCGCCGAGCGTCATGCTGCCGTCGGCGACGCCCTGGGCGGCGCGGATCATCACCAGGGTCAGGCCGATGGCGATGACGCCGCCCTGGCCCATGTTGAGCAGCGACAGGGTGACCTTGCTCTTGCTGGCGGCGTGCTCATAGCGGGCCAGCGCCTTGTCGTAGCGTCCGGCCTCGTGGGCCTCGTTGCAGAAGTACTTGACCGTCTCGAAATTGAGCAGCGAGTCGATGGCCTTGGTCGAGGCCTCGGAATCCGTCTCGTTCATGGCGCGGCGGAACTTGGTCCGCCACTCGGTGACGCCCAGGGTGAAGGCGATGTAGACGGCGATGGTCACGGCGGTGATCAGGGCGAATACCCCGTCGTACAGGCTCCACAGGATGGCGGTGACCAGCCCGATCTCCAGAAGCGTCGGCAGGATGTTGAACAGCATGAAGTTCAGCAGGAACTCGATGCCCTTGGTGCCGCGTTCGATGGCGCGCGACACGCCGCCGGTCTGGCGGTCGAGATGGAAGCGCAGGCCCAGGCGGTGCAGATGGGTGAACACGCCGAGGCCGACCTTGCGGATGGCCCGCTGCGCCACCTTGACGAAGACGATGTCGCGCAGCTCGGCGAAGCTGCCGGCCATGACGCGGGCGGCGCCATAGGTTACCAGCAGGGCCAGCGGCACCAGGATGGGCGACACCGACAGGGTGTCCACCGCCTGCTTGTAAAGCAGCGGGATGCCGACACCCACGGCCTTGGCCGCCACCAGCAGGATCATGGCCACGACCACCCGCAGCCGCAGCCCGGGCTCGCCGGGCGGCCACAGATAGGGGAACAACGTGCGGAGCGTGGTCCAGTCGGCGGCGGGCCCCTGGCCACGCCCCTTGTCCCACGAGGAGGGATCGCGTCTTTTCATTCCTTCAAAATGAGGGCTTGGCGGCCATGTCGCAACCTCGGAAGGAGCGGAAGAGAAGGTTCATGTCCGGTTCATGTTTCTGCACCTAGGGTCGGGGCGTCCATCAACCCGGAGAAATGTCCCATGTCCCGCACTGTCGCCGCCGCCGCCCTGCTTGCCGCCCTGGCCTTTTCCGGCCCAGCGCTGGCGGCTTCGTCCTCCCACGATCACTCCCACGAGAACGCGGCTCCGGCGGCCAACACGCTGACCCTCGACCACGGCCGCAAGTGGCAGACCGACGCTCCGCTCCGCCAGGGAATGGCCGCCATCGGCGACGACGTGCGTGCCGCCCTGGGGCCAGTGCACGACAAGCGCTACAAGACGGGGGATTACGATGCCCTGGCGGCGTCCATTTCCCGCCACATCGACGGGATCGCCGAGCAGTGCAAGCTCCCCGAGGCCGCCGATGCCCAGATCCACATCGTGCTGGCCGATCTCATCTCCGCCACCGATACCATGAAGGGCAAGGGCGGCGACCGGGCCAGGGGCGTGGTCGCGGCCATGAAGGCGCTGGACCGCTATCAGGCCCATTTCGACCATCCCGGCTGGAAGCCGCTCCGCCACTGACGCAACACCAACAGATTACGCCACTCTTCGACGATTGCTCCCGCCCGTACCCATGACTATTGTGGCGGGGCGGGAGTGATGAGGGTTTGTGCGTAGATGCGTCATCCGACAGTGACACAGTCGGTTCAGGGCACCGACTGGAAGAAGGTCAGGGTGCTGGTGTTCGGCCTGGACGACCAGTTCCGGTTCCTCGCCCGCCAGACTTTTCGCAAGCTGAACGTGCGCGAGGTGGTGTCCTTTGACCAGCCCGGCGATCTGAGCCGGCTGCTGGCCCAGGGATTCGATATCCTGCTCATCGACTTCGCCGCCAAGCCCGACGAGGGCCTGCGGGTGCTGGAAAACCTTCGCCAGCCGCCCGATAACCCCATGCCGGTGCTGGCGGTGGCGCCCTCGACCCTCAAGGACGTCCTTGACCGGGCCAAGGCCCTGGGTATCGAGGGCGTGGTACCCAAACCCATTTCCGGCCACGAACTGGGCCATCGGGTGGGCGAGACCCTGGCCAAGCCCGAGCGCATGCCGCCCCCCGCCAGCCTGGCGGCCGCGCCCAAGCGCAACTTTATCAAGGAAGCCGATTCCCTGCCGGAAATCGGCGACGGCGGCGAGACCTCCGGCCGGCCCGCCGAGCCCAAGGCCGTCCAGCCCGCCGCCATTCCCGAGGTGGCCGCCCTGATGGCGCGGCTGGAGACGCGGACCGGCGTCGCCGCTTCGCTTGCC
>JAVBXM010000098.1 GCA_030824585.1 Phaeospirillum sp. | reverse complement strand
ACCCTCGTCCCTCATGCCAGCTTCTCCCTAAGATAAATGCGCAAGGAGATGCCGGAATGAGCGAGTTGGTGCTGTCCCATGTGGAAGGCGGCGTTCAGGTGGTCCGCCTGAACCGCCCGGACAAGAAGAACGCCCTGATCGGCGAGATGTACGCCGCCCTGGCCGAGGCCTTCGTCAAGGGCGAAGCCGACGACGAGGTCAGTGTCTTCCTGATCCTGGGCAGCCAGACCGACTTTTCGGCCGGCAACGACCTGCCCGACTTCCTCACCTGGACGGCGCTGACCGGCTCGGTGGCCGACCGGTTCATCCGCGCCGTGGCCGGGGCGAGGAAGCCGGTGGTCGCGGCGGTGCGCGGGGCCGCCATCGGCCTCGGCTCGACCCTGCTGCCCCATTGCGATCTGGTCTACGCCGCGCCGGGCACCCGTTTCCACATGCCGTTCATCAATCTGGGCATCGTGCCGGAAGCCGGGTCCAGCCAGACCATGCCCGCCCTGGCCGGCCACCGCCGCGCCGCCGAGATGCTGATGCTGGGCGAGCCGTTCGGCGTGGAGACCGCCGAGGCCATCGGCCTGATCAACGGCGTGGTGCCGGGCGAGGACCTGGAGGAGACCGCCATGGCGGCGGCCCGCAAGCTGGCGGCCAAGCCGCAGGCGATCCTGCGGCAGATCAAGGCGCTGATGAAGAGTCCGGCCGAGCCGATCATGGACCGCCTGACCCGCGAGGCCAAGGTGTTCGACGGTTGCCTGAAGGGCGAGGCCCTGACCGAGGCGGTGTCGGCTTTCAAGGAGAAGCGGGCTCCCGACTTCTCCAAGTGCAAATAGTTCTCCGCCCCCCCCCGGGACGGAGCCGAAGCATCTTTCACGCATGGAGAGTTTCAGCGGAAAGATGCCCGGCTCTGCCCGGCATGGCGTTGCCGCCCCTACTCCTTCAGGATCCGGCTGACCGACAGCATGGCTTCCATGGGGCGGCGGCCGGGCGGCGAGACCGAGGTGACCAGGGCCAACGGCTGGCTGCCGTCCTCGGCCAGGCGCCGTCCCAGGTCGCGGGCGAACCAGTCGGACGGCATGACGTAGTATTCGGTAATCATCTGCCCCGCCTCGTCACGGGCATCCAGTGCCAGCAATTGCGCGCCGCCCTTCAGGCCGCCCCTCTCCACCATGGACAGCAGATGGCGCTGCAGCGATCCCGCGTCGCCGTATTCCGACCACACCGTGCAGATGCCGTCGCGGCCCGCCACCAGGGTGATGGCTCCCAGGCCGGGCCGGCGCAGCACGCGGACCTGCCCGCTCCGGCCCTTGAGGAAGGTCTGCGCCACCTCGGGGGTCGCCTCGGTGAACCCGAATTCGCCGGTGGGCGAGGCGGCGGTGAGGGTCGCGTTGTAGTCGCCGATATTGAGCAGGCAGATACGCCCCAGCACCGCCACCGCCAGCCGCGATGTCTCGTCGCGTACCGCGATTCCGCTTTGCGCCCCGGCCGGGAGAGGAAGGGCGAGCAGGACAAGCAGCAGGGCGCGAAGGATGGGGCTCATGGCTGCTGCCTCAAACCGATGGTGATGATGGCCTGGAGGTCGGGATTGGCGCTTTCCGAGGTGGTGACGATCACCCTGAGACCGGCCGGCTCCCGTCCATGCTTCTTGACCAGTTCCTCGCGGTAGGACTGGGTGGGAACCAGATCGACGAAGCGCGAGGTCAGCGCCCCCTTGGTCTCGCGCCCGCCGGGCTGGATGGTGAAGTAGCGCCCCACCGCCGCCTTCAGGTCCTTTTCCACCTGCGCGTTGATGGCGCTGGCCGCCACCCGGCGGACGAAGACGGCGCATTGCTCGTCGCCGGGCACCAGGGCCAGGGTGACGCCGGCCTCCTCGCGGATATAGGCCTCGCCGGGGCGCCCCTGGAGAAAAGGCTTGGCCGCTCCGTCGGGCAAACGGGGAAGGTAGAGGTCGCCCCCCGGCTGCAGCCGCTCGCGCAGCTTATCCAGCGCCCCCACATGGGCGGCACAGCCCAGCACGAAGGTGGCCGACGCCACCTCGGCCACGCTGCGGGGCGGCTCGGCGGCAACGGCGGGCCGGGCGGTCAGGGGCAGGGCCAACGCCAAGGCCAGGACCAGGGCGGCCAGCGCCAGACAGGAAAGGCGGCGGTTCATGCGCATTGCCGGGGCATGAAGGTCTTGATGCGCATGTCCTGGTTGGTGACGTGCTCCACCAGGGCCTCCATCAGGGCGTGGGCGCCAAGCAGACAGTCGATCAGGCAGTCGGCGGCATGGATGCCCGCCACCACTTCCTCGGTGCGGGCCAGCAGGCGCTCGTGCTCCTGGCGATGGATGGCCAGGGCGGGAAAGCCGATGCGGCCCATCAGATCCTCCTCGTCGGCGAAATGGCTCCGCAGATTGGCGACGAAGGCGGCGCAATAGGCGACGATGCACTCCTTGGGCTCGTCCGACGCCAGGGCGGCGCGCAAGGCGGCGGCCTCCTCGAAAAAGGCGCGGTGCTGGCCGTCCACCGTGGGGTCCCCCAGGGCGAAATCATCGCTCCACCGATACTGCCACAATGCGTTGCCGCTCATTCGTCTGCCTTATGTTGTCGCGTGGCGAACAGACCACAACGTTGCCTTCGAAACAAGACGATCACCCGACCTCGCCGGACTCGTCCAGAAGCCCGGTGGGCAGTCCGTCGAAGCTGACCAAGTTCTTGTCGCGCCAATACTGCTCGATCCCCTCGGCTCCCTTGCCCTCGGCCCAGGCCGGCAGGGTCGGACGCTGGCCGGCATAGTCCATCAGCGGGACAGCGAAGCCGCAGGAGGTGATGACGCTGTCCACCTCGACCACGACGATCTGGCGCTTGCCGGGATAGTCGGGGAACAGGGCGTCGAATTCCGCCCATTCCCCGTCCCGATGGTGCAGGGCGCGGGCATGGCCATAGAGCCGGAGGATCATCGGCGCCCCGGAAAAGGCGCAGAACATGATGGTGATGCGGTCGTTGCGGCCGAGGTGGGCGGCGGTCTCGTTGCCGCTGCCCGTCAGGTTCAGCCACACCACCCGATTGGGGCCAAGGACCCGGAACGTATCGTCCAGGCCTTTCGGCGACAGGTTGATACGCCCCTGCTCGGTGGCGGTGGCGACGAAGAACAGGGGCTGGGCGGCGATGAACGCCGCGAAGCGATCGGAGATCGAAGCATGGTGCTGAGCCAAGGCGACCTCCTTATGCCGGCTGCGGGGCTTTGGCCCGCCGCTGCATCTTGACCCAGGCGAAATCGCGGGCCCGGCAGCCCAGCCAGCCCTGGGGATCGAGACCGACCGCCTTCACCACCATGCCCGCCGCCCGCTCGGCATGGCGCTGGCGGTAAAGTGCATAGGCATGCGCCGCATAGGCCGCGTTGCAGCGTGTCCTGTCATAAGTCAGCCCATCGGGATCGTTGGCGGCGTGCCAGGCATAGGCCAGCTCGTCGTCGTCGCTTTCCCGGATACGGCCCACCGCCACCAGGACGCGGCGCCACAGCGGCAGCCGGTCGCGGACCTGGGCATGGCGCATGGCGCCGTAGAACAGCTTGTAATGGCGGAACTCGTCGCCGGCGATACGGTGACAGAGGTCGCGCAGCACCGGCTCGCGGCTGGCATCGCGGATGGCCGAATAGAAGGACGACGTCCCCGTCTCGACGATGCAGCGGGCCAGCAGCTCCCCGGTGGCCGATCCCCGAACCGAACCGTCGGCGGCCACGGGAATGCGGTAGCCGTCGGTGAAGCGCTTGAACCGCGTGGCGAAGTCGAAGCCGGCATCGGCCAGCCCGGCATAGCGGGCCAGGCTGTCGCCGTGGCGGATTTCATCGGCCCGCCATCGCTCCAGGGCGGCGACGAAGTCCGGATCGTCCCGGAACACCCGGGCGAGATAAAGGGTGTAGTCGGCGGCATTGCGCTCGACCATGGCGGCGGCCTTGATCACCTTCAGCAGGCCGGCATCCACCAGCCCGGGATCAAGGCGATCCCAGGGGATGTCGTCCACGCTCCATGCTTTGCCACCTTGCATGTCGAACCCGTTCCCCCTTGAAGGATTCCATTCTGTGAGTTGGGGGGGGATTTTCAAGACAAAAGGGCCGCCCCCTACGGGAGCGGCCCTTTCATTCGTCTGCCGGACGTCGGTCAGCCGACCGCGGCGGCCATGGCCTCGGCGATCAGGACCAGACGCTGGGCATGAGCCTTTTCACGCTCGTTGCTGGCGTCGTCCAGAGCCTCCCTGGCGGCCTGCTTGCGGGCTTCGGCCAGTTCGGCGGTCAACTCGCCCACCGGAATGGCCTCTTCGGCCAGGACGGTGATGCGCTCCTCGTTGACCTCGGCGAAGCCGCCGGCCACGAAAATGGAGGACGAGACCTTGCCGCCGTCATGGATGTCGATGACACCCGGACGCACGGTGGTGATCATCGGGGCGTGCAGGGCCAGGGCACCGAAGTCGCCTTCGCCGCCGGGCACCACGACCATGTCCACCTTGGACGAAACCAGAAGTTTCGCCGGGGACACCAATTCGAATTGAATCTTGTCGGCCATGCCGCGATTCCTTCAACCTGTCTTTCGAGGCGGCGGGCCGCCGTCGGGCAACCCGCCTACTCATAACGTCCGAGAGCCTTAGGCCGCCTCGGCGGCCATCTTCTTGGCCTTCTCGATCACCTCGTCGATGCCGCCGACCATGTAGAAGGCGGACTCGGGGAGGTGGTCGTATTCGCCGGCCACGATGGCCTTGAAGCCCTTGATGGTGTCTTCGAGAGCCACCAGCTTGCCCGGCGAGCCGGTGAAGATTTCGGCCACGTGGAACGGCTGGGACAGGAAGCGCTGGATCTTACGAGCGCGGGTCACCACCAGCTTGTCCTCTTCCGACAGCTCGTCCATGCCCAGGATGGCGATGATGTCCTGCAGGGACTTGTAGGTCTGCAGGATGCGCTGCACGTCGCGGGCGGTCTGGTAGTGGTCGTTGCCGACCACGCGGGGGTCCAGAACGCGCGAGGTGGAGTCGAGCGGATCCACGGCCGGGTAGATGCCCAGCTCGGCGATCTGACGATTCAGCACGGTGGTGGCGTCCAGGTGGGCGAACGACGTGGCCGGAGCCGGGTCGGTGAGATCGTCGGCCGGCACGTAAATGGCCTGCACCGAGGTGATCGAGCCCTTCTTGGTCGAGGTGATACGCTCCTGCAGGGCGCCCATGTCGGTGGCGAGAGTGGGCTGGTAGCCCACCGCCGACGGGATGCGGCCCAGCAGCGCGGACACTTCCGAACCGGCCTGGGTGAAGCGGAAGATGTTGTCCACGAAGAACAGCACGTCCTGGCCTTCCACGTCGCGGAAGTACTCGGCGACGGTCAGACCCGACAGGGCGACGCGGGCGCGGGCGCCCGGGGGCTCGTTCATCTGGCCGTACACCAGGGCCACCTTGGAGCCCGGGCCGTCCAGCTTGATGACGCCCGACTCGATCATTTCGTGATAGAGGTCGTTGCCTTCGCGGGTACGCTCACCGACGCCGGCGAACACGGAGTAGCCGCCGTGCGCCTTGGCGATGTTGTTGATCAGCTCCATGATCAGCACGGTCTTGCCCACGCCGGCGCCGCCGAACAGGCCGATCTTGCCGCCCTTGCAGTAAGGCGCCAGCAGATCGATGACCTTGATGCCGGTGACCAGGATCTCGGTCTCGGTGGACTGGTCGACGAAATCGGGGGCGTCGGCATGGATCGGCAGGGTGGTCTTGTTGCCGATGGGGCCGCGCTCGTCGATGGGCTCGCCGATCACGTTGATGATGCGGCCCAGGGTCTCGGGGCCGACGGGCATCTGGATGGCGGCGCCGGTGTCCACCACTTCGGTGCCCCGGGTCAGGCCGTCCGTGGAGTCCATGGCGATGGTGCGCACGGTGGACTCGCCCAGATGCTGAGCGACTTCGAGAACCAGCTTCTTACCCTGATGCTCAAGGTGCAGCGCGCTGAGGATGGCCGGCAGCTGGCCGTCGAAGCGCACGTCCACGACGGCGCCCAGGACCTGGGTGATCGTGCCGACGTTCTTGTTTGCCATGGTGTGCTCCTAGTCTTCCGTCACAGCGCTTCGGCGCCGGAGATGATTTCGATCAGTTCCTTGGTGATCTGGGCCTGGCGAGACCGGTTGTACTTGATCGCCAAGGCATTGATCATGTCGCCCGCGTTACGCGTCGCGTTATCCATCGCGGTCATGCGCGCGCCCTGCTCCGAAGCCTGGCTTTCCAGCAAGGCACGGAACATCTGGGTAGCCAGATTGCGCGGCAAAATCTCGGCCAGGATTTCCTCCTCGCCGGGCTCGAACTCGTAGATGGCCTTGGGTCCGGTGTCGGACTTGGCGGCCAGTTCGGGCACCGGGAAGGGAATCACCTGCTGGCGGGTCACTTCCTGGGCGATAGCCGATTTGAACTTGTTGTAGACCACGGTGCAGACATCGAATTCCTCGCCATCGAACATGGCGGAGATCTGCGCCGCGACCTGGTCGGCCTCGGCGAAGACGATGCCCTTGCGGCCCAGCTGCTCGAAGCCTTCGATCATGTACTGGCCGTAGTCGCGGCGCAGCTGCTCGCGGGCCTTGCGGCCCACCGGCATGATCTTGACGATCTTGCCCTGCTTCAACAGGTCGGCGGCCATCGCCTTGGTGGCGCGGACGATGGACGAGTTGAAGCCGCCGCACAGACCGCGATCGGCGGTCACCGCAACAAGCAGATGCACCTTGTCGGCTCCGGTGCCGGTGAGCATGCGGGGCGCGCCCGACTGGCCGGCCAACGAGGCGGCCAGGGTGCCCAGCATGCGCTCCATGCGCTCGGCGAACGGCCGTGCCGCCTCCGCCGCGGTTTGCGCGCGGCGGAGCTTGGAGGCAGCGACCATCTTCATGGCGGACGTGATCTTGCGCGTCGATTTGACGCTCACGATCTTCATCCGCAGGTCCTTGAGACTCGCCATAACCTAAACTCCCACGGGACGGTTAAGCGAAGGTCTTGGAGAACGCGTCGAGGAACGCCTTGAGCTTCTCTTCGGTCTGGGCGCTGATCTGCTTCTCGGTGGCGATGGCGGTCAGAACGTCCGGCGCCTTCGACTTGATTTCCGAGAGCAGGGACGACTCGAAGCGGCCAACCTGGCGCACGTCGATCTTGTCCAGATAGCCCTTCACACCGGCGTAGATGGAAATGACTTCCTCTTCGGTCGCCATGGGCGAGAACTGCGGCTGCTTCAGCAGCTCGGTCAGGCGCGCACCGCGGGCCAGCAGCTTCTGGGTGGCCGGGTCCAGATCGGAAGCGAACTGCGCGAAGGCAGCCATTTCACGATACTGGGCCAGTTCCAGCTTGATCGAGCCCGCAACCTGCTTCATCGCCTTGATCTGGGCGGCCGAGCCGACGCGCGACACCGACAGACCGACGTTCACGGCGGGGCGGATGCCCTTATAGAACAGTTCGGTTTCCAGGAAGATCTGGCCGTCGGTGATCGAGATCACGTTGGTGGGGATGTAGGCGGACACGTCATTGGCCTGGGTCTCGATGACCGGCAGGGCGGTCAGCGAGCCGTTACCGGCGGCGTCGCCCATCTTGGCGGCGCGCTCCAGCAGGCGCGAGTGCAGATAGAACACGTCGCCCGGATAGGCTTCGCGGCCCGGCGGACGACGGAGCAGCAGCGACATCTGGCGATAGGCGACGGCCTGCTTGGAGAGATCATCATAGATGATCAGAGCGTGCATGCCGTTGTCGCGGAAGTACTCGCCCATGGTGCAGCCGGCGTAGGGCGCGATGAACTGCAGCGGAGCGGGCTCCGACGCGGTCGCGGCCACCACGATGGTGTATTCCATGGCGCCGTAATCGGTCAGGGTCTTGACGATCTGGGCGACGGTGGAGCGCTTCTGGCCGACGGCGACGTAGATGCAGAACAGCTTCGCCTTCTCGTCGTTGGCGTCGTGCCAGCGCTTCTGGTTGATGATGGTGTCGACCAGGATGGCGGTCTTGCCGGTCTGGCGATCGCCGATGACCAGCTCGCGCTGGCCGCGGCCGATGGGGATCAGGGCGTCCACGGCCTTGATGCCGGTGGACATGGGCTCGTGCACCGACTTGCGCGGAATGATGCCCGGGGCCTTGACGTCCACGCGCTGACGCGAAGCCGCCTCGATGGGGCCCTTGCCGTCGATGGGATTGCCCAGCGCGTCGACGACGCGGCCCAGCAGGCCCTTGCCGACCGGAACGTCCACGATGGAGCCGGTCCGCTTGACGACGTCGCCTTCCTTGATGTTGCGGTCGTCGCCGAAGATCACGACACCGACATTGTCGGTCTCGAGGTTCAGCGCCATACCCTTGATGCCACCCGGGAATTCGACCATCTCGCCGGCCTGGACCTTGTCGAGGCCGTGCACGCGGGCGATGCCGTCACCGACAGACAGCACCTGACCGACCTCGGCAACTTCCGCCTCGGTCCCGAAGGTGGCGATCTGTTGCTTGAGGATTGCGGAGATCTCCGCGGCGCGGATTTCCATTATCCAACCCCTTTCATAGCGAGCTTGAGATGCTGCAGCTTCGTCTTGAGCGAGCTGTCAACCATGCGGGAACCGACCTGAACCACCAGGCCACCCAGCAAGCTGGGATCGACCTTGACTTCAACGGCGACATTGCCACCGAAGGCCGCCTTGAGAGCGGTGGTGAGGGCGTCTTGCTGGGCCGGCGTGAGAGAAACGGCGGAAGCCACCGTCGCGGACTTTTCGCCGCGACGGGCCGCCAACCGGCCGAGATAGGAGGCGATCACCCCGGGAAGGGTGAACAGCCGGCGGTTCTTGGCCGCCAGCCCGAGGAATTTGGAGGTCAGCTCCGAGAAGCCTGCGGCCTTGGCAACAGCGGCAATCGCCGCACCCTGCTGCTCGCGGCTCAGAACGGGGCTGTCGACGACTCGGCGCAGGTCGGCGCTTTCGCGCAGCATGGCCTGGAGCGTCTTGAGGTCACCAGCCACCTGATCGAGGGAGCCGGAAGAATCGGCCAACTCGAACAGAGCGGTGGCGTAGCGGTCGGCGATCACGCCAATAGTTTCGGAAGGCACCTGGGCAAGTCCTTGGATAGGGTCGAACCGGCAGCCGTAACCTATTGAAAGGCAACATAATTCTGGCGCCATCAGGAAAGGCCCCCCTGTCGGCGCGACGGTTAACTAACACATCGGGTTTTGCGTTGCAAGA
>JAVBXM010000048.1 GCA_030824585.1 Phaeospirillum sp. | reverse complement strand
GCGCCGCATACCGGCGCCTTGTCGCTGCCGGGAAGCCGAAAATGACAGCCCTGGTCGCTTGCATGCGAAAGCTCCTCGTCATCCTCAACGCCATCGTCCGGGATGCTCGCGCATGGAACGCTTGACGCGCAACACAGTCGCTTCGTGGTGAACTTGGCGATCCAGATACCGAGACGTGAGCCGCAAGAATCAAAAATAACGGCTTGGCCCCGTTAGCGATGACGGGACATCAGGCGTGGCCGGCGGCGACGGACAGTAGGCCGACGTCGATGCCCAGCTTGTGGATGGCCTGCTCGTATTTGTGCTCGAGATCGCGGCTGAACAGCAGGGCCGGGTCGGCGGGCACGGTCAGCCAGGCGTTCTCGCGGATTTCCGAATCCAACTGCCCCGAGCCCCAGCCGGCATAGCCCAGGGCCAGCAGGCTTTCGCGCGGCCCGGTGCCGTCGGCCATGGCGCGCAGCACGTCCACCGTGGCGGTGAGCGCCACGTCGCCCTCGACGACCATGGTGTTCTCGTGCAGGTAATCGGCCGAGTGCAGCACGAAGCCGCGCCCGCTTTCCACCGGCCCGCCGAAATGGATGCGAATCTCGTCGCAGGCCGGCGTGGGGGGAATGTCCAGTTGCTCCAGCAATTGCGGGAAGGTCAGCCCGCCGAACAGCTTGTTGACGACGATGCCCATGGCACCGTCGGCATTGTGGGCGCACAGATAGACGACGGCGCGGGCAAAGCGCGGGTCCTCCATCTGGGGCATGGCGATGAGGATCTGGCCGGCCAGATAGCCGGAGGTTTTCTGCGTAGGCATGCCTTTCAGATATTCTGGAGACGCTCTGAAAGCAAGCCCGGTCGCATCAATCGGCCCGACTCGGTCATGTCTGGGCGGATGAACCCGTCAATCCTGCAGGCTGGACAGGAAGGCCCAGAGATTCTTCCACTCCTCGGGAGTCCTGGCCTTCATGATCTCGATGTCGTCATGGGTGCGCTTGCCCGACAGGAAGCTGTCGACCTGGGTCTTGAGATAGCCGATGTGCTGCGGCGCGATGCCCGGCTTCTTCAGGCGCCCCTGGCCCTTGTTGCCGTGGCAGGGGCCGCAATCGGCGGCATAGAAGGCCTTGCCGGCCTCCACGTCGCCCGGCTCGCGCGGGATCTGCAGCACCTTCTTCATGATCTGCAGGCGGGCATAGCCGTCGGCGGGCATGTTGGCCGGCGGCTTGGTCTCCAGCTTGACCTCGGAAAGGAAGCGGGTGACGTCCAGCACGTCGCGTTCCGACAGTTCCCGGTCCACCGCGAAGGGGATCATGGGGATGTTTTCGCGCTCGCGGCTCTTGAACTTGCGCATCTGCTCGGCCAGGTAATCGGCGTTGAGGCCGCCCAGGCGGGGATAGGCGCCGCCGCCGCCGCCATTGCCCAGTTCGCCGTGACAGCCGGCGCAGATGCGCATGACGTCCTGGGCGTTGTCCTTGTCGTACACGTAGGGCTCGCCCTTGATCATGATCGGCGCCTGCTGGGCCTGGGCGGCACCCGCCACCGCGACCAGCCCGGCCACCACCAATGCGGCCAGTCCCTTGCCGATACCGATCCTCATGGCCCGCCCTCCGAAATCACGTGTCTCCGGCACTGGTTACGTTCGCCGGACGGGCTTTGCATTGAGCAAGGTCAAGTCACCGCCCTTCCCCCTGTGCTTAGGTCCCGCTCCCTCAACCAGGATGACCGCCATGAAACGCATCGCCATTTCCGCCCTGATGGTTTTCGCCGCCCCCCCCGCCCTGGCCCTGGACTGGGCCAGCGTTCCGGCCAAGGAGGTGGCGCTGTTCTATCCCGGCCAGTCATCGCTGGAATGGGTGCTGTCGGGCGACCACGGCGGCGCCCCCAAGGTGAAGAACGGCAAGGCCTGCAAGGACTGCCACCTGGGCGAGGAAAAGGACATGGGCGCCACCTTGGTATCCGGCTCCAAGAACGAGCCCGCCCCCATTGCCGGCAAGCCCGCCTTCATCCCCGCCACCGTCAAGGTGGCCCAGGATGGCGGCAAGCTGCACGTCCGCCTGGAATTCAAGGAAGGCACCCAGCCCAATTCCAAGATGGACCCCGACTTCGCCACCAAGGTCACCATGATGCTCGACGACGGCAAGCTGCCCGAGGCGGCGCAGGCCGGCTGCTGGGGCACCTGCCACGAGGACGCCGCCAAGATGCCGGCCGGCGGCAGCGCCGAGCGCACCAAGTACCTGAACCGCACCCGCGCCAAGCCGGGTCGCCAGGGCGCCGGCGATGAACTGGTGGCCGCCGCCGAGCTCGAGAAGATGCAGGCCTCCGGCCAGTTGATGGAATACTGGCAGGCCCGCCTGAAGCCGGGTGCGGCGGCCGTGGCGGCGGGCGGCATGGTGTTCGACAAGCGGACGGAAGCCAAGTCCTCGCCGGTCACCGCCGAGGCCGCCCTGGCCGGCGACACCTGGACGGTGACGCTGAGCCGTCCGCTGTCCGCCCCGGCCCCGTTCAAGGCGATCGAGGCGGGCAAGACCTACAATGTGGGCTTCGCCATCCACGCCGGCCATACGGCGCGGCGCTTCCATTACGTGTCGCTGGAGCACACCCTGATGCTCGACAAGGGCGACGCGGATCTGATCGCGGTGAAGAAGTAGAACCGTAAGGCCGATGCGGAACGCGGGAGGGGCTACCCCTCCCGCTTCATGGCCTTGACCAGATCGCCGATGGACACCAGGCCAAGCACCACGCCGTCCTTGACCACTGGAATGTGGCGGCAGCGGGTCTCGGTCATGATGTCGAGGATTTCCTCGACCTTGTCGTCACCGCCGCAAGCCACCACGTCGCGGCTCATGGCGTCGCTCACCGACAAGGTGATGAGATCACCCCCCTGCCGCGCGAAGGCCCGGGCGATCTCGCGCTCGGACAGAATGCCGACGATGCCCCCGGTCCGGTCGGAACAGATCAGCGCTCCGATGTTCCTTTCCAACAATTGCGACGCCGCCTCACGCAGCGAAGCATCGGGCGCGACCTCGTAGATCGTGTGTCCCTTGGTGGCCAGAACCTCGGAAATCCGCATCATCAATCCCTCTCGCCAGACAGCCCGTCCCATACGGCAGACATAACGGCCCAATACGAATGGATTATCCTAAGATAGGTAATAGACCGTATCCGCCTTGCTAACGAAACGCAAACGCCGCCCTCCCCATGTGGGGGTGGCGCGGCCGGGGGTTAAAGGCCACCATGGCGGCAGAACGTGGGCGGACGGGAAGACCATGGATAGCTCAGGAACCAACGATACCACCATCACCTATCGCTTCGCCATGGATGACGGCACCACGGAAAGGGTAGCGCTGACCATGCGCCATGACGATTTCGTGGTCGAGCCGCCGGGGGAAGCGCCTCCCCCCTGGACGGCCCTGTCGTTCCATCCCTGCCAGGACTGTCCCCTGTCGCCCGAGGGCGGGGCGGCCTGTCCCTTTGCCCAGGTGCTGTCCGGCTTCATCGGGCGCTTCGACCGCTACGATTCCTTCCAGATGGCCGACGTCGAGGTGGTGACGCCGCAACGGACCATTTCCTCCCGCCGCCCGCTGCAGCAGGGCATGGCATCCCTGGTCGGACTGGCCGGGGCGGTCTCGGGCTGTCCGCGCCTGGCCTTCTTCCGGCCCATGGCCCGCTTCCACCTGCCCTTCGCCAGCGAGGAGGAGACGCTGTTCCGGATCTTCTCGTCCTTCCTGCTGGGGCGCTATCTGCAGGAAGGCGGCAACGGACAGGTCAGCCTCGACGTCGAGGGGCTGCGCGGGCATTGCGCCGCGGCGGAAAAGGTCAACCGGGGCATGGCCGAGCGCATCCGCGCCGCCTTTTCCAAGGACGCGGTGGTCAACGCCATCGTCATCCTCGACATCTTCGCCCAGGCGGTGCCCTACCTGGTCAAGGATGCCCTGGCGGAATTGCGCTACCTCTACGGCCTCGACCGCCCTCAAGGTTCCTGAACTCAGTGGGACCCGGTTTCCGGCGACGGCCGGGTCTGCAGCGCCTCCAGCCCGCGGGTCGGGGCCGAGGCCGCCTGGGCGCGGGCATAGGCGGCGCGGTTGCCCAGCAGCCGGTCGGCCAGGTCCATCTCCAGCTTGTCGTCGCCGCGTCGGGACGGCGGACAGGTGTCGCGCAGGCGATAACGCAACTCGGCATCGTCGATGCCGGTGCCCCGCCACACCGCCAGGGTCTCGGCCGGCTTGCCCGGCAGGATTCCGCGCCCGGCGCCCTCCACCATCTGGGCCGCCGTCTGGGTGGCGACGCCGGTGCAAAGGACCGGCAGCACCCCCAGCCCGTGCAGGGCATAGCCCGACGGCGCGTGGAAGCGCGACCAGGTCAGGGTGATCTCGCCGTCATTGGGCAGGCGCACCACGGTCTGGACGGTGCCCTTGCCATAGGAATTGGTGCCGATCACCACGGCGCGCCCGGCGTCCTGCAGGGCCGAGGCGACGATCTCGGCGGCCGAGGCCGAACGGCCGTCCACCAGCACCACCAGGGGCAGGTCCTCGCCGATATCGCCGGGCTTGGCCTCGAAGCTGTTGGCGGCGGCCGGATGGCGGCCCCTGGTCGAGATGATGGTGCCCTCGGCGACGAACAGGTCGACCACCGCCACCGCCTTGTCCAGCAGACCGCCGGGATTGCCGCGCAGGTCGAGCACCACACCCTGCAGCCCGGCGCCCAGGCGGTCGCGGACCTCCTTCAACTGGTTTTCCAGGCTATAGGCGGTGCGCTGGTTGAAGCTGGTGATCTTGAAATGGGCGATGCCGCCGTTGACCGTGGAACTCACCGTCTGGGGCACGATCAGCGAACGGCGCAGGGTGAACTGCAGCGGCTGGCTGCCCCGGCGCAGCGCCAGCACCACCTCGGTGGCGACGGCACCGCGCAGCTTGGCGGAAATGTCGGAGCGGTCCAGCCCCTTGACCGCCTCGCCGTCGATGGCGGTGATGATATCGCCGGCCCGCAGGCCCAGCTTGGCGGCGGGACCGTCGTCCACCACCTCGACGATGCGGACCTCGCGGTCGATCAGGTCGAACTTGATGCCGATCCCGCCGAAACCCGAACGGTTGGAGCGGTGCTCCCGCGCTTCCTTGGACCCGGCATAGCGGGAGAACAGGTCGGCCTTGCCCAGCGCGCCTTCGAACACCGCCTGATACAGGCGCTCGGCATCGGCGTCCCGCAGCCTCTCCGACACCTGGGAGGCTTCCAGCGCCGCGTTGACGGTGATGCGCGCCCAGCCCACCGCGTCGTCGGGCGGAGCGGCGGGATAATCGGCCACCACCTTCTCGGGGGTGGCGAGGCGCAGGCGGCCCTGATCCAGGGTGACGGCCAGTTGCGGATCGATCTCGGCCAGCCCGCGCAGCCCGTCGAGCGCGATGGTCTGGGCGGTGACCGGCTGCAGGTGCCGCTCGACGATGGCGTCGAAGCCGAAGGCGATGGTGCGCTCGGCCTCGCCCGCCACCCAGCCGGCGGCGGCCGGGTCGGAGAGAAGGGAAACGGCCAGGGCGAACCCGGCTCCCAGGGGCGTGGATCGGCTCATCGGCGCGATTATGCGCAAGGCCGGACCCGCCGGTACAGAGGTTTCGTCATCCCGGCGGCAGGCAATGGCCGAGCCATGGGGGAAGCTCGCGGAAGGCCACGTGCATGCCGTCGGAGAACGAGGCGAGGCGAAGCCCGCGCGACCCCACCAGGGTCTTCAGGGACGCCCGGCTATGGATGGAGACATGGCCGTTGCGCGGCGCCACGTACCACCATGCCAGCCCCATGGACTCGAACCCCGTCGGCTGCAGCAGGGTGGAGAGCAGCAGCGCCCCGCCGGGCTCCATCAGCGCCAGCATCTCGTCCAGCACCCGCTGGGGCCGCATGGCGTGCTCGAACACCTCGAAGGCGGTAACCAGTTCGGCCGTCCCGAAATCGCGAGCCGCGTGGGCGACATGGGGATCGACGGTGGCGGCGCGGATTCCCGCCTTCCGCAACTCGGCGGCAAGGCGCCCGTTGCCGCCGCCATAATCGATCACCGATACGCCGGACGCCGCCGTACCCAGCACCTGCCGCAGCCAGGCCGCGTTGCCCACCGGCCGCACCTCGGCGTATTCGGGATCGACCACGGGGTAATCGGCATTGTAGATGCGCTGGGCGAAATCCCGGTCGCTCCAGCCCAGCATGGTGTCGGCGAAGACCAGATTGCAGCGGGGGCACCGGCGGTAATAGACCGGGACGCCCAGCACGCCAAGCCGCTTACCCTCGCGCTCCAGGCAACTCTTGTGGAAATCCACCACGCCCATCAGCGGCGACGGCGCCCCGCACACGGTACAGGCGACCGGAGCGGTATCGGCGGCGACGACGACCCGCATCAGCGCCCTTTGTGCCGCTTGGCCCCGGGACGGAACGGCCTGGCTCCCGGGCGGGGAGGACGGGACGGGCGGGGAGGACGCTCGGTCCCGCCATCCAGCTTGAACACCATGGAGCCGGTCAGGGTGTTGGCCTCGGCCAGCACCACGTCGAGCTTCTGCCCCAGTTGGAAAGTCTTGCGGGTGCGCTTGCCCACCAGGCAGTGATGGACCTCGTCGTGGACGTAGAAATCCTCGGGCAGCGTCGAGATGGGCACCAGCCCGTCGGCGCCGGTCTGATCCAGGGTGACGAACAGGCCGAAACGGGTCACCCCCGACACCTTGCCCCCGAACGACGCCCCCACCCGGTCGGACAGGAAGGCGGTGACGTAGCGGTCCACCGCTTCGCGCTCGGCCACGGCGGCACGCCGTTCCGTCACCGAAATGTGCTCGCCCCACTCGGCGAACTCTGCGACTGCATCCGCAGGCAGGGCGCCTTCGCCCAGATGCAGGCCGGCGATCAGCGCCCGGTGGACCAGCAGGTCGGCATAGCGGCGGATGGGGGAGGTGAAGTGGGCGTAGCGCGCCAGCCCCAGGCCGAAATGGCCGATATTCTCGGGGCTGTATTGGGCCTGGGCCTGGGAGCGCAGGATCACCTCGCTGACCAGATGGGAATTGGCGGTGTCGGCCACCGCCTCCAGGATACGGTTGAAATGGGCGGGGCGCAGCACCTGGCCCTTGGCCAGCTTCAGGTCCAGGGACGACAGGAATTCCCGCAGGCCCTCCAGCTTCTCCTGGGAGGGCAGGTCGTGGATGCGGTACATGCAGGGCTTGTGGACCTTCTCCAAGGTCTCGGCGGCACAGACATTGGCCATGATCATGAAGTCCTCGATCAGCCTGTGGCTGTCGAAGCGTTCCCGCTCGGTGATGGACTCCACCTTGCCCTCGGGGGTGATGATCACCTTGCGTTCGGGAATATCCAGCTCGAGGACGCCGCGTTCCTTGCGTTCGCGGAACAAGGCCGCCCAGGCGCCGTAGAGCGGCTCGATCACGTTCGGCAGCAACGGCGCGGTCTTCTCGTCGGGAGTGCCGTCCTTGGCCGCCTGCGCCTGGGTATAGGTGAGCCGCGCCACCGAACGCATCATTCCCCGCACGAAACGATGCCGCAGCTTGTTGCCCAGCGCGTCCAGCCAGAAATGCACCGCCATGCAGGGGCGGTCCTCGTCGGGCTTGAGCGAGCACCAGCCGTTGGACAGTTCCTCGGGAAGCATGGGCACCACCCGGTCGGGGAAATAGACCGAGTTGCCGCGCTTGAACGCTTCCTTGTCCAGGGCGTCGCCGGGCCGCACGTACCAGGAGACGTCGGCGATGGCGACCATGCAGTGCCAGCCGCCGGGATTTTTGGCATCGGGATCGGGCTCGGCGAACACCGCGTCATCGAAGTCGCGCGCATCCTCGCCGTCGATGGTCACCAGCGGGATGGCGCGCAAGTCGGTGCGGTCGCCCAGGGGAGCCGGCCCCTCGGCGGCGGCCTGCTTCAGGGCTGCCTCGGGGAATTCGAAGGGAATGTCGTTGGTGTGGATGGCCACCAGGCTGACCGAGCGCGGCGCGCCCAAGAGGCCCATGCGCTCCTTCACCGACGCCGTACGCATGCCGTAGAGCCGGCCCGGCATGATGTCGGCCAGCACCAGCTCGCCCGCCTTGGCGTCGCCGGTCTCGCCCCGCGGCACCATATACTCGGCCTTTTCCTTGCGCGAGGTGGGGCGGAGACGCCCGGAACCGTCGGGATTGGGCTCGAACACGCCCAGCACGCGGGCGCGCGCCTCGCCGATGATGCGGATGGCGCGGGCCTCGTAGACGTCCTCGCCCCGCACCCTTTTCAGTTTCGCCAGCACCCGGTCGCCGATTCCCACCGCCGCCTCGCCGGGGCGGAAGGGCGCCATGAAGATGCGCGGCGGGCGGCCCTCGCCCTCGTAGTTCAAGGGACGCGCCAGCAATTCGCCGTCGCTGTCGGTGCCGATGATCTCCACCACGCCCACGTCGGGCAGGGCGCCGGGGCGGGCGAAGCGCCGCTTCTGGCCACGCTCGACTTCGCCCTCGCGCTCCAGTTCCTTGAGGATGGCCTTGAGGTCGATCTTGTCGCTGCCCTTCAGGTTGAAGGCCCGCGCCAGCTCCCGCTTTCCCACCCGGCCCGGCTGGGCGCGGATGAAGTCGAGGATTTCCTGCTTGGACGGAATGGGGATGATTTTGGGCTTTTTCATCCCCTTAGCCTATAGGCCGGCGGCGCCGGGGGCAAGGGAAGCCCCCCTTGACGCCCATCAAGG
This sequence comes from Phaeospirillum sp., assembly GCA_030824585.1. Taxonomy (GTDB): domain Bacteria; phylum Pseudomonadota; class Alphaproteobacteria; order Rhodospirillales; family Magnetospirillaceae; genus Phaeospirillum. The sequence continues at coordinate 538 of JAVBXM010000048.1, read as the reverse complement.
GAGCCATGCCGCCCCCCATGCTCTGATGACGCACCCCATGGAGAGGATCGAATGGCCAAGCCCGAAGTGTTCCGCTGCACCCTGGACGACCCGCAAGCCGAGGCCACCTTCCGGCGCTTCACCACCGCCATCTGCGGCGAGACCGGACACGGCCGCCATGCCGTGCTGATCAAGGGAAGCGACGGGCCGCGCTGCATGCTGCAAAACAGCGGACGCTGCCTGGACGCCGACACTCCCTGGCGCATGACCCGCGAAGTGCTGGCCCCGGTGCTGCTGTTCGACGACCAGGTGGAATGGATCGCCATGTTTCCCATGGACGACTGGCAGATGCGCTGCGACGCGGCGCTGCAATCCTCGTTCACCGACACCCGGTCGTGGTCGCGCCTGCTGGCCGACGAATTGCTGGCCGAGCTGCCTACGGTGTCCCACCTGATCGTCTCGCGCTGAACAGGCCGCCCACCAGGGCGAGGGCGCAGACGACGGCCGCGCCGGTGGGCAGGTCTAACAGCAGCGACCCCGCCAGTCCCAGCCCATAGCC
>JAVBXM010000014.1 GCA_030824585.1 Phaeospirillum sp. | reverse complement strand
ATCCTGCGGCGCTTCCCCGAGGTGACCGGCATCGACCTGTTCGAGGCGGAGGCCCTGGCACTCGAGGATGCGCGCGCCAATCTGGCCGGCGAGGAGCGGGCGACCTTCCACTGGCTGGACGTGGGCGCCGGGCTGCCCAAATGCGAGCCCTATGACTGGATCGTCAGCAATCCGCCCTTCCACGAGGGGCGCAAGGCCGACCCGGCCATCGGCCAGGGCTTCATCACCGCCGCCTGGAAGGCCATCCGGCGGCGCGGCAAGTTCGTGCTGGTGGCCAACCGCAGCCTGCCCTACGAGGCCGAGCTGCGCCGCCGTTTCCGCGAGGTGACCCTGCTGCGCGAGGCCGAGGGCTTCAAGGTCTATCTGGCCAGCAACCGCCATGACAAGTAATGATGAAGATCGACAAGCCGCAGGCTTGGAGTTGCGGGCAAGGCCCGGCGCGCCTTATGGCGCGGAAGCCAAGGGATGCGGCACGCATCCCGCCCGGCGCCTGAGGGGCATATAAAATGAGACTGATCCGCCTCGTCGCCAATCTGGGCTACGGCAGCCAGCGGGACGTCAAGGCCATGATCAAGGCCGGACGCATCACCCTGGCCGACGGCACGGTGCTGGACGAAGCCGCCAAGGCCGCCCACGGGGACATCCGGGTGGATGGCGAGGCCCTGGACCCTGCTCCCGGCCTGGTGCTGATGCTCAACAAGCCCGAGGACTACACCTGCTCCACCTCGGACCCCGGCCGCATCGTCTATGAACTGCTGCCCGAGCGCTTCATGCACCGCAATCCCATCGTGGCGCCGGTGGGGCGGCTGGACCGCGACAGCACCGGCCTGCTGCTGCTGACCGACGACGGGCCGCTGGCCCATCGCATCACCTCGCCCAAGCGCCACGTGCCCAAGACCTACGAGGTCAGGCTGGCCCGGCCGCTGAATGGGGAGGAGGGGGCCGTCTTCGCCTCCGGCACCCTGATGCTGCGGTCGGAAAACACCCCGCTGGCCCCGGCCGAACTGGTGACCACCGGTCCCCATACGGCGCGCATCACCATCACCGAGGGGCGTTACCATCAGGTCAAGCGCATGTTCGCGGCGGTCGGCAACCATGTGGAGCGCCTGCACCGCGCCGCCATCGGCGGCCTGTCCCTGGGCGACCTGCCCGAGGGGCAGTGGCGGCCGCTCACGCCGGACGAGATCGCCCTGGTGCTTGGGTCGTAAGGCTGTCCTTGATCAGGCCGAAGAAGATGCGGGGCTCGTCCGGACCCTCGTAGCGCCAGCCCAGGTGCAGGTCGCAGGCGCGGCAGGCGCACAGCCGCCACAGATAGCCCCGGAACCAGGTGAACTGGCCGCTGGCGGCGCCCAGGGCGATGGCGCCCGGCGCCTCCTTGAAGCACAGCACGCGAAAGACCATGCCGGCCGGGTTGAAGAAGACGTGCTCGAACCCGCCGTTCAGGGCCATTTCCCAGCGCCCCTTGGTCACCGGGGCACCGCAGCGGGCGCAGAAATACTCGATATCCTTTTCCCAGGACATCACCTCCGGATGATTGGAGGGGGCGTCACGGGGCATGGAAGCCCCGCGGCTCAGTGATGGGGGTTGGAGCCTTCAACGATGCGATCCATGAGGGCGAGCAGCACCCCCGACACCACGAAGACCATATGGATGCCGACCATCCATGCCAGGTTCTCCTTGTTCTGCATCTCCACGTTCATGAAGGCCTTCAGCAGGTGGATGCCGGAGATGGCCACGATGGAGGCGATCAGCTTGAGCTTCAGTCCGCTGAAATCCACCTTGCCCATCCAGTCGGGGCGGTCCTCGCTGTCGCCGGTGTCGATCTTGGAAACGAAATTCTCGTAGCCGGCGAAGATCACCATCAGCAGAAGGTTGCCGGCCAGCGACATGTCGATCAGGGAGAGAACCAGCAGAATCATCTGGTTCTCGTTCATATCAAGGACTTGCGGGACGACGTGGATCAGTTCCTGGCAGAACTTGACCAGCAGCATGACCAGGGAGAGCACCAGTCCCAGATAGAAGGGCGCCATCACCCAGCGGCTGCGGAAGATCAGCTTCTCGAGAAAATGTTCCATCACTTCCACCTCGGCGCGGGTTGCCGGCGCAACATGGTTGCGCCGGCCCCTTCTGTCAAATGATGCGGCGCGAAAAAGAGGCGGCTACGGGCTCAGCGTCGCACCCAGCATGCGCTCGGTCTTGTGGACCACATGGGCGCCCTTGCCGACGATCAGCGGGTCGGGAATATGGACCAGCCCCTCGTCCTTGCCGGGATAGTCCAGCGAGTTGAGGAAGTGGAGCATGCAGTTGAGCCGCGCCCGCTTCTTGTCGTCCGACTTGACGATGGTCCACGGCGCGTCGGCGGTATCAGTGTAGAAGAACATCGCTTCCTTGGCGTCGGTATATTCGCCCCATTTGCCGAGCGACGCCTTGTCGATGGGGGACAGCTTCCACTGCTTCAGCGGGTCGCGCTCGCGCGACTTGAAGCGGCGCAACTGTTCGTCCTGGGTCACCGAGAACCAGTACTTGTAGAGCTTGATCCCCGAGCGGACCAGCATGCGCTCCACCTCGGGCGTCTGGCGCATGAACTCGAGGTATTCCGCCGGGGAACAGAAGCCCATCACCCGCTCGACGCCGGCCCGATTGTACCAGGAGCGGTCGAAGAACACCATTTCGCCGGAGGTGGGCAGGTGCTGGATGTAGCGCTGGAAGAACCACTGGCCGCGCTCGACGTCGCTGGGCTTTTCCAGGGCGACCACCCGCGCCGCACGGGGATTGAGATGCTCGGTGAAGCGCTTGATGGTGCCGCCCTTGCCGGCGGCGTCGCGGCCTTCGAACAGCAGCACGAATTTCTGGCCCGTATCGCGGCCCCACAATTGAACCTTGAGGAGTTCGGCCTGCAGGGCAGCCTTCTTGGCTTCGTATTCGGCGCGGCCCATGCGGCTCTTGTAAGGATACTCGCCGGTTTCGAAGGCGTGGCGCACCGCTTCCGGATCGTGGCGCATTTCGGCCAGTTCGTGACGGGCCTGACCGGCCGGGCTGATCGGCTTGGGGGCCGGCGCCGGGGCCTTTTTCCGGCTGGGACCGGGCGGCGAAGCGGGCTCGGCCGGGGGAACCAAAATCTCTACGGTCTCAGCTTTGATATTGTTCCCATCGTCGGCCATGTTCGGTTCCCCTGGATGAAGCCCATCGCAAAAAATCCTAAGCTGCTTTCGGTTGCCGTGTCCATGCTGTCGCTGACGACACGTCGACTTCGGGAGATGCGGATTTTTGCTCTGTATAATCCTGGGCCGTAACAATGGCCGACGCCGGGTGGGTTCTCTTTCCGGTTGATCAGTCGGTGCGCTGGATCAAGTGGAAGCCGAACGGGGTTTCCACAACGCCGCTGACCTCGCCCGACTTGAGCGCGAAGGCCGCCACCTCGAATTCCGGCACCATGGCCCCCATGGGGAACTCGCCGAGATCGCCGCCATCCTCGCCCGACGGACAGTCGGAGTACTGGCGGGCCATCTGGCCGAAATCGGCACCCTGGTTGATCTCTTCCTTGATGTTGTTGATCTCGGCCAGGGCCTCGTCCTTGGAACGGGTGGCCTGGGAGCGCATGGAGCCCTTGTACATCAGGAGGATGTGGGAGGCGCGGACGGTGGAAGACATGGAACTCTCCAAAATGGTGGACGGGCACTTTATACCAAAACTCGATGAGGTGGACCCATCGAGTTTTGGCTGGGCCCAAGGGGCGGCGCGGCTTATGCCGCGAAAGCCAGGCGTGCGGAGGCACGCGCCCGGCCCCCGAGGAGCCGTACAATCTAGCGGCGCGGCTTCGCCAGTTCGTGGATGAGGATGGCGGCGGTGGCGGCCACGTTGAGCGACTGCACCCGGCCCGAGCCGGGCAGGGTGACGATGTCGTCGCAGGCGGCCAGGGTGGCGGGCGGCAGGCCGTCCTCCTCGTTGCCGAGGATCAGCGCCACCGGCTTGCCGGGCCGGTTCAACACCTCGGCCAACGGTCTGCCCGAACCGAGCGCGGTGCCGACGATCCTATGGGAATCCCTAAGCCGTTTGAGGGCCGCAACGAATTTCTGGGCGCGAATCACCTCGACCCATTCCAGGCCGCCCTCGGAAACCCGCAGCGAAGCCTCGGACGGGCCGGCCTGTCCCGGATGATCGGAGATCAGCAGGCGGTCGAGGCCGAAAAAGGCCATGGTCCGGGCGATGGCGCCCAGATTGTGGGGGTTTCCGACGCCGTCCAGGACCAGCAGCGGCTTGCCCGCCTTGGCCCACAGATGGGCGTCGGCCGGGTCAAAGACGCGGATGGGCTTGGGCCGGGTCACCGCCAGGATGCCGCCGTGGAGCGGCGAGCCGAGGATCTTGGTCAGCTCCTCGGTGGGCGCCATGCGATAGGGCTTGTGGGCCGCCGCCATGGCCTTGCACATCTCGGCGGCCGCCTCCTTCATGCGCTCGTCGTAGAACAGCCGCTCGACACGGACCGGATCGTGGGCGAACAGCGCCTTGACCGCCGGCAGGCCGGCGACCTTATCGCTATCCGGGCGGATCGGGGTGGTGTCGGGGCGTCTTGGCGGCTGCTTCTTGTGCGGAAACGGCGCTCGTGCCATTGCTGGGCCTTTCGGGCAAAGGTGGAATGGGTGTTGTGACTCGGCTGATCGTCTTCAACAAGCCCTATGACGTGCTGACCCAGTTCACCGACCGCGAAGGCGGCCGGGCGACGCTCAAGGATTTCATCCATGTGCCGGGCGTCTATGCCGCCGGACGGCTGGACCGCGACTCGGAAGGGCTGCTGGTGTTGACCGATTCCGGGCCGCTGGCGGCGCGCATCAGCGACCCCAGGCACAAGCTGGCCAAGACCTATTGGGCCCAGGTTGAGGGCATTCCTTCCGAGGCCGACCTGGAGAAGCTGCGGCGCGGCGTGGCGCTCAACGACGGCCCGACCCTGCCGGCCGGGGCGCGGGCCATGGCGGAACCACAGGCCCTGTGGCCGCGCGATCCGCCCATCCGTTACCGCGCCGCCATTCCCACCTCGTGGATCGAACTGACCCTGAAGGAGGGCCGCAACCGCCAGGTCCGCCGCATGACGGCGGCCATCGGCTTTCCCACCCTGCGCCTGATCCGTTGGGCGGTGGGCGAGTGGACCCTGGACGGTCTCGAGCCTGGGAAATGGCGGGACGTTACGGCTCCGCCAGCACCGCGCCCAGGCATCCCACCGCCTCGTCCAAAAGCTCGCGGCTGATCACCAGGGGGGGCGCGAAGCGGATGGTGTTGCGGTGAGTGTCCTTGGTGAGGATGCCCTTGGCCGCCAGCCGGTCGCAAACCTCGCGCGCCTGGATGCGGTCGGGATCGAACTCGATGCCGATGAACAGGCCGCGCCCCCTGATATCCTTGATCAGCGGACTGTCCAGGGTCCGCAGGCGGCCCATCAGCCAGTCGCCCAACTGGGCGGCGCGCTCGATCAGGCCCTCGTCCAGCAGCACCTGCAGGGCCTCGCGCCCCACCGCTGCCGCCAGGGGATTGCCGCCGAAGGTGGAGCCGTGGTCGCCGGGCCGGAACACGTCCATCAGTTCGGCCTTGCCCAGCAGCAGAGAAACCGGCAGCAGGCCGCCGCCCAACGCCTTGCCCAGAGTCACCGCGTCCGGCTTGACCCCTTCGTGTTCGCAGGCCAGCAGGCGGCCGGTGCGGCCCAGTCCGGTCTGTATCTCGTCGGCGATCAGCAGTACCCGGCGGCGGTCGCACAGCTCGCGGCAGCGGGCGAGATAGCCGGCGGGCGGCACGATGATGCCGCCCTCGCCCTGGATGGGCTCCACCAGAAAGGCGGCGGTATCCCGGGTGATGGTCCGCTCCAGGGCATCGGCATCGCCGAACGGTACCAGATCGAAGCCGCCGGGGAAGGGACCGAAGCCGTCGCGGTACTGCGCCACCGTGGACATGCCGACGATGGCGATGGTGCGGCCGTGGAAATTGCCCTTGGCAGCGATGATGCGGGCCTGTCCGGCGGGCACGCCCTTGACCGTATAGGCCCATTTGCGCGCCGCCTTCAGCGCCGTCTCGACCGCTTCCGCGCCGGTGTTCATGGGCAGGGCCCGGTCCATGCCGGTCAGGCGGCAGGCCAGTTCGGCGAAGGGACCCAGCGGCGCCGTGTGGAAGGCCCGCGAGATCACCGCCAGCTTGCCGGCCTGCTCGGTGAGCGCCCGCACCATGCGGGGGTGGCCATGGCCGTGGCTGACGGCGGAATAGGCGCCCATCATGTCGATATAGCGCCGTCCGTCCTCGTCCCAGACCAGGGCGCCTTCGCCCCTGACCAGCACCACCGGCAGCGGATGGTAGTTGTGGGCGCACCATGTGTCCTCGAGGTCGATGGTGGCGGTCATGGCGGTTCTCCCGGTTGCACCGCCGCCCGCAGGATGGTTTCCACCAGGGCGGCGGTCTTGCCCGCCACGTCGTGCGGCGGGTTGTATTCGGCGATTTCCAGGGCGAGGCAGCGGGGCGAGGCCAGCAGCGGCCGCAGGCATTGCAGCAATTCGGCGGCACGGAGGCCGCCCGGCACCGGCGAGCCCACCGCCGGCGCGTCCTCGGGATCGATGGCGTCGAGATCGAGGGTGATGCCGAACAGGCCGGCGGGCCGTGGCAGCAGGGCGGCCAGTCCCCGGACGGCGATCTCGTCCATGTGGATGACGCGCAGGCCCGATTGGCGGGTGAAGGCGTCCTCTTCCGGCTCGAAGCTGCGCACCCCGATCAGGGTGACCCGTTCGGGTCTGAGCGGCGGGGCGGGGCAGGCCACCCCGGCCAGTTGCGGATGGCAGCGCCCCAGCAGACAGGCCAGCGGCATGCCGTGCAGGGCGCCCGACGGGCTGGTGGAGGGATCGTGGCAATCCATGTGGGCGTCGATCCACAGCAGGTCGAACAGGCCGGGCGGCGGCAGGGCGCGGCGCAGGCCGCTCCAGGTGCCCATGGCGATGGAATGGTCGCCGCCGATGACGATGGGAAAGCGGCCGTCGGCCTTGATTCCGGCCACCGCTCCGGCCAGGGCGTCGCAGGCCTGGGCCACCGCCAGGGCGGGCGAGGCGAGGGAGACCGCCACCGGGACGTCGCGCCAGATCAGCGAAGGGCTATGGGCGGCCAGCCGCCCGAACATCCCCGATTCCTTGAGAACCCTCGGCCCTTCGGCGCATCCCGGGTCGCGGGCGCCCTGTCCAACTCCGACGGCGATGATCGTGCAATGACGATCCATGGCGCCCTCCTGGGCCTGTCATACAAACTCTGGTGAACCGTTCGGAGTGTCGTCCCGACGACCATGGGAAGGAGGGATCTCGTCCTGGCCCGGCATTTCCAGGTTGGCGGCGATGGTCCAGGCGGAGATCCCTCGCTTGTGCTCGGGATGACATATCTGGTGAACGGATCAGTCGGAGTCCGTATCAAGGATACATGTGAGGGCGCCGAACAGGCTTGGAAAGGGTTGCCTTGAAAATGCCCAGATTGCGACCCGTTTGCCGCCATGATTGGGGGGCATTGTCCTTGCTTGAAGGCAGTTGGCCTCCAAGCAAAGGACGGACCCCATCATGAAAAGCAGCAAGCAGACCGCCGAGACCCAGACCACTCCCGCCCAGAAACCGGTGGTCAAGGTGGAGGATGCCGAGGCTCTGCGGCGCCGGCGGGCTCAGATTGCCGCGTATATCTAGAGCCGGATGCTTTGAGGTCGAATCGCTTCGCGATTCGTCCGAGAAGCTGAATCCGCCTCTAATCAATAAGTTAGAGGGCGATTCAGATAATAGATCGGCGCGAAGCCGCGTCGATCTATTATCATCGCGCTCTAAGAAAGAATGACCGGAGGTCCGGTCGCCTCGCGGGACGTGGCCCAATCCGCGACCAGGGGCGACCCGGAAACCGGCGTGAAACCGGCGTAAGACACCGCTTCGGCCGCGGACGCGGCCGGAGCGGCGCCGGCAATGTCGTTGACGCCCAGATCAGGCGCGTCGGCCTGGGCCTTCAGGGTGTCGGACGGAACCGGAACCGAGGCGGACGTCTTGGCGGAGGCGGCGGGCTCCCAACGGATCTCGACGCGACGGGCGCCCTGATCCTTGGTTCCCTTCTTGCCGCCCTTGACGATGCCCTGGCCCACCACCTCGATCCTGGCGGTGACGCCGAGCTTGCGGAGCTGGTCGGCGACCGCCTGGGCCCGCTTCTCGGATAAAATCCTGTTGTAGGCCGCCTTGCCCGAGGCATCGGTGAAGCCCTGGATGCGGATCACCGAGGGTTCGGCGGCCTTGAGCGCCGGGGCCAGTCCCCACAGCACCTGCATGGTCGAGCCGGTGATGTCGGCCTTGCCGTGGTTGAAATGAACGGCCACGGGCTGGGGCGGAACCGCCACTTCCTCGACCGTGGTCGGAGCCGGAGTGGGGGCCGGGGGCGGCGCGGCGACGACGGAAGCGGGAGAAGAAGCGGTCACGGCCACGGGTTCGGTCGCGGCACAGGCCGATACCGCCGCAAGGGCGGATAGCACGGTGATGACGCGAAGGAACCTCATGGGACGACTCTTCTTGCGATCCAAGGGGGTCAATGTTGCAAGAAAAGAATCTGCTGTCCAGAGATTTTGAAGTAATGGCCCGCCCGGACTCCAGTCAAAAATTCATTGCATCAGTGAATTGAATCGAGAAGCGGGCCTTTTTCTTAAAGTAACGTATTTACGACGAAGGATTCGGAAGGGGCGGAAAATCCGCCCCCGCCAATGGGTTACGATGCCTTCCTCGATTTCCGCCCCAGAATGGGGGCAAGGTAGCGACCGGTGTAGCTTTCCGCGCAGGCCGCCACGTCTTCGGGAGTCCCCGCCGCCACGATACGACCTCCACCGTCGCCGCCTTCGGGGCCCAGATCGACGATCCAGTCGGCGGTCTTGATGACCTCCAGATTATGTTCGATGACCAGCACGGTATTACCGGCTTCCACCAGGGCCTGGATCACCTCCAGCAGCTTGCGCACATCCTCGAAATGCAGGCCGGTGGTGGGCTCGTCCAGGATGTACAGCGTGCGGCCGGTGGAGCGCCGGGACAGTTCCTTGGCCAGCTTGACCCGCTGGGCCTCGCCGCCCGAAAGCGTGGTGGCCTGCTGTCCCAGATGGATGTAGTCCAGCCCCACCCGCTGGAGCGTGATCATCTTGTCGCGGATGGCGGGAACCGCCTTGAAGAAGTCGGCGGCCTCCTCGACGGTCATGTCGAGAACATCGGCTATGCTCTTGCCGCGAAAGGTGATTTCCAGGGTTTCGCGATTGTAGCGCTTGCCCTTGCAGACGTCGCACTGGACGTAGACGTCAGGCAGGAAGTGCATCTCGATCTTGATGACGCCATCGCCCTGGCAGGCCTCGCAACGGCCGCCCTTGACGTTGAACGAGAAGCGGCCGGGCTTGTAGCCGCGCACCTTGGACTCGGGCAGTTCGGTGAACCAGTCGCGGATGGGCGAGAAGGCGCCGGTATAGGTGGCCGGGTTGGAGCGCGGCGTGCGGCCGATGGGGCTCTGGTCGATGTCGATGATCTTGTCCAGATGCTCGATGCCGTCGATGCGCTCGAAGGGCGAGGGCTGCTCGCGCGCCCCCATCAGGCGCCGGGCCAGGGCCTTGTACAGGGTCTCGATCACCAGGGTCGACTTGCCGCCGCCCGACACGCCGGTGACGCAGGTCAGCGTCCCCAGCGGAAGGTGGACGTCCACATCCTTGAGATTGTTGCCGCGCGCCCCCATCAGCGACAGGCGCTTGCCGTTGCCGGCGCGGCGGATGGCCGGCAGCGGGATGTGGTCCTGGCCGGTGAGGTAGCGTCCGGTCATGCTCCTGGGGTCGGCCATCACCTGTTCCGGGGTGCCTTCCGATACCACCTGGCCACCGTGGATGCCGGCGCCGGGGCCCATGTCCACCAGATAATCGGCGGCGCGGATGGCGTCCTCGTCATGCTCGACGACGATCACCGTGTTGCCGATGTCGCGCAGGCGCTTGAGCGTCGCCAGCAGGCGGTCGTTGTCGCGCTGGTGCAGGCCGATGGACGGTTCGTCCAGCACGTAGAGCACGCCGGTCAGGCCCGAGCCGATCTGGCTGGCCAGACGGATGCGCTGGCTTTCACCGCCCGACAGCGAACCGGAGCCGCGCCCCAGGGTCAGGTATTCCAGCCCCACGTCCACTAGGAAGCCCAGGCGGTCGTTGATCTCGCGCAGGATGCGCCGCGCGATCTCCTGGTCCTTGGGCCGCAGGTGGTTGTGCAGGTCGGCGAACCAGTCCCGTGCCGCCATGATGGAGAATTCGGTGGAGTCCGAGATGTGCAGGCCGCGAATCTTGACCGCCAGCGCCTCGGGCTTGAGCCGTGCCCCGCCGCAGGATTCGCAGGGCTGGGTGCCCTGGAAGCGCGACAGTTCCTCCCGCACATAGGACGAATCCGTCTCGCGGTAGCGGCGCGCCATGTTGGGGATGACGCCCTCGAACGACTTCTCGGTGTGATAGCCCCTGAAGCCGTCCTCGTAGGCGATGCGGATTTCCTCGTTGCCCGAGCCGTGCAGGATCACCTCCCTGACCCTCTCCGGCAGCTTGGCCCACGGGGTTTCCAGGCTGAAGCGGTAATGCTCGGCCAATCCCTGCAGGGTCTGGACGTAGTATTGCGAGGTGGAGCCGGCCCACGGCGCCAGGGCGCCCTCGCGCAACGAAAGTCCGGGATTGGGAACGACCAGTTCGGGATCGAAATAAAGTTTCACGCCCAAGCCGTCGCAGGCCGGGCAGGCGCCGAACGGATTGTTGAAGGAGAACAGGCGGGGCTCGATCTCCTCGATGGTGAAGCCCGAGACCGGGCAGGCGAACTTGGCCGAGAACACCGTGCGCTCGCCCGTCTCGGCGTTCTCGGCGATGGCGAGGCCGTCGGCCAGGGACAGGGCGGTCTCGATGGAATCGGCCAGCCGGTTGCCGAGGCCCGGCTTCACCACCAGCCGGTCGACCACCACCTCGATGTCGTGCTTCTTCTTCTTGTCCAGGGCGGGGACGTCGTCGATCTCGTACAAGGTGCCGTCCACCTTGACCCGCTGGAAGCCCTTCTTCTGCAGTTCCAGCAGATCCTTGCGGTACTCGCCCTTGCGGCCGCGCACGAAGGGGGCCAGCAGGTAGAGCCGCGTGCCCTCGGCCATGGTCTCCACCCGGTCGACCATCTGGCTGACCGTCTGGCTTTCGATGGGCAGGCCGGTGGCGGGGGAGTGGGGCACACCGACCCGGGCCCACAGCAGGCGCATGTAGTCGTAGATCTCGGTGACCGTCCCCACCGTCGAGCGCGGATTCTTCGACGTGGTCTTCTGCTCGATGGAAATGGCCGGGCTCAGGCCCTCGATGCTCTCCACGTCGGGCTTTTGCATCAGTTCCAGGAATTGCCGGGCATAGGCGGACAGCGATTCCACATAGCGGCGCTGCCCCTCGGCATAAATGGTGTCGAAGGCCAGCGACGACTTGCCCGAGCCGGACAGGCCGGTGATCACCACCAGCTTGTCGCGCGGCAGGTCCACGTCGATGTTCTTGAGATTATGCTCGCGGGCGCCACGCACCCGGATGAAGCCGCTCATATCAGGCCAATCCACTTCCATCAAAACAGGGGCGGGATGTTAGAGAGATTCGGGCGGCGGATAAAGGGCTTGCCCGGCATGGCTGGCATGGGTATGGTCCGCCCCGTCATTGGGGAGTAGCCGCCTTCGGCCATCAGAAGGGGGCGCGTCAACAGACTTGGGCCTTTTGGCCCATGGCGCGTCCGGCGGAACAGCTTGGCGAGACCTTTGGCTTCGGAATTCTTGCGTCCCAGGGATTGGGCGGGATTCCGGGCCATTGGTCATGCATCGCCCAATCCCCCATTTGGTGCTTCATGGATTCCCTGTTCGTATCGCTTGCCGTGGTCACCGCCGCCGAGATCGGCGACAAGACCCAGCTTCTCGCCCTGTTGCTCGCCGCCAAGTTCAGGAAGCCCGTGGCCGTGGTGGCCGGTATCTTGGTGGCGACGCTGGCCAATCACGGCCTGGCGGCCTGGCTTGGCGTCGAGGTCGCCCGCTGGATCGGCCCCGAAACGATGCGCTGGATCGTTGGTCTTTCCTTCATCGCCATGGCCGCCTGGACCCTGGTTCCCGACAAGATGGACGAGGACGACCAGCCCCGGATGTGGGAGAAGGCCGGCCCCTTCGTCGCCACCACCATCTCGTTCTTCCTGGTCGAGATCGGCGACAAGACCCAGATCGCCACCATCGCCCTGGGTGCGCGCTTTGGCGACCTGTTGCTGGTCACCGCCGGCACGACGCTGGGCATGCTGATCGCCGACGTGCCCGCCGTGTTCGTGGGCAACGCCATGGCCGAGAAGCTGCCCCTGAAGCTGGTGCGCATGGTCGCCGCCGCCTTGTTCGCCATCCTGGGCGTGCTGGCGCTGACCGATGTGGGCAAGACGGTGATGGGGTAGGGAATAAAATAACTTGAACCACGAAGGCGCGAAGAAAAAATCTTCTTCGTGTTTCTTCGTGCCTCTGTGTCTTCGTGGTTCACCCCGACCTGAGCGTCCGCACCGCCGCATCCCGCTCGAACAGGTAGAGCAGGACGCGCAGCGCCTCGCCTCTGGGAGATGACAATTCCGGGTCACGCTCCAGGATCAGGCGGGAATCGTCGCGGGCGGCGGCCAGGAGTTCCCCATGGACGGCCAGATCGGCCAGACGGAACTCGGGCAGGCCGCTCTGGCGGGTGCCCAGCATCTCGCCGCCGCCGCGCAGGCGCAGGTCTTCCTCGGCGATGCGGAAACCGTCCTCGGTGGCGCGCATGATCTCGAGGCGCGCCTTGGCGATCTCACCCAGGGGGTGTCCGTAGAGCAGGAAACAGCGGGATTCCTTGGTGCCGCGTCCCACCCGGCCGCGCAACTGGTGCAGTTGGGCAAGACCGAAACGCTCGGCGTGCTCGATGACCATGATGTTGGCCTCGGGCACGTCGACGCCGACCTCGATCACCGTGGTGGCCACCAGGATGTCCAGCGCGCCGGCGGCGAATTCCGCCATCACCTTGTCCTTGGCGGCGCCCTTCATGCGGCCGTGCACCAGACCGACCCGTTCGCCGAACACCTGGGAGAGGTGGCGGTGACGTTCCTCGGCGGCGGCGAGGTCGGAGGTTTCCGATTCCTCCACCAGCGGGCAGACCCAATAGACCCGCGCGCCGCCGGAAATGGCCCGGCCCACCCCGGCCACCATCTCGTCCATGCGGGCCAGGGGGACCACCCGGGTATCGATGGGCTTCCGGCCCGGCGGCTTCTCGTCCAGGCGCGACGCGTCCATGTCGCCATAGGCGGTGAGCAGCAGGGTGCGGGGAATGGGGGTGGCGGTCATCACCAGCATATCCACGGCGAGGCCCTTGGCCGCCAGTTCCAGCCTCTGGTGCACCCCGAAGCGGTGCTGCTCGTCGATCACCGCCAGGGCGAGATCCCGGAACTCCACGTCCTCCTGGAACAGGGCATGGGTGCCCAGCAGGATGTGGATGTCGCCCGAGGCCAGGCCGTCCAGCACCACCTGGCGCGCTCTTCCCTTGTCGCGTCCGGTCAGCAGGGCGACCCGCAGGCCGGCTGCCTCGGCCAGGGGCGCGATGCCGGCGTAATGCTGGCGGGCGAGGATTTCGGTGGGCGCCATCATGGCGGCCTGGCAGCCGGCTTCCACGGCGGTAAGCATGGCGAGCAGCGCCACCACCGTCTTGCCGCTGCCCACGTCGCCCTGCAGCAGGCGGAGCATGCGCAGCGGCTGGGCCATGTCGGCCTCGATCTCGGCCAGCGAGCGGCTTTGCGCGCCCGTAAGGGTGTAGGGCAGGGCGGCCATCACCTTGGCCCTGAGCGAGCCGTCGCCCACCAGGGCCCGGCCCTTGAGCTTCCTCATCTGGGCGCGGACCATGGCCAGCGCCAACTGGTTGGCCAGCAATTCGTCGAAGGCGAGGCGGCGGCGCACCGGGATATCGCCGGTGGCGGCATGCTCGTCGGCGGGATGGTGGATGGAGGTCAGGGCTTCGCGCCAGGAGGGCCAACCCTGCCGGGCCAGCCACGCCGCATCCTGCCATTCCGGCAGTTCCGGGGCCTTGGCCACGGCGGCAGCCACGGTCTTGGCCACCGCCCGGCCGGTCAGGCCGGCGGTCAGGCCATAGACCGGCTCGACGGCCATGACCTGGGCCAGTTCGTCCAGGGGAACCATGTGGTCGGGGTGGCTGATCTGGATTTCGTTGTTGAAATGCTCGACCACTCCGCTGACCACGCGGATTTCACCCTCGGGCAATTGCTTGCGCAGCCAGTCCTCGCGTCCATGAAAGAACACCAGATGCAGGAACCCCGTTTCGTCGGCCATGCGCACCCGGTAGGGGCGCTTGGGCGAAGACGAGGGGAAATGGGCGTCGACCCGCAGGGTCAGGGTGGCGACCTTGCCGTGGGGCGCCTCGGCCACCTTGGGGGCGAAGCGGCGGTCAACCACGCCCGTCGGCAGGTGCCACAGCATATCCAGCACCTTTTCCCCCACCAGCCGCTGATAGAGCGGCGCGAGGCGCGGGCCGATGCCGGGAAGGCTGGTCACCGGAGCGAACAGGGGAAACAGAACCTGGGGGCGCATGGCGGGCTGACATTCGGACGACGAGGGGCTATATCCTAGTCGGCTCCGAAACCGACGCAATGCCGGATGCAATGGATCAAGATCGACTGAAGCGCCTGATGTTCCGCGCCCACCATATGGGCTCCAACGAGAACGACATTCTGTTTGGCGGTTTCGCCGCCAAGTATCTGGAAACGCTGTCGTCCGGTCAGGCCGAGCGTTTCGAATCGCTGATCGCCGAAAATGATTCCGACCTGTTCAACTGGGTGACCGGCAAGGCGGACGTTCCGGCCCATCTCGACCACGACGTGATGGCGATGATCAAGACATTCGTTCAAAGCGAAGCCGCACCGATTTGAAAACTATCGATAATCTTCTCTCAGAGCCCGGGCGCCGCAAGGTCGCCGGGGCGCCGGAAGGGCGCGATGCCCTGCTGCTGGCCGAACTGGCGGCCGGTGCCGGCGCGGAGGGCGGCATCGTGCACGTGGCCCGCGACGAAGGCCGCATGGCCCGCATGGCCGAGGCCCTGGCCTTCTTCGCCCCCGATCTCCGCGTGCTGGAATTTCCCGGCTGGGATTGCGTGCCCTATGACCGCGTGTCGCCCCATGTGGACATGGTGGCGCGGCGCATCGACACCCTGGCGCGTCTTGCCGACGGGGTGAAGGGCGCCTTCGTGGTGCTGACCACCGTTCCCGCCCTGGCGCAGCGGGTGCCGCCGCGCGAGGCGCTGGCCTCGGCGACGCTCGACGCCCGCAAGGGCTCGCGGCTGTCCATGGACAAGCTGATCGGTTTCTTGTCCAAGAACGGCTATGTGCGTGCCGATACGGTGATGGAGCCAGGCGAATACGCGGTCAGGGGCGGCATCGTCGATCTGTTCCCGCCGGGCTCGTCCGAACCGCTGCGCCTGGACTTCTTCGGCGACGAGATCGATTCCGTGCGGTCCTTCGATCCCATGAGCCAGCGCACCACCGGCCCGGTGGACGGCTTCGTCTGCCGCCCGGTCAGCGAGGTGGGGCTGGACGAGGCGTCCATCGCCCGGTTCCGCACCAATTACCGCGAGATGTTCGGAGTGATCTCCGGACCGGACCCGCTTTACGAGGCCATATCCGAGGGCATCAAGTTCAACGGGATGGAACATTGGCTGCCGCTGTTCCATGACGGCCTCGACACCCTGTTCGCCTATGTGCCCGAGGCGGCGGTGGTGCTGGACCACCAGTCGGACGAGGCTCTGACCGCCCGTCACGCCCTGGTGCTGGAATATTTCGACGCCCGCGCCGGTCTTTCCGGCTCGGGGCTGACCGAATCCGGCATGGTCTATCACCCCATTGCCCCCGAGCGGCTGTATCTCGAGCGTCCGGAATGGGACCGCCTGCTGGCGGTGCGCCCGGTGCTGCACCTGTCGCCCTTCGACGTGGTGGAGGGCGAGGGGGACGCCGTGGATGCCGGCGGACGCCTGGGCCGCGACTTCGCCGATATGCGGGCCCGGCCGGGCATCAACGTCTATGACTGCGTGCGCGAACATGCCGAGGAACAGGCCAAGGCCGGCCGCCGCATGGTGATCGCCGCCTGGACCCAAGGCTCGCGCGACCGTCTGGCCGGGGTTCTGAAGGACCACGGCATCAAGGGCCTGGAGACGGTGGAAAGCTGGGCCGAGGCCCAGGCCCTGGACAAGGGCCGGGTGGCGGTGGCGGTGCTTGGCCTCGACCACGGCTTCACAACGCCCGGGCTGGCCGTGGTCACCGAGCAGGATATCCTGGGTGACCGTCTGGCCCGGCCGGCCCGCAAGAAGAAGAAGGGCGCCCAGTTCATCGCCGAGGCCTCGGCCCTGGCCGAGGGCGACCTGGTGGTGCACGTCGAGCACGGCATCGGCCGCTATGACGGTCTGGTCGCCCTGGAGGTATCGGGCGCTCCCCACGATTGCCTGCGGGTGATCTATGACGGCGGCGACAAGCTGTTCGTGCCGGTGGAGAACATCGACGTCCTCACCCGCTTCGGCTCGGAGCAGGCCGGCGTGTCGCTGGACAAGCTGGGCGGCACCGCCTGGCAGGCCCGCAAGGCCAAGCTGAAGAAACGTATCCGCGACATCGCCGACCAGTTGATCGGTATCGCCGCCCAACGCCAGATGCGCCAGGGCGAGGCCCTGGTCCCGGCCGAGGGGCTGTACGACGAGTTCTGCGCCCGTTTCCCCTTCGCCGAGACCGACGACCAGCTTCGCGCCATCGAGGATTCCATCGCCGATCTGGCCTCCGGCCGCCCCATGGACCGCCTGATCTGCGGCGATGTGGGCTTCGGCAAGACCGAGGTGGCCATGCGTGTCGCCTTCGTGGCGGCCTTGCAGGGATTGCAGGTCGCCGTGGTGGTGCCCACCACCCTGCTGGCCCGCCAGCATTACCGCACCTTCAAGGAGCGCTTCGCCGGCCTGCCGGTGCGGGTCGAGCAATTGTCGCGCCTCGTCACCGCCAAGACCGCTTCCGAGGTCAAGGCCGGGGTGGCCGACGGCTCGGTGGACATCGTGGTCGGCACCCACGCCCTGCTGGCCAAGGGTATCGGCTTCAAGCGCCTGGGCCTGCTGATCATCGACGAGGAGCAGCATTTCGGCGTCGCCCACAAGGAGCGGCTGAAGCAGTTGAAATCCGACGTCCATGTCCTGACGCTGACTGCCACGCCCATTCCCCGCACGCTCCAGATGGCGCTGTCGGGGGTCAAGGAGATGAGCGTCATCGCCACCCCGCCGGTGGACCGCCTGGCGGTGCGGACTTTCGTGCTGCCCTATGATCCGGTGGTGCTGCGCGAAGCCATCCTGCGCGAACGCTATCGCGGCGGGCAGGTATTCTACGTCTGCCCGCGCCTCGCCGATATCGACCGGGTGGCCGAACGCCTCGCCAAGCTGGTGCCCGAGGTCAAGACCGCGGTGGCCCACGGTCGATTGGCACCGGCCGACCTGGAAGAGGTGATGGTGGCGTTCGGCGACAAGCAGTACGACGTGCTGCTGTCCACCAACATCATCGAATCCGGCATCGACATGCCCTCGGTGAACACCTTGATCATCCATCGGGCCGATATGTTCGGCCTGGGCCAGCTTTACCAGTTGCGCGGCCGGGTGGGGCGGTCCAAGACGCGCGGCTACGCCTATTTCACCCTGCCCAACGACAAGGTGCTGTCCAAGGCGGCGGAAAAGCGGCTGCAGGTGATGCAGGCCCTGGATACCCTGGGGGCCGGCTTCCAGCTCGCCAGCCACGACCTCGACATTCGCGGCGCCGGCAACCTGCTGGGCGAGGAGCAGTCGGGCCACATCCGCGAGGTGGGCATCGAGCTCTACCAGCAGCTTCTGGAGGAGGCGGTGGCCGCCGCCAAGGGCGGGCAGGGGGGCGAGGCCGCCGAGGAATGGTCGCCGCAGATCGCCGTGGGCACGCCGGTGCTGATTCCCGAGACCTATGTGGCCGACCTGTCGGTACGCCTGTCCCTTTACCGCCGCATCGGCTCGGTGGCCGATCAGGCGGAGATCGAGGCACTGGCCGCCGAATTGATCGACCGCTTCGGCAAGCTGCCGCCCGAGGTGGAGAACCTGCTGGAAGTGGTCGCCATCAAGGCGCTGTGCAAGCTGGCCGGCATCGACAAGGTGGATTCGGGCCCCAAGGGCGCCGTGGTCTCCTTGCGCGGCAACGTCTTCGCCAATCCGGCCGCCCTGGTGCAGTTCATCGCGCGGTCGGCCGGTTCGTGCAAGATCCGCCCCGACCACAAGATCGTCTTCCTCCGCGCCTGGGAGGACCCCAAGCAGCGCATCGTCGGGTTGCGCAACGTCATTGGTAAACTGGCGGAATTGGCATCGGCCTGAAAAAGGAGTATAGGCCGAAGCCCGGCCTTAGGATGGATCATGAAATACCCCACGCCCCCCACTGTCATCCCCCTGGACAACATCCTGCCTGACGAACCCCTGTTGATGATGGGCGCCGGCCCCGTGCCGATTCCGCCCAAGGTGGCCATGGCCAACTCGCTGATCATCAACCACCTGGGCGACACCATGAATGCGGTGATCGAGCAGGTGAAGACCATGGGGCGTTACGTCTTCCAGACCGCTTCGCCCCACGTGATGGGCGTGGCCGGCCCGGCCTCGGCCGCCATGGAGATGGCCATCGCCAATCTGGTGGAGCCGGGAACCCGGGTGCTCAGCATCTGCAACGGCCTGTTCTCCCGCCGTCTGGCCGAGATGGCCGATCGGGTGGGCGGCGACGTCACCCGCCTGGACGCTCCCGACAAGCGGGCCATCGCCGCCGAGGACGTGGAAAAGGCGCTGAAAAGCGGCCAGTACCAGATTCTGACCGTGGTGCAGGGCGAGACCTCCAACACGGTGTGGAACCGCGATCTCGTCGAAATCTGCCGTCTGGGCAAGAAGTACGGCTGTCTCAACATCGTCGACGCCGTCTGCACGCTGTCCACCATGGAAATGGAAATGGACGAGTGGATGGTCGACGCCATCATCACCGGCGGCCAGAAGGGCCTGTCGTCCATTCCCGGCGTGTCGCTGATCGCCTTCTCGGAAGAGGCCTTCGCCCGCATCGAGAAGCGCAACGCCCCCATGGCGCACTGGTGCCTGGACGCGCGTCTGGCACACCAGTTCTGGCACAACCACTCCTACCACTACACCGCCCCGGTGTCGGGTATCCTGGCGCTGCACGAGGCGCTGCGCCTGATCGGCGACGAGACCCTGCCGGGCCGCTTCCGCCGCCATGCCCAGTGTTCGACGGCGCTGCAGCGCGGCGTGCTGGCCATGGGCCTGAAACTGCTGATCGAGGAAGATTCCCGCCTCAACTCGGTGGTGGGTATCGAACTGCCCGAGCACATCTCGGCCGATCAGGTCCGCCACATCATGAGCCAGGTGCACAAGGTGGAAATCTCCGGCGCCTTCGGCCTGCCCATCGTCCGTATCGGCCAGATGGGCGAGCAGAGCCGGGCACCGAACCTGTTCCGCACCCTGCACGCCCTTGGTTCCGCCATGCGGGCGGCCGGCGGCAAGGTGGATATGCCCGGTGGCATGGCCGAACTGGAACGCAGCCTGGCGTCCGAGGTGAGGGCGTAGGGTAAGCTTTTTCAAGATTACCCTTGCCGTTATTTTCCGCCTCTCCAACAGGTCCCTTCAGTGGTTCGCCGCTGAAGGGATTTTTTGTTTGAAGATGGCCGGGTCAAGCCCGGCCATGACGGCGAGAGAGGGGGCATTCTGCTCCATCCTCTTGGTGTTCTTGGTGTCTTGATGGTCGAACCGGCTTTTTCGCGTTCTCGAACCGGTGCGATTCAGGAGAACGCCGCTTCCGGCTGGCTTTCGCGCACGATGTCGATCAGGCGCAGCAGGATGTCGGGTTCCTGAGCTCCGGCCAGGGCGTAGGAGCCGTCGAGGATCAGGCAGGGAACGCCGTTGACGCCCAGGCGATGGGCGCGGGCGTTGTCGTTGAGCACGCTGGCCGCGTCCGCGTCGGAAGCCAGGTAGCCGAGCAGGGGCTCCCGCTCCAGCCCGAACGAGGCGCCGAGGTCGGCCAGCACCTCGACATCGCCGATATCGAGGCCCTGGGAGAAATAGGCCTTGTACAGCGCCTCGACCACCTCGGCCTCGCGGCCGGTGGAGCCGGCATAGCGGATCAGCCGGTGGGAATTCAGCGAATTGGGCATGCGGGTGATGGAGTCGAAGTCGAACTCGATGCCCTCGGTCTTGCCGGCGGCGGCCACGGCGGCGTGGACCCGCTGGACGCGGGCGTTGCCGCCGAACTTGCGGTCAAGGTAGACCCGGCGGTCGATGCCTTCGGGCGGCAGGTCGGGATTGAGCAGGAACGGGCGCCAGATGATGCGGGCACGGGTCTCCGGACGCAGGGCGAGGGCACGCTCCAGGCGGCGCTTGCCCACGTAGCACCAGGGGCAGACGGTGTCGAAGACGTACTCGATCCTCACCGGCGTTCCTTTCCGGAAATCAGTCCAGCTTGGCCTGCACCCGGGCCAGCAGCGTCTCCAGCGTATCGGTTGTCTTGGCATCGGTGCAAGCCACCTGAACCCAGACCTTGATGGGCTGGTAGACCTCGCGGACCGCGAAATCCGTATAGGCCAGCACGCCGGCGATGCGATGCATCACCACCTCGGCCTCGACCGTGGGGGTGTCGGGCAGCACCACGCAGAACTGATTCTTGGCGTAAAGCGCCGTCATGTCCTCGGCCCGCAGCAGGCCGGTGATCCACTGGCCCAATTGCTGGGCCAGATGCTCGGCGGCATCGTCGCCGAAATGGCTGCGCACCCCTTCGATATTGGGGATGTAGAAGAACACCACGGCCAGATGGCGGTCGTGAGCCTTGGCGATTTCCAGGCGTTCCCCCAGATAGGCGTCGAGATAGGCCCGGCTGTAGACCCCGGTCAGCGGGTCGCGGGTCTGATCCTTCATGCTCTCGAACAGGGCGCCGCGGATCGACCAGCGCAATTGCTGGCGGCGCACCATGCTCAGCACCGACGCCCGCAGGATGCCGGAATCCAAAGGCCGCGGCAGCACGCGGCTGGCCCCCCGGCGGTAGACCTCCACCGCCGGCACGCCCTTGTCCACCACCACCACCATGGGCAGGTTGAACAGGCGGGGATTGTTGCGGACCTGGGAGGCGAAGGCGAGGTAGCCTTCGAGATCGCCTTCGGCGGTGACCACCGCGGCATCGAAATTGCGGTGCTCCAGCAGGCTTTCGGCATCGTAGAGGTTGGCGCTGCTGATTACTTCGGCCGAGGCGCCGAGGATGGCGCCGACACCGTCGTGGTCATGGCCGACCACCAGGATGCAGGGGCGGATACCGTCGTGCACCGAAGCCCGCTCGCTGGCCGCGACGCCGAATTGCTGGGCGGCGCAGGCGCGGTGGCGCAGTTCGGCATGCATGGTGGCGAGGCGGACCAGGGGGCGCAGCCGCGACAGCAGTTCCACGTCGTCGTCGTGCATGGAAATGGTGTCGTCAAGTCCGGCGGCACAGGCCTTTTCCGCCGCGTCGGCCGTCACCTTGTCCACCAGCAGGACCATGGGGATGTCGGCCAGCAATGATTCCTGCTTGAGCACGAAGCCCAGGCCGATGGGGTCCTCGCCCACGTCACCCACCAAGATCAGGTCGGGATGCTCGTACTTGGCCAGTTGCAGAACCTGCTCGCGGCTGGTGGCGTGCATGGCGTGATAGCCGTTGTGCGACAGGCGCGCCAGAATTGCTTCGGCGGCGCCCGCGTCGGCATGGGCTACGATGACGTTGGCCAGGCGGATCATTGAGCTCGAACCTTCGATTGCGGAATTGCGTTCCAGCATAATACGGATCGCCGTCCGCCATAAGGGGGTATGACCTCATTGCCGCATGGACGGCGAACGGCTAGTCTTGCGCCCTTCATTTCCTGCAAGGAGCAAGTCATGTCCGGGCATTCCTCGCCGATGGTCAACCGCCGCGGCTTCCTCGCCGCCGGTGTGGCCGGCGCCGCAATCCTGGGTCTGAGGGCGCCGGCCCGCGCCGCTCAGCCGCTGAAGATCGGCCTGTTGCTGCCGCTGTCCGGCGGCCTCGCCCGCGAGGGACAGAGCTGCAAGCGCGGTGCCGACGTCACGCCCGCCCTGCTGGCCGACATGGGCATGCCGGTGCAGTTGATGGTCGCCGACACCGAGACCAGCATCGATACCGCCCGGACCCGGGCCGAGAAGCTGATCGCCGACGGCGCCCAGGTGCTGATCGGCGCCTTCGATTCCGCCCATACCCTGGCGGTGGCCCAGGTCTGCGAGCAGCGCGGCGTGCCGCTGGTGATCAACATCGCCGCCGCCCCCAACATCACCGAACAGGGCTTCAAGACGGTGTTCCGCAACTTCCCCACGGCGCCCAAGCTGGTGACCGAGGGCCTGGCCCTGATGAAGGATGTGTTCAAGACCACCGGCACCACGCCCACCAAGGCAGTGTTCCTGCACAACAACGATACCTTCGGCACCGCCATGGCCGGCGCGGTCAACAAGCTTTTCCCGACGCTCGACATGCCGTTCCCCCTGGTGGAGACCATCGCCTATGACGGCGCCGCCCGCGATCTGGCGGTGGAAGTGGGCAAGGCCAAGGCCACCGGCGCCGATCTGGTGCTGCTGGTGCCCCACGGCGACGATTGCATCCGCATCATCCGCGAGATGGTCAAGCAGCGTTTCGAGCCCAAGGCGGTGGTATCGCCCGGCAGCCCCGGCATGTACGAGGCCCAGTTCTACAAGACGCTCGGCAAGTACTCCGATTACTGCATGACCAACCTGCCGTGGATCAATCCCAAGACCGCCATGTCGCAGGCTCTGCTCAAGGCCTTTTCCAAGGCCTATCCGGACGCCCTGTTCGAGATGAACATCGGCTATACCTTCGAAGCGATCCTGATCGCCGCCGACGCCGCCCGGCGGGCCGGCAGCAATGATCCCAAGGCGATCCTGGCGGCGCTGCCCGCCACCAATATCGCCGAGCACGTGATGATCGGCGGTCCCATCGTGTTCGACGCCAAGGGCCAGAACACCAACACCCGCTCGGCCACCATCCAGAACTTCGGCGGCAAGCCCCTGGTGGTGCTGCCCAGCGATGTGGCGGAGGCAAAGCCGGTATTCCCCGCTCCGGGCTGGCAACAGCGCGGCTGATGTTGTAAAAGCCGACGGCCGCCGATCAGGGCGGCCGTCGGATGCTTTTCTCATGACCATCGACCTTGCCAACCAGATCGTTACCGGCCTGCTGACCGGGCTGGTCTACAGCCTGATGGCGCTGGGCCTGTCGGTCATCTTCGGCGTCGTCCGCGTGGTGAACTTCGCCCACGGCGAGATGACGGCGCTCGCCATGTACGCCGCCTGGATGCTGTTCACCTGGCTCGAGCTTGACCCGCTGGTCGGCCTGCCGCTGATCGCCCTGCTGCTGTTCGCGCTGGGCTACGTCATGCAGCGCGGCCTGATCGACGCCTTCGTCGCCAAGCCCGAGCACATGCAGTTCATCCTGCTGGTGGCCGTCGCCATCATCATGGTCAACTTCTCCCTTCTGGTGTTCGGCCCGGATGCCCACGGCATCCAGGTTCCCTACGGCTTCGACACCTACGAGGTGGGGCCGCTGCTGGTGGACAAGGTCCGCCTGCTGGCCGCGTCGGCGGCGCTCGCCATTTCGGGCCTGCTGATGCTGTTCTTCCGCCGCACCATGACCGGCAAGGCCATCCGGGCCTGCGCCGACAATCTGGTGGGCGCCAGGGTGATCGGGCTCAACGTCAAGCAGCTCTATGCCGTCACCTTCGGCATCGGCTCGGCCTGCGTGGGGGCGGCCGGCGCGCTGCTCTCGCTGCTGATCGACGTGATGCCGTCGAGCGGTCCCGAGCTGACCATGCTGGCCTTCATCATCGTCATCGTCGGCGGGCTGGGCAGCATGGGCGGCGCCCTGCTGGGCGGCATGCTGATCGGCGTGTCCGAGGTGCTGGCCGGCTATTTCCTCATGCCCTCCATGAAGGGCATGTTCAGCTTCGCCATCCTGATCCTGATCCTGGTGCTCAGGCCCCAGGGCCTGATGGGGGCGCGCAAATGAGCCGCCAGGCCATCCTGCTCGGCCTGCTGCTGGCCGCCTTCGCCCTGGCGCCCCTGGTGGCCGGGCCGTATCTGCTGTCGGTCCTCGTGGTGGTGATGTACTTCGCCTATGTGGGCCAGGCGTGGAACATCATGATGGGATTCGCCGGGCAACTGTCCCTCGGCCATACCCTTTATGTGGGCCTGGGGGCCTATACGGCGGCCGCGCTGTTCGTCCATCTGGGCGTGCCGGCGGCGCTGGGCCTGTTCGCCGCGGCGGCGGCGGCGGTGGCGGTGGGCGGCGTCATCGGGGCGCTGGGCTTCCGCTTCGGGGTCAAGGGCGTCTATTTCGCCCTGCTGACCATCGCCTTCGCCGAGTTCACCCGCATCCTGTTCGAGCACATCCCCGGCCTGGGCGGCCCGGCCGGGCTGTTCCTGCCGGTGGGCGACCGTGGCGGCATCGACCTGATCCATCTGCGCGGCCATCCGCTGATGTTCTATTACCTGATCCTCGCCATGACGGTGGGCATCTTCCTGCTGTGCCGCCGGCTGGTGCGCTCGCGCCTGGGCTATACCTGGCTGGCGGTACGCGAAGACCAGGAGGCGGCCGCCGCTCTCGGCATCAACGTCTTCCGCGCCAAGCTCACCGCCGTGATGCTGTCGGCCGGCCTGACGGCCCTGGGCGGGGTGTTCTTCGCCTTTTATTACAACAACCTGTTCCCCAATCAGGCCTTCAGCATGAACCGGTCCATCGAGATCATCCTGGCCCCCATCGTCGGCGGGCTGGGGACCCTGTTCGGGCCGATCCTCGGGGCGCTGATCCTCACGCCCCTGGGCGAGCTGATCACCATGGCCACCGAGGCCATGGGCTTCAAGGCGGCGGGCATCAAGCAGCTGTGCTACGGCCTGTCGCTGCTGGCCATCGTCAAGTTCCTGCCCGATGGGGTCTGGCCCTGGCTGCGCACCCGCCTGGGCCTGGAGCCGGATGCCGGCGGGGAGGGCGAGTCGTGAGCGCCGCGCCGCTGCTGCTGGTCGAGGGACTGGTCAAGAACTTCCGCGGCCTGCGCGCCGTGGACGGCGTGACGTTCAGCGTCAATGCCGGCGAGGTGGTGGCGCTGATCGGCCCAAATGGTGCGGGAAAGACCACTGTTTTCAATATGATCGCGGGCGTCTTTCAACCCGATGGCGGGCGTGTCGAGCTGGAGGGCGCCTCCCTGGTGGGCCTGCGCCCCGATCAGGTGTGCCGGGCCGGCGTGGGCCGGACCTTCCAACTGGTCAAGCCGTTCGGCAACATCTCGGTGGAGGAGAACGTCCTGATCGGCGCCCTGCGCTGGACTCACGACGTGGCCCAGGCGCGCCGCCGCGCCCGCGAGGTGCTGGACCTGCTGGGCCTGGCCGACAAGCGCCGCCAGATGGCCCGCAGCCTGACGCTGCCCGACCGCAAGTGCCTGGAGGTGGCCCGCGCCTTGGCCACCGGTCCCAAGCTGCTGCTGCTGGACGAGGTGATGGCCGGCCTGCGTCCCGCCGAGACCGACCGCATGGTGGAGACCTTCCGCAAGCTCAACCGCGAGAGCGGCCTGACCATCGTGCTGATCGAGCACGTCATGCGCGCCGTGATGGCGCTTTCCCAGCGGGTGGTGGTCATCAACAGCGGCAAGCCGGTCTGCGAGGGCGTGCCGGAAGAGGTGGTGCGCGATCCCCGGGTGCTGGATTGTTACCTGGGGCAGGAGAAGCTCTGATGCTCGACGTGCGGGACCTCGACCTGTTCTACGGCGATGCCCAGGCCCTGGCCGGGGTGAGCTTCACCGTGCCCGACGGCTCCATCACCGCCATCGTCGGCGCCAACG
Organism: Phaeospirillum sp.; assembly: GCA_030824585.1. Lineage (GTDB taxonomy): Bacteria > Pseudomonadota > Alphaproteobacteria > Rhodospirillales > Magnetospirillaceae > Phaeospirillum. The sequence goes on along the minus strand of JAVBXM010000014.1, from coordinate 39,329 downwards.
GGGCGGGCAAGACCTCGCTGATCCGCGCCATCGCCGGCATGGAGACGCCGCGCGCCGGCTCCATCCGCTTCGACGGCCACGACATCACGGCCAAGGAAAGCTTCGAGATCTGCGACCTCGGCCTGGGCCAGGTGGCCGAGGGCCGCCAGGTCTTCCCCACCATGAGCGTGCAGGACAACCTGGAACTGGGCGCCATGGTGCCGCGCGCCCGCGCCCAGGCCGCCGGCAGCCTGGAGCGGGTGTGGGCCATGTTTCCCCGCCTGCTGGAGCGCCGCAGGCAGATGGCCGGAACCCTGTCGGGCGGCGAGCAGCAGATGCTGGCCATCGGCCGCTGCCTGATGGGCCTGCCCCGCATGATCATGTTCGACGAACCGTCGCTGGGCCTGTCGCCCGCCATGGTCCACGAGGTGTTCGCCATCATCCGCCGCCTGCACGAGGAGGGCATGACCATCGTGCTGGTCGAGCAGAACGTGGCGGTATCGCTCCACATGGCCGATCACGCCTGCGTGCTGGAAAACGGCCACGTGGTCATGGAGGGCAGGGGAGCCGATCTGCTGGGCGACGATCGGATCAGGGCGGCCTATCTGGGGCTGTGATTGAAATTCGCCGGCAAGCGGCTATTCTCGCCCCATGTCCACACAGCCCTCGCCCCTGTTTCTCGATGCCTTGCGCCACCACGAAGCCGGTAACCTCGGGACCGCCGAGCGCCTGTACCGCAAGCTGGTGGAGAAGGAACCGCGCAACCCCGACGCCTGGTATCTGGCCGGCTATCTCGCCATCCAGCGCCGCCAACTGACCCGCGCCCTTTCCCATCTGGATCGGGCGGTGCAACTGCGCCCGGATTTCGCCGATGCGCAGATCAATCGCGGCAACGTCCTGATGGAACTGGGACGGATCGAGGACGCGGTGGCGGGATTTCGGCGCGCCGCCGACTGCGCCCCCGCGCGTCCCGACGCCCTGGCCGGGCTGGGAATGGCCCTGGCCCGCCTGCATCGGCCGGCCGAGGCGGCGGAGGCCTTCGGCAAGGCGTTGAGCCAGGCCCCCGATCTGCCCACCGCCCATGCCGGACTGGCCAAGGCCCTGCGGCAGATGGGCCGCGACGTCGAGGCGTTGCCCCATGTCCTGGCCTATGCCCGCGGGGAGAAGGATGCGGCCCTGCTGCTCGACCTGAGCCACGAGGCCATGGCCCGCAACCAACCCGCCATCGCCCACGCGGCCTTGCAGGGGGCAACCGCACTCAGGCCTGACGACGCCAACGCCCTGGCCCTGCTCGGCAATCTAAGCCAGATGGGTAGCCGCTATGCCGAGGCCGAAGCGGCGGCGCGGCGCGCTCTCGCCCTGGCCCCCGACACGGCCCTGGCCCATTCGGTCCTTGGTCGCGCCCTGTTCCGCCAGGGACGGGTCGAGGACGCCACTGTCGCCCTGCGCGAGGCTTGCCGGCTCGATCCCGAGGATGCCGAGGCCCGCCATTTCCTGTCGTTGCTGACCGGGGAGGCGGATACGGCGGCTCAACTGGATTACACTCGCGCCCTGTTCGACGGCTGTGCCGCCACCTTCGACCACGTCCTGGTGGATGAACTGGGCTATTCCGCCCCCTGGGTGCTGGCGGAGGAACTGAAGGCCGCCGGAGCACTGGACCAGCCGAAAGCCATCGTCGACCTGGGCTGCGGCACCGGCCTTTGCGGCACTGTTCTCAAGCCCCATGCCATGCGCCTCGACGGCATCGACCTGGCGCCCGGCATGGTCGAGGCCACCAGGACGCGCGGCCTTTACGACGACGTGACCGAGGGCGAGATCGTCGGCGTTCTGGCCGGGCAAAACGCCTGCTACGACATGGCCGTCGCCGCCGATGTGCTGATCTATATCGGCGAATCGTCACAGGTATTCGCGGCAACCCGCCAGGCCCTGCGGCCCGGCGGCTGGTTCGCCTTTTCCGTCGAGGTCGACGAGGGGAGGGGTGTTACCGGCCAAAGCAGCGGCCGCTTCGCCCATTCATCGGCCTATATCGCCGATCTGGCCGCCCGCTTCGGCTTCGCCGTCATCCGCCAGCGGGATTTTCCCCTGCGCAAGGAACTGGGCCAGGACATCGCCGGCCGGGCCTATGTATTGCGGGCCGTCTGATTGGCGGAAGGGGAGGGATTCGAACCCCCGGACCCCTTGCGGGGCCTGCGGTTTTCAAGACCGCTGCAATAGACCACTCTGCCACCCTTCCGCGTCCGGCACATTTAGCGCACCGGGGCGGGACGCGCAATGGGGCGCGACCCACCCTTTAAACGAACAGATATTCGTTTCTTTGCCTGCCCCTGCTGTGATTTGATGAAGGCAACGAGGGGCGAAGCCCCCGCCGGACTTCACAGATGGGGAAACGCTCTCATGATCAGGAACGCAAGGATTCCGGCCCTGGCCGGCGCCATGGCCCTTTCGCTGGCCGCCTTCCCTTCGGCGGCGGAGCAGGCCGTCAAGATCGGCATTCTGTCGGACATGTCGGGCCCCTATTCGGACATGGGCGGCCCCGGCTCGGTGGCGGCGGCCCAACTGGCCCTCGACGAATGCCTGGCCAAGGAATGCAAGGGCATGAAGATCGAGCTTCTGTCCATCGATCACCAGAACAAGGCGGATATCGGCGTGCAGAAGGCCCGCGAATGGGCCGATGTCAACAAGGTCAACGCCATTGCCGACCTCACCAACTCGGCGGTGGCGCTGGGGGTGCAGAAGCTGACGGTGGACCACAATTTCGTGGCCATGTATTCCGGGCCGGCCACCACCAAGCTGACCAACGAGGATTGTTCGCCCAACGGCTTCCACTGGATGTTCGACACCTATGCCCTGGCGGCGGGGTCGGCCCAGGCCATCACCAAGATGGGCGGCAAGAGCTGGTACTTCCTGACGGTGGATTATGCCTTCGGCCATTCCCTGGAGGCGGATTCCATGGCCATGGTCAATCAGTTGGGCGGCAAGGTGATGGGCAGCGTCCGCCACCCGCTCAACTCGTCGGACATGTCGTCCTTCCTGCTGTCGGCGCAAAGTTCCAAGGCCCAGGTGATCGCCCTGGCCAACGGCGCCGCCGACACCATCAACGCCATCAAGACGGCGCGCGAGTTCGGCATCGTCCAGGGCGGGCAGCAGGTGGTGCCGCTGCTGATCTTCCTGACCGACATCCGCAGCCTGGGCCTCGAGATCGCCCAGGGGCTGACCTTCACCGAGGGCTTCTACTGGGACCAGGACGACCAGGCCCGCGCCTTCGCCGCCCGCTTCCAGAAAGCCTTCAAGGACCGCAAGCCGACCATGGTGCAGGCCGGCACCTATTCCAGCGTGCTGCATTACCTGCGCGCCGTGGCGGCGGCCAAGACCACCGAGGCCAAGGTGGTGTCGGCCAAGATGCGCGAGATGCCCATCTCGGACGCGGTGATGCGCAACGCCGCCATCCGCCCCGACGGGCGGGTGATCCACGACATGCTGCTGGTCAAGGTGAAGACCCCGGCCGAGTCCAGGGGCGACTGGGACTTCTACACCATCCAGGCGACCATCCCGGCGGCCGAGGCGTTCAAGCCGCTGGCCGGTTCGGCCTGCCCCATGGTGAAGAAGTAGTGTGCGGTCGGGGAAGCGGCGGCCGGCGCCGCCCGCTTCCCCGACAAGGCTAGTGACTCTGCGTACCGGCCGTGTCATGTAGGCGGTATGTTCCTGCTGTCCAAACTGCTCGGTTTCGTCACCGATCCGGCCACCGTGATCCTGCTGCTGCTGCTGGCCGGCTGGCTGCTGACCCTGTCGCGGCGCTGGCTGCGCGCCGGACGGATGGTGCTCGGCGCCACCTTGCTGACGGTGGTGGCCTTTGCCGTCGTGCCGGTGGACCGGTGGGTTACGGGCTGGATGGAGGGGCGTTTCGCCGCCCCCGACCCCCTGCCGGAAAAAGTCGATGGGATCATCGTGCTGGGCGGCGCCATTTCCCCGGCCCTGAGCGCGGCGCGCGGGCAGGTGATCGTCGGCAGCGCCGCCACCCGCATGACCGCGCTGGTTTCGCTGGCCGGACGCTACCCCGAGGCCCGGTTGGTGTTCAGCGGCGGTTCGGGCGACCCCTTCGACCAGACGCTCCGCGAAGCGGACTACGCCCGGACCTTCTACCGCGACATCGGCTTCGACGCCGACCGCATCGTCTTCGAGCGGGAATCGCGCAATACCCGCGAGAACGCCACCCTCACCAAGGAGGTCATGCAGCCCAAGCCCGGCGAGACCTGGCTGCTGATCACCTCGGCCGGACACATGCCGCGCGCCGTGGGCTGTTTCCGGGCGGTCGGCTGGCCGGTGCTTCCCATTCCCGTCGATTACTACACGTCCGGGCTTTCCCGGCCCTGGTGGGCCGATCTGCGCTTCGCCCCCCTGAAGGGGATATCGGGGCTGGGGCCGCTGATTCACGAGGGGCTGGGACTGGTGATGTATCGCCTGATGGGCTGGACCGACACCCTGCTGCCGCAGCCTTGAGATTGCAGTCCCCCGCTAAAGTGTGGCACAACACCCGGATGCTTACCAGATTTGGGGTTTGCGGCATGGCTTGGGCGACGAAATCTTGGATGATGGCCGGACTGGCCGTGGCGGCCCTGTCCCTGGGCGGCTGCGCCGCCTCGGCCGAGGAGCCGGCCGTCCCGGCTGACCCTCAGATCGCCACGGCGGACAGCGGCTTCAGTGCTTTCCTGGCCGGCGTGCGCGCCGAAGGCCTGGAAAAGGGGCTGCGGCCCCAGACCCTGGATACCGCCCTGGCCAACGTCACCCATATCGACCGGGTGATCGAGCTGGACCGCAAGCAGCCGGAATTCACCCTTTCCTTCAACGAATATCTGGGCCGCATCGTCACGCCCGCCCGGGTGGAGGAAGGACGGCGCAAGCTGGCCGAGAACAAGGCGCTGCTCGCCGAGGTGGAGCGCCGCTACGGCGTGCAGCCCCGCTTCGTGGTGGCGCTGTGGGGCATCGAGACCAATTTCGGCAAGAACACCGGCGGCATGTCGGTGGTGTCGTCCCTGGCGACCCTGGCCTATGACGGCCGGCGCTCCAAGTATTTCCGCACCGAGCTGATGAACGCCCTGACCATCCTCGACCAGGGCCACATCCAGCCCGCCAACATGATCGGTTCGTGGGCCGGGGCCATGGGCCAGTGCCAGTTCATGCCGTCGACCTTCCTGAAATTCGCGGTGGACTGGGACGGCGACGGCAAGCGCAACATCTGGACCAACCGCTCCGACGCCCTGGCCTCGGCGGCCAACTATCTGTCGTCGGAAGGTTGGAAGGGCGACCAGACCTGGGGCCGGGCCGTGAGGCTGCCCGCCGATTTCTCCCGCTCCCTGCTGGGCACCGACACCCGCAAGACGGTGAAGGAATGGGCGGCCCTGGGCGTCAAGGCCGCCGACGGCAAGGCGTTGCCGGCCCGCGACATCACGGCCTCCATCGTGCTGGCCGAGGGCAACAAGGGCCCGGCCTTCCTGGTCTACGACAATTTCCGCACCATCATGAAGTGGAACCGCTCGACCTTCTTCGCCCTGGCGGCAGGGCATCTTGCGGACCGCATCGGTGGCAAGTAGACTACCATATCTTTGGCCGAGCCTGCGGGGAGGGGACTAGATGTCGCGGAAGACGCGCTTGGCGGTGCTGCTGCTGTCCGGAACCATTCTCACGGGCTGCGCCGAGATGAACCTGTTCGGCCACGTGGCCAAGTCGGTGGGCGGCGACACCCCGCCGCCGCCCTCGTCCTCGGCCGCCACCAACTACAAGGTGGGCAAGCCCTATCAGGTGGCGGGCGTCTGGTACTATCCCCAGGAAGACTTCGCCTATGACGAGACGGGCATCGCGTCCTGGTACGGCCCCGACTTTCACGCCAAGCTGACCGCCAACGGCGAGACCTTCGACCAGAACGCCGTCACCGCCGCCCACAAGACGCTGCAGATGCCGTCCATCGCCCGGGTGACCAACCTGGAGAACGGCCGTTCGATCATCGTGCGCGTCAACGACCGCGGTCCCTTCGTCAATGGCCGCATCCTCGACCTGTCGCGCAAATCGGCGCAGTTGCTGGGCATGGAGGGCAAGGGGACCGCCAAGGTCCGCGTCCAGATCCTGACCGAGGAAAGCCGCGTCCTGGCCGGCAAGCTCAAGCCCGATGCCACCGGCAACGAGCCCAAGGTGGCCAGCGCGGCGCCGCGCGGCTCGGTGCAGGCCGAATCCCTGCCGCCGCCTCCCGGCGTCAAGAACGGCGACAACGGCAACGTCACCATCGCCTCGTCCGTCCAGCCCCAGCAGCGCGGCATGACCGCCGAGGCGGTGGACCGCGAAATCGCCGCCCAGGAGGTGAAAACCGTGCCGGTGCGCCCCACCTCCATCTATGTCCAGGCCGGCTCCTACGGCCGCCACGACAACGCCAACCGTATGGCGGCGCGCCTGGCGCGGGTGGGCAAGGCCCAGTTGCAGCAGGTTCAGGTCCAGGGCAAGACCCTGTTCCGGGTCCGCCTGGGCCCCATGACCAGCGTCGAGGAAGCCGACCGCATCCTCGATTCCGTGGTCGCCGCGGGGGCGCAGGACGCCCGCGTGGTCGTCGATTAACAACAGATAGGCCGATGTAATGCTCGCTCTCCTTCGCCGTTCGCTGGTCGCGGCCCTCTTGATTCCGGTCCTGTCGGGTGCGGCCGGGGCCCAGTCCATCGAGACCGCCGCCAAGCAGGCCATCATCATCGATCACGCCAGCGGCCAGGTGTTGATGGAGAAGAACGCCGACGAGCTGATGGTCCCCAGCTCCATGAGCAAGCTGATGACCGTCTACATGGTCTTCGACAAGCTCAAGAGTGGCGCCTGGAAGCCCAGCGACCGCCTGCCGGTCAGCGAAACCGCCTGGAAGCGGCACTACAAGTCCGAGGGATCGCTGATGTTCCTTCCCGTCAATTCCACGGCTACCGTCGAGGAATTGCTGAAGGGCGTGGTGATCCAGTCGGGCAACGACGCCTGTTCGGTGCTGGCCGAGGCCTATTCCGGCTCGGAAGAAGCCTTCGCCGAGGAGGAAACCCGCAAGGCCCGCCAGATCGGCCTGACCAGGAGCACCTTCAAGAACGCCAGCGGCTGGCCGGAACCGGGCCATCTGATGACGGCCCGCGACCTTTCCGTGCTGTCGCGCCACCTGATCGGCGATTTCCCGGAATACTACCCGCTGTTCAGCCAGATGGAGTTCGTCTTCAACGGCATCAAGCAGGGCAACCGCAATCCGCTGCTCTACAACACCCCGGGCGCCGACGGCCTGAAGACCGGCCATACCGAGGCCGCCGGCTATGGCCTGACCGCGTCCATCAAGCGGGGCAACCGCCGCATCATCATGGTGCTGAACGGCATGAGCTCCATGAAGGAGCGGGCCGAGGAATCGCGACGCCTGACCGAATGGGCCTTCCGTGAGTGGGAGACCTACGCCCTGTTCAAGGCGGGCGAGGAGGTGATCCCCGACGCCGAGGTCTGGCTGGGCCAGGCCGAGACCGTGCCGCTGCTCGTCAAGTCCGGCATCGAGGTCACCATGCAGCGGCGCAACCGCCCCGAGATGAAGGTCACCACCGTCTATAACGGCCCCATCGCCGCGCCGGTCAAGGCCGGCCAGGAAGTGGGCAAGATCGTGGTCACCGCCCCGGGCATGGTGCCGGTCGAGGTGCCCATGGTGGCCGGCGCCGACGTGGAGAAGCTGGGCTTCACCGGCCGCATGTCCACCGCCTTCAAGCGCATCCTCTGGGGCAAGAAGGGCTAAGCCATGGCAGCCGCCCCACCCCGTGGACGCTTCATCACCTTCGAGGGCGGCGAGGGGGCGGGCAAATCGACGCAGGTACGGCTGCTGGCCGACAGCCTGCGCGATGAGGGGCTGATGGTCGTCACCACCCGCGAACCCGGCGGCTCGGTCGGAGCCGAGGCCATCCGCGCCCTGCTGGTGGAAGGCGACACCGCCCGCTGGGACGGGGTGACCGAGGCGCTGCTCCACTTCGCGGCGCGGCGCGACCATCTGGTCAAGACGGTGTGGCCGGCCCTGGAGCGCGGCGCCTGGGTGATCTCGGACCGCTTCGCCGATTCCACCCTGGCCTACCAGGGCTTCGGCCACGGCCTCGACCCCGAAATCATCGCCAGCCTGTACCGGGTCGCCGTGGGTCATTTCGCCCCCGACCTCACCCTGATCCTCGACCTGCCGGTGGAGAAGGGCTTGGAGCGGGCCGGAGCACGCGGCGGGGCCGAGGACCGCTACGAGCGCATGGGCCTGGGATTCCACCAGCGCCTGCGCCAGGGCTTCCTGGGGATCGCCGCCTCGAACCCCGTGCGCTGCGCCGTCATCGACGCCACCCATGGCCCGGACGAGGTCCACGGCGACATCATGGCGACCGTGCGGGCACGGCTGCCGGTGCCATGAGCGGCTTGCGATTCATGCGGGCGAGACGCCCGCGCTCCCGGGAAAAGCGCCATTTCGGAGCGCGGGCGTCTCGCCCGCATACCACATGACCGACTCCCCCCATCCCCGCGAAACCTCCGAGCTATTCGGCCACGGGGCTGCCGAGACGGCGCTGCTGGACGCCTGGAACTCGGGGCGCCTGGCCCATGCCTGGCTGCTGTGCGGCCCCAAGGGCATCGGCAAGGCGACGCTCGCCTATCGTTTCGCCCGCTTCGTGCTGGCCGGGGGCGGCGAGGGGGGCGGGCTGTTCGGCGACGCGCCCGCCAACCTGGAAATCCGCCCCGACCATCCGGTATTCCGCCGCATCGCCTCCCAGGGCCACGCCGATCTCGAGACGGTAGAGCGCGGCTGGGCCGACGACAAGAAAAGCAAGCTACGTTCCGAAATCGTGGTCGAGGACGTGCGCGGCATCGGCCACTTCATGTCGCTGACCCCGGCCGAGGGCGGCTGGCGGGTGGTGATCATCGATTCCGCCGACGAAATGAACCGCAACGCCGCCAACGCGGTGCTGAAGGTTCTGGAAGAACCACCGCGCAACGCCTTGATGTTGCTGATATCCCATTCGCCGGGCCGCCTGCTGCCCACCATCCGCTCGCGCTGCCGCCGCCTGATGCTTCAGCCGCTGAGCGAGGATGTGGTGACCGATCTGCTGAACCGCCAGCGGCCCGAATTGGGGCCGACGGAGGTGGCCGCCCTGGCCCGGCTGGGCGAAGGCAGCATCGGCAAGGCCCTGGCCCTGGCCGACGAGGGGGGGCTGGACCTCTATCGCGAATTGCTCGACCTGCTGCAGGGCCTGCCGCGTCTGGACGTGCCGGCCCTGCACGCCTTCGGCGACAAGGTGGCCAGACCCGAGAACGACGGGTCGTTCCGCACCGTTACCGAATTGCTGGGCTGGTGGCTGGCCCGCCTGATCCGCGCGGGTGGGCGCAAGGGCCACGGCATGGCCGAGGTGGTGGCGGGCGAGGGCGCCCTGATGGAGCGCCTGCTGGCGGCGGCCAGCCTTGAACATTGGCTGGAGGTGTGGGAAAAGATCACCACCCTGTTCGCCCGCACCGAAGCGGTCCATCTCGACCGCAAGCAGGCCGTTCTCGGCGCCTTCATGGCGGTCGAGCGCCTCGCCCGCCAGGGTTCGCGATAATGGGTAACTTCTTGTTTTAGCGGAGCATTCCCATGAATGGGGCCGGGACCTTCTACGTCACCACGCCGATCTACTACGTCAACGACAAGCCCCATATCGGCCATGCCTACACCACCCTGGCCTGCGATGTGCTGGCGCGCTTCAAGCGCCTGGACGGCTTCGACGTCAAGTTCCTGACCGGCACCGACGAACACGGCCAGAAGGTGGAGAAGTCGGCCGAGGCCTTCGGCGTGACGCCCCAGGCCCTGGCCGACCAGAATTCGGCCAATTTCCGCGATCTGGCCAAGATCCTGGGCTGCACCAACGACGACTTCATCCGCACCACCGAGACCCGCCACAAGGTCGCCTGCCAGGCGCTGTGGGACAAGCTGGTGGCCAAGGGCGACATCTATCTCGGCGCCTATGAGGGCTGGTACTCGGTGCGCGACGAAGCCTTCTACGCCGAGGACGAACTGGTCAAGGGCGAGGGTGGCGCCAAGTTGGCCCCCACCGGCGCCCCGGTCGAATGGGTGAAGGAGCCCAGCTACTTCTTCCGCCTGTCGGCGTTCCAGGACCGCCTGCTCCAGTGGTACGAGGACAACCCCGATTGCGTGGCGCCCCAGTCCCGCCGCAACGAGGTGATGAGCTTCGTGAAGGGCGGGCTGCAGGACCTTTCCGTATCGCGCACCAGCTTCAAGTGGGGCATTCCCGTGCCCGGCGACGACGCCCACATCATGTATGTCTGGCTGGACGCGCTGACCAACTACATCACCGCCCTGGGCTATCCCGACATTTCCGGCGAATTCGCCCGCTATTGGCCCAATTCCATCCACATGGTGGGCAAGGACATCGTCCGCTTCCATGCCGTCTACTGGCCGGCCTTCCTGATGGCCGCCGACCTGGCCCCGCCCAGGCGGGTCTTCGCCCACGGCTGGTGGACCAACGAGGGCCAGAAGATCTCCAAGTCGGTGGGCAACGTCATCGATCCGCTGGAGCTGATCGAGACCTACGGCCTGGATCAGGTACGCTATTTCCTGCTGCGCGAGGTGCCGTTCGGCAATGACGGCGATTTCTCCCGGCGCGCCATGATGGGCCGCATGAACAGCGAACTGGCCAACGATTACGGCAATTTGGTCCAGCGCTCGCTGTCCATGATCGGCAAGAATTGCGGCGGCCAGACGCCCGAGCATTCGCCCGATGCCGGCGACGACAAGGACATGCTGGGCGCCGCCTACGGCATGCTGGCCAAGGTCAGGGATGCCATGGACCGCCAGCTCTATCACGAGGCCCTCGAGGCCATCTGGGTGGTGATTCGCGCCGCCAATGCCTATGTGGACAAGCAGGCGCCCTGGGCGCTGAAGAAGACCGATCCCGCCCGCATGGGCACGGTGCTGTGGGTGCTGGCCGAGACCATCCGCTCGCTGGCCTTGCTGACCCAGCCGTTCATGCCGGCGGCCTCCGCCCGTATCCTCGACCAGCTCGTGGTGCCCGAGGGCGAGCGCAGCTTCGCCTTCTTCGGCCCCAACCACGCACTGAAGGCGGGACTCGCCCTGCCGGCGCCCCAGGGCGTGTTCCCGCGCTATGTGGAAGAGGCCTCCGCCTAGATGCTGGTCGACAGTCACTGCCATCTGGACTTTCCCGACTTCGCCGACGATCTCGACGGCGTGGTCGGCCGCGCCCGGGCGGCGGGAGTAGGGGTGTTGCTGACCATCGGCACCCACATCACCCGCTATGACCAGGTGGTCAAGGTGGCCGAGCGCTTCGACAACGTCTGGGCCAGTGTCGGCATCCATCCGCACGAGGCGGGCGTGGCGCCCTATGCCGATCTCGATACCCTGCTGCGCCTCGCCGAGCACCCCAAGGTGGTGGCATTGGGCGAGACCGGCCTGGACTATTACTACGACAAGAGCCCGCGCGACCGGCAGCGGGATTCGTTCCGTATCCATATCGAAGCCGCGCGGCGCACGGGTTTGCCGGTGATCGTCCACACCCGCGATGCCGACGACGATACCGGGGCGATCCTGGCCGAGGAGATGGGGAAGGGGGCCTTCACCGGGCTGGTCCATTGCTTCAGCTCCGGCCCCGACTTCGCTGAAAAGGCTGTGAAATTGGGCCTGTTCATCTCGGCGTCGGGCATCATGACCTTCAAGACCGCCGACATCTTGCGCGATACCCTGGCCGGCGTGCCGCTGGACCGCCTGCTGGTGGAGACCGACGCCCCCTATCTGGCGCCGATCCCTTATCGCGGCAAGCGCAACGAACCCGCCTACGTGGCCCATACCGCCGCCCGGCTGGCCGAGGTCAAGGGCCTGACCATGGCCGAGGTGGAAGCCGCCACCACCGACAATTTCCACCGCCTGTTCACCAAAGTGGCGCGGCCATGAAGGTCACCTTCCTCGGGTGTGGCGGCGCCGCCGGCGTTCCGACCATCTCCGGGGGATGGGGGGCCTGTGATCCCGCCAATCCGCGCAACCGCCGCCTGCGATCCTCCATCCTGGTGGAGGAGGGGGCGACCCGCATCCTGGTGGACACCTCGCCCGATCTGCGCGACCAGATGCTGGCGGCAGGGGTGCGCAGCGTGGACGCGGTGATCTACACCCACGACCACGCCGACCACCTGCATGGCATTGACGATCTGCGCGAGGTCAACCGGGTCACCCGCAAGTGGCTGCCGGTGTGGGGCGATGCCGGGACGCTGGCGACCGCCCGGACCCGCTTTTCCTATGCCTTCGAGCCCCTGGAGGAGATGGGCGAGTTCATCTATCGCCCGCTGCTGGAGGCCCACGAGATCAACGGGCCATTCCGCATCGGCGACATCGAGGTGATTCCCTTCGATCAGGACCACGGCTATTGCCGGACGCTCGGCCTGCGCTTCGGCCAGATCGCCTACAGCACCGACGTGGTCGATCTGCCGCCCGAATCCTTCAAGGCACTGGAGGGCGTCGATACCTGGATCATCGGCTGCCTGGTGGATTATCCCCACCAGACCCATGCCCATATCGCCAAGGCGCTGGAATGGGTCGATTGCGTCAAGCCCAGGCGCACTTATATCACTCACATGGGCTCCCGGCTCGATTACGAGGCGGTGCGGCGGGCTGTTCCGCCGCACGTAATTCCGGCCCATGACGGGCTGGTGATCGAGCATGGCTGAGAGGCCGTTTTCCGTTCTGCGCGACTTCCTGCAAAGCGAGGCGGCGGGCGGCATCATCTTGATGATCGCCGCGGCCTTGGCGCTGGTCGTCGCCAATTCGCCGCTGTCCGGAGCCTATTTTTCCGCCTTGCAGGCCAAGGGGTTCGGTCTGTCCGTCGAGCACTGGGTCAATGACGGCCTGATGGCGGTGTTCTTCCTGCTGGTCGGCCTGGAGATCAAGCGCGAGGTTGTACACGGGCAATTGTCCACCTGGTCGCGGCGCGTCCTGCCCGGACTGGGGGCCCTGGGCGGCATGGCGGCGCCGGCCCTGGTCTATCTGGCGCTGAATGCCCAATCGCCGGCCACCCTGCGGGGCTGGGCCATTCCCACCGCCACCGACATCGCCTTCGCCCTGGGCGTCCTGGCCCTGCTGGGGCCGCGGGTGCCGGCCTCGCTCAAGATTTTTCTGACCGCGCTGGCTATCATCGATGATCTCGGCGCGGTGCTGATCATCGCGCTGTTCTACACGGCCGATCTCTCGCTGCCGGCCCTGGGCGCGGCAGCGGCGGCGCTGGGCGCCCTGGTGGGGCTCAACCGGCTGGGAATCGGGAAATTATGGCCCTACCTGCTGCTGGGGGCGGGGCTGTGGGGTGCCATGCTGCAATCGGGCATCCATGCCACCATCGCCGGTGTCGCCCTGGCCCTGACCATTCCCATGCGGCCCGCCGGCGGTGATCGGCATTCGCCGCTGCATCGCCTGGAGCACGCCCTGGCCAAATGGGTGGCCTATGGCATCGTGCCGATCTTCGGCTTCGCCAATGCCGGCGTATCGTTCACCGGATTGCAGCCCTCGGCGGCCCTGGGATCGCTGCCGCTGGGTGTTGCGCTGGGCCTGTTCCTGGGCAAGCAGATCGGCGTGTTCGGCGCGGCCTGGACAGCCATCCGGCTGGGCTTCGCCGAGCGGCCGCAAGGCGCCAGCATGGCCCAGCTTTACGGAATCGCCATCCTGTGCGGTATCGGCTTTACCATGAGCCTGTTCATCGGCGCGCTGGCCTTCGGCGGTCATCCGGAATCGTCCGACGCCGTGAAAATCGGCGTCTTGGCTGGATCGGGGCTTTCGGCCATCCTGGGCTCCATCGTGCTCCTGAGGTGTCGTGGTTTGTCGTCATAATATACATTATGCGACCCAAGACTAGTTTCGTGCCTGTTGCGTGACAGCCCGTTTCTCACCATTCTGAGACGCAACGCTACCTGGAGTAGAGTCTTGTTTCGACTGTTGCGGCAAGTCCGCCCGTCTCGTAGTGTGTCGGACAATGACGCTCGAACGGATAAGATCCCCCCGACTTCCGCCCCACCTGAATGGACAGGTGCTCACCGACGACCGTGGCGCCCCCCGGTATTGGGCCACAGTGTGGGAAGCCCTGCATGGCAGCGGCCTCAGCGATTCCACACTGGCCGCCAAGCTGCTGGCCATCGATCGACTCTACCGATCCGTCCGCGAGCAAACCGGCGCGGACTGTCTTGACCGCCTGATCGCCGAAAGCGATTTCGACCTGCTAGAAGGCTGCCTAGAGGGCTTCTTCGTCCATGTCCGCAACGCCTCCGCCAATTCCCGCACGGACCGCAGCATCGACTGGCGCGCCGCTATGGAGTTCGTCCGGGACATTTTCGAGCGCCGCTCCCGAAGCGACGGCACTCCACGTTCCTTTGACGTGATGCAGGCCCGCCTACACCGCCTCCAGCGTCTCTACGCAAGCCTCAAAGTTTCCCGGCAGCCAAAGATGAAGGCGATGCGGGCGATGCCGGCAGCCGTCGTCGAAGACCTCTATGCCATTGCCGACCCGACCTCGGTCAGGAACCCATTTCGCTCCGAGGGCCAGAGGTGGCGCAATTATGCCCTCTTCCTGCTCTACCTTCACCAAGGACTGCGACGGAGCGAGGCGCTAATTCTGCCCCTCGACGCCATCAAAGAGGATTTTGACCCGAGGATTGGCGGCTACCGCAAATGGATCGACGTTACCTGGAATCAGTACGAGAGCGAAGATCCCCGCTACACCGCGCCAGGCATCAAGACGGCCCTATCGCACCGCCAGATCCCAATCGCGGATGGGGTCGCCGACATCGTCCAGCACTACGTGGACAACTACCGTGGAAGGCAAGACCACACCTTCCTGATCGCATCCAATCGCCACCGGCCGCTGGCGTTGCCTACGGTCAACCTCATGTTTGATGGCCTTTCCGGCGCGCTCTCCCCGGCAGCCAGGACTGAACTGCGCAACCGCCTCCACACCGACAAGGTGACGCCTCATGATTGCCGGCACACCTGCGCAGTCGTCCGAATGGCCGAATTCGTTGGCGACGGCATGGAGATGGAATTGGCACTCCAGAACCTCCGGGTATTTTTCGGATGGGCCAAAGATTCCGAGATGCCTCGTCACTACGCCCGGGCCTATTTCGAGGATCGGTTGATCTCCGTCTGGCATAAGAAGTTCGATGATCGCGTGGATGTTCTCCGCGCGATCCGCTCCATCGAAGGTAACCCAGAAGCAATGATCCGGCAGGATAGCTAATGGCCAGAAGCCGGGAAAACGCTGGCAATTCCCAGGCGCATGCGGTGGCGAGGAGCGCCATCACTGCCCTGCCCTCCTTGCCATCCCATATCCGTTACCTGGATGAATACGAGGATGAGTGGAAGACAATCCGCCACCCCTCCGAAAGCGACCTCTGGAATATCAAGTATGATACTATCTCTATAACACTGGACGTAAAAATTATCCACGATGAAGATGTGAAAATATTATTGAAGAACTTTTTTGCTTGGCTGCTGCACGGGAAAAGCCCAACGATTACACAAAAATGCTATTTCTCCGTCATGTCAATTTTCAGAGATTATGGTG
The DNA here is from genome assembly GCA_030824585.1 of Phaeospirillum sp. Lineage (GTDB taxonomy): Bacteria > Pseudomonadota > Alphaproteobacteria > Rhodospirillales > Magnetospirillaceae > Phaeospirillum. Next base: position 23,742 of record JAVBXM010000014.1, on the reverse strand, counting down.
CCACGTGGTTTTTAGATGCAGTCGAACGACCGCTTCATGGATGGCAAATCTACTGGGACACTCGTTGGCGTGCTGCAATCCAACAGAGCGTTGCCCACGCCACAAAGCTGTTCTTACATTTTATGTGCGAAATGTGCCTGGGCGACTTCCGTCCTGGGCATGTCGATTTTGTGCGCTCCCTGCCCTTCGATTGGAATGACAACTATCAGGGTGTCATCAGCGGCGAATCGATACTGACCGCCGACGAGGAAGCCAAGATCATCGAGCACCTCGACTACGTGACCGAAAGTGCAGCCTACGCCTCCGACGAGGAGTTGGCCAAGGCTTGCTTGCTCTGCATCAGCTATCAGCACGGCCTCCGTCCGGTGCAGATCAGTCGCCTCAATCTCGATGATCTCCGCATCTATCCAGGTGAAGGGGACGGGCCTTTGGTTCATTTCTTGGCATACCGGGCGAAGAAGCGAAAGTCTACTGAGAAGACCGCTTTCGTTCGTAAAATCAAACTCGAGTGGGCTCCTCTTCTCGTGGAGTATAGCCGGCGCCGGCATCTTGCTCGGGTGTGGTTACGGTCGGAAACGGCGAGCGACGCCAAGCTGTTTCCATTCGCGCGTTCTTTGATGATCAAGGCGATTGGAGACACCACCGAACAGGTGACTGGCATCCGTCGTACTGCGACAGACCTTCGCCATTCCGCAGCCCAACGTCTGGCCGATGCGGGGGCTACGGTCGAGGAAGTGGCCGAGTTCCTCGGCCACTCCCAAGCGGACACATCGCTCGACTACTTCGAGGCCTCCCCGACCCAGGCAGAAAAGCTGAACAAGGCGCTGGCGATCTCCCCTATCTACAGCGCCATCGTCGAAGTGGCGCGATCCCGCACAATCGACAAAGTAGCTCTACTCGGCATGCCATCGGACAAACAGGTCGGGGGCGTACCACATGGTATTCCCATTGCCGGCATCGGCGGCTGCGATCTCGGCCAGTCACTGTGCTCCAAGAACCCTGTTCTCTCCTGCTATACCTGCCGGAAATTCTTTCCGCTCAACGACGTGACCATCCACAGGGAGGTTTTGGACAAACTGCGCCCCGTCGTCCGCTTCTTCTTCGACGAATCTCTCGGGGACAACCAATCGCCGGCGTTCGTTCAGTTGAAGGTTACCCTAGAAACGGTCCAGGCCATCATCAAGGCGCTCGGTGCCGGCGCTGAAGGAGATGTCCATGAATGATGCCTTCGCCGCATACGTGGCCGCAGCACGGACGCTGGCAGTCGAACGAAATATTCCGTGGGAGCTACCCGTCGAATGTGACGGCTTCATCGACAAGCAGGCAGCCTGGGACCTCACCGCCATGGCCGGAGCGGTGCCGCCGCCCACGGCCCGTCTTTCCGATCTCGGGGGCGACAGAAACACGATCGAGGTTCTGAACCGGCGTCTGGCCGAGTCTGGCCGCCCTGCCGTGGCAAAAGGCGCGTTGAGTCGAGGATGGCAGGACCTTATCAAGGCTGCCACAATTCAACAGATCCTGGTCTCCCGAAACACGCCGGCCCATGTAAACAGCCAGGTGATCCGTCCGCTCAGGGTGCTGGGGACCTGCGTGCAAGCACTATCCGGCGCCGAGCCGTGGGCCATGACGGCCGACGATGTCCGTTTTGCCCGTTCCGTGGCCATCGCCGCCCAGGCATCCGGCAAGCTGGGAGAACTGGTTGAAAGCGTGGTCAAGTATATCCTTGATGCACGCCACCTCTGCAACCGAGGGCCGTTCCACCAGCTGCTGCGAGATGAAAAAGGCGAGCGCACGCGGCCGGTCAAGCGTGGTCCTCAGATTCGGAGAAGGCTTGGTGAACGTAAGAATGAAGAGCGCCTGCCCGAATTGAGGGCACTTTGGGAGTTGGTCCGCATTGTATTCACTGAGCACCCCCGCACCTTCTCGGACGCTCTTCGGTTCGCTCAAATCAAGTTGCTGATCCTCTGCGGCCTGCGGGTTGGCGAGGTGTGTTCGATCCCAGCGGATTGGAAGCGGGTACGCGACTACGTCGATGTCGACGGCAGAGACGCGGGCACGGTCGGCGGCGTTTCCCGGACCCTGATGCTTCGGCACTTTGCCGAAAAGCAATGGGGTCGCGACGAGAACAGCGTTCTCTTGTACCAAGCCTTCCAACATGTTCCCACGCTGTTCGAACCGATCATCGAGGAGACGCTGGACGGCATCGTCAAGCTTACCGCGCCGCTCCGTGCACGCCTGCGCAGCCAGGCCGAGACTGGCCGTCACTTTCCCGAGTTTGGTGAAGACGAATTTATCTCGCTGTTTGACCTCTACGTCCGTCTGTCCGGCAATCCCCAGATCCGTGCCGCCGGCCTGCCTGAGGACCTGACAAGGGAATATCGGCAGAGATTCGATGTGGCTGTTTTGGGAAAGATTGCCGAGCAGCAAGATCGGTCGCCGGGGGCTTTCGCGCAGCCGTTTTATAGCTATTGGAACCGGCTGGCTGAGGCCGGTTGGCCTAAATTTGCAGGTCGTGTTCGCGTCTGTGAAATTGAGAATTTGGTCACCGAACATCTCCCGACCAAACTCTCGGACACCCTCCCCTTTCCGTTAGGTGACGGAAAATTCCTCCGGGCCGACGAACTCCTCTTTCTGTGTCCCAAACGCGCCATCGTCGAGACCCGCAATGACGGGATCTGCGATGTGAGTCGATATTTCGCGGTAGGACGGGTGACACCGCATGACCTCATGATCCACCTTGCTCCAAGCGACAAGGGAATATTCGCCCGCTATGGGGAGACCGCCGAGGACCGCCGTCTCGGCCTCAACACCCACGCACTCCGGCATTTGCAGAACACCGAGCTGTTCCGTCTAGGCATCGCCGATGCCATGATAACGAAGCGGTTCAACCGCCGCACCGTCGCCCAGAGCTATGAATACGACCATCGGAGCCTTGCCGAGGATCTCGCCGCAATCGACCTGCCGCCAGCGGCCCGCGAACTACCCGAGAAGGCGCAGACCGTGGCCGCGATGATTCAGGCGGGCAAAGCGTCCGGCCCCATCGTCGATACCTTCAAGCGCATCCAACTTGAGTTCGGCGACGAGCGTGCCTTCGAGTTCCTCGCCGCCGAAGCGGACGGATTTCACGCGACGCCGTACGGCCATTGCATCAACAGCTTCACTATCGACCCCTGCCCCAAGCACCTTCAATGCTTTGACGGCTGTAACCATTTGGTCGCCACGGACATCCAGCGTCATCGCCGCAACCTGGAACAGACAAGGGCAGCGATGGCCAGAGCGGTTGACGAGATCGAGGGACGGCGGCCCGGCATCGGGCGGGACAACCAGCTTCGGCACGCGGAAGCGATGATCGCCAGCATCAACAAGGTACTGGGGACGACGGACGGACAGCGGCCATTCCCGGAGGGAGCGGACCGTTCCGCCCCGATCAGAAAGATGAGGACACTTTTGGATGTCTGAAGCTCCCTTCCCTTCCCGCCGCACAAGCGAAGCGGAACAGACGGACCGCACTTTCATAGCAATCCTTGATGTGATGCTCCAGAATAACGAGTCCATCACCGCACGGGCCGTGGCTCGCCGGTTGGAGAGAGTTGACCACGCGTCGTCCATCACCCGCGACCCCTGGCGGAATGCCAGACTCGCTGAGTGGCAGTCTCGCCAAACGGAACTACGCCGGATGATTGAGCGGACGGACAAAAGCTCAAAATCTAACCTCGCCGCCGCCTTGGAGCGAAAGGATGCCCGTATCCGTGAACTGGAGGAGCGGGCTGCGCTACTGACTGCTTCTCATCGTGCCATGATTCATGCCATTGGAGAGATGGGCGGCATGCGCGCCTGGTCGCGATTCTTCGATGATTACCGGACAGTTTTGGATCGCCTACAAGAGATCGGAGCAATGTCGACGGCGATTGTCGCCCCATTCCCGACCTCCGTCGTAGAGGACGCGGATACTGACGGATAAGGACGGCGACCTATTCCGCACAAATGCCGGTTGCGGCGAAGATGCCTGGCATCGATTGAAGTTTGCATATCTATCGTCAGAAGGTATAACCCAAAGGATGCAGCGCAATCCGCAAGGGTTGAACTGCGCTACCCCCAACCTGCCCTGGCGATGCGCTCATGTTAGACCCCCGGCCAGAGATCATAGTCAGCCGTCTAGCGCGAGGTTTCACCGACGTCTTTGATCAAATCGTTGCAGATGGCCGAGCGGTTCAACAGGATGCGTCACTTCCAGCTTCAACGCGGCGGGGGCTCACATTGCTGTCCGGCCTTTGCGCTGCCGAGCGTGTCGAGGACTGGGGCGCTAGCCTGCACGAAGTAATGGCCAAGGCTAGCCAGCCGTTTCGTGACTGGGGTCTAGCGGCATTCCAACCGCCGTTTCGCTATGCCGATGTGGCATTGGTTGACCCTGACCTGGGCGTCCCGACAGCCGATTGCCGGGAATTGGCGCATGCGGGCGATTCAGAGATTTCCGCCCAGGAAGAGCTTCATCATGAGCATCTGCGCCTCGCCCTTAAAGACTACCCGCCCAGGCAGCGCGCCGAGGCCTACACCGCGATCCGCGGTTTTGTTGTGCGCCATCCTGCCGTCCACGAGGAGGACATCCACCGTTTCATCGTTGAGGGTGGTCATGCAGCGTCGGCGCGGACCATCATGTCCTTCTACAGGCCAATTCCTCAAGCCGCGCTTCAGGGGGGGCGAGGCATCCGCTGCGCCAAGTGCGGTAGCATATTATGGCCAGAGCGTGACGCCGTTTCCTTTCCTAGTGGCCGATGCCGCATCCGTCAGTGCCGTCTGGCCTGTCCAGTCCCAGCCAAGCGCGACGTGATCACGGAACCCGGCCTATGGCGCCTCGCTACTAACGCCATCCTCGCTTACTGGGTCGGACCCGGTCTCGATGAAATTCACATCTACGATTCGTTAGCGACCAATGGGAAACGAGTGGCCCTCTATCCGCAAGCGGACGCAGCCGATATAGGCATCGACGGACTCGCTATCGGCATCGACGTCAAGACGTATGCCAGCCCAGTGGTACTGGCGGCCAAGCTCAGCCGCTCTATTGGCCGCCTAGAGATGTTCCGCCGTAAGATCCTGGCCGTGCCCGACGACAAGCTTCGCCTGAACCCCCATTACCTCGCGCAACTGCGGGCGTCCTACCAAGGCTCCCAAGACATAGAATTCATGACCGTATCCGAGGCCATCCGCGAGTTCAGCCGATGAGGGAGAAGCCGCACGCTTTCACCCCCGCCCTCGGCGCACAATGGCTGTGTGCCGCGGTTGAAGTCTTGCTAGGAGAACAGCATTTGGCCAATGCCCCTGCCCTAATGGCAGGCTATGGTGCTTTACTCGATCATCGTCAGGCCCGCACCTTTGCCGTGGCCGCGTTCTCTCTCCGCCAAATGGGAATCGCAGCGGCATCCGACATTCAACTGCGGCAGGCTGTCTACAACGCCGTCAGCTGGGAGGATGAGCACCTCGAAGATGATGACTACGTCGAGCCTCCCTACGAGATCGACCCCGAACAGCCTCACTTTCCATTTCGTCGCCGGGCCGGAACTGATTTTCTGGTCAATGGGATGGTCTCCGCCTTGGTCAATGGGCTGCCATTTCAGCGTTGGAAAATGACCAGGGCCGACGCTGCCCGCGCGATGGCGGTGCTAACGACGGCCTCTGAGGGCGCCGAACGCATTAGCATAGATCTTTCTTCCCTCCCGTCGCTGCCCAAGGCGCCACATCACGACTGGGCGAGGCGTCCGCGCGGATCCATCGAAATTCCGCTCGCTGGGCTGGAAGCGATAGCGGCTCGGATGGACGCCCAGGACGTCGCCGTGCCAGATCGGCCGCGTGGCAATTGGCTGGCACGCCTGCGTGAGGTCGGCGGAGAACGTAAGTTCCATGTGTTGGTGCCCGACCGGGACAATGGCACGCTCGAGGAAACCGAAGTCATCCGCCTCTCTGGGCTCAAGCACCTGATTGGCCTACCCGGCACCGGCAAGACGACCTTGATCATGTTGCTTCTGCTTTGGCTCGACGAAAACGGCTACCGCACGGTACTGTTGCTGCCCTCTATCGAGGCTTCACTCAACTTGCTGGCGGATCTACGGTTCTATGGAGCGGATGTCGGCCTACTGGTTGGCCAGTCTCCGCAGACCCGTATTGAGCACGCCCGAAAGTTGGCGGAACGCCTCGCTGCCGACGAGGCGCGAGGTTTCGGCCGAACCGCGCCAGGTGCCGACCTGCTTGCACTTAACTGTGCCTTAGCCGCATTCGATACAGACGCGGACGGCGGCAGCGATTTCCCGCACCTGACGCCTCCGTGCATCGCCGTCAAGCAACGCGGCCTAAAGCGGGACGGCACCCAAAAGGAAAACGAAAGCACACACCTCTGTCCGCTATCCGGCTGGTGCGGTCGCCTCAAGGCTCCTCGCGAGCTCACGCACCGGCACATCTGGCTTGGCCATGTCCTCTCTATGGACACACGCATCAGCCCGCATTTTGCCGAGGACCAAGCCCGCTATTTCGACGCCGTGGCACTGACGGCCGACCTAGTTATCATCGACGAGGCTGATGGCGCGCAGGCTGTGCTAGATCGCAAAGCCATCTCCTCATTGGATCTCACTGGTAGCGAAGGTTCTTACGAGCACGCCCTCAACCGTGACCTATTCCTGCCCCTGTCAGTGGGGCGCAATGACATGACAGCGTCCAACGTGCGCCAGTACAGTGCTGCAGCTAGCGACTTCCGCGAGCTAAATCACAGCCTTGTGCTCCAGTTGCAGCGAGATTTACAACGCAATGGCCAGGAAGGCCCCCTGTCGCGCTTCAAGGATATCTTCGTCACAGGCAACAGCGTTATTTCCACGCTGTTCTGCCCGGAGGACATCTCCCTCCTTCCGCCCTCCGAGCGACTGGCCGAAGAAAAGCGCTTCAACGCTATCCGTCTGTTCTGGGACGGCTGTGTTCGCGCTGCTCTATTCCGCCGTACCGACGTGGACGACGACCTTGAGCAGCACGATTTTGCCGCAGATCAAATTGCACAGGCGCTTGGCCGCCCCGCAGCCGAAGTGACCGATGCGGCATTGAAAATTACTACGCTCGTGCGTGACTGGATCTCCGAACCGTTGCCCAAGCGCAAGGACCGCATACTCGTTGACCTGCGCGCCGCAACCTTCGCCCTTATTCTGCCCCGCACCGGACTAGGGCCTGAAGAGTTGGTAGAGCTGTTCCGCTTCCTGGTTGGCGTGACCACCGTGGTAATGCAGTTCCTGGCCCTGATCCCGGCACAACAAGCGATGGTTGCTGAAGGCATCCACCATGAACCGCTGTTCCGCCAGGGTATTTCTGAGGATCTCGCGCGGGTGGTTCCCGAGGCTCTGATCGGTCGGCTCTCCGGGGTGCGTTACCACTCCGACGAGGGCGAGGGGCGAGCCAGCGTCCGACTGCAGTACGTCTCGTTCCGAGGAGCGCCACGCACCTTACTCTACCGTCTGCATCAGCTGTTGCGCCACGATAAGCACCATAGTCAAGAACACGGTCCGGCAGTGCTACTAGCCAGCGCAACCTCGTTCCTTGAGGAAAGTCCTACTTTTCATATTCCCGTCGGTCCAGACTTGGTGCTGCGTCGGCCCGAGGCGGACGATGGATGGAAGGACAGCGAGTACATCTTCGCCCCTATCCCCGATCCCGGCGCTCCCAACCGGATGCTACGCTTCTCAGGGGCACCACTAACACAGCGTGACCGTATCCTGCGCAAGATGGTCGACCACTATTTTAGCGGAGAAAACCCGCTCGCCATAGCTATGACCCGGGATTTCGATCCGGGCCGCAAGGTAGCGCTAGTGGTCAATAGCTATGCCCAAGTGCGCCTGATCAAAGATCATCTAAGACGTACGCGGCCGGACTTGGCGCCGCGTGTAGTGGCAGTCGTCGAACGCACTCCGTCGGGCAACGAGGGCGACTGGATCACCGCGGCCCAGGTTGAGCGTTTGGGCTTACGTGACGACTGGGACATCCTTGTATTTCCCATGAAGGCACTAGCCCGCGGCGTTAACATCGTCTTCGAGCAGGGTCCGCGGCGGCGTGACGCCCTGCTGGGCACTCTGGTCTTTCTAACTCGTCCCCATCCCGCTACCGAAAGCCTCGACTTGGTGGCCGGCATCGTCGGCGCGAAGTCCCTCGAACTGGACCGTGCTACCTTGTGTCCAACCCTGCCGCCCAGCGGTCTCACCGCCGCGTGGCGCGAGGCCCGCCACCAGTTAGCCGAGGTAACCCGCCGTCTGCTGCGTTTCCCCGTCCAGGCTAGCCGCCTGGGACCGCTCGCGGCTCCCTTCACCGCTGACATCATGGTCGATGTCTTGCAGACCATAGGCCGTGCTATGCGGAATGGCTGCAAGGCCCGGGTGATCTTTGCCGATACTGCCTGGGCGCCGGTCTCGGCCACCACAGGCGAGCACACAGACAGCCGTCAAACTAGCATGCTGGTGATGATGCGCGACATCCTAGCCGCGCGGGTCAACGATACCGATCCGGTGAATCGGGAAGTCTACCGCGCGCTCTATGAACCCTTCCTGCATCCGCTTGAACGGTGTGCAGGTGTGCGTTTTTCTCCTGAAGGCGTCCGTGACGATGACTAACCTGGCCGTGCCCACACTGTTTCGTGAAAAGGGTGGCCGCAAGGGTGTGGTCCCCGCCACCTGCGCTCTGGTCGTCGATCCTCCGCAAGCGTTGCCCGTTTGGACCGTGCGGCTGTCTTGGTCGGATCTCTTAGCCGCACGTCTGCGGGAGGTGGCACGCCAAGCAGCCATCTCTAATTTGCCCGAGGGCAAAATGCTGCCCTACGCCTCATTACGGGCGGCACTGGAAGCACAAATACCCGAAGCTGTGCTGCTAGTGGCTGATCTCGGAGCGCCGTGGAACCGCGAGGAATGTCACCCCTTCCTCAGCATCCCCGGCGGCAGCCTGGACTTGACCAAACGGGCGGCCTCGGCGCTCAAGACCTGGATGAGTATGGTCTTGAAGCCCTGGAGCGACCGGGTGGGGATCGATGACGATCTCTTTACGGCCGTGGCCGACTTGGCAACTCCGGAAGCGGCATTCACCGTCGACGAATTGGAATTCGATTTGGCGCAGCGGCTGCATGCCGGGGAAAGTTTCGATAAGCTCAAACATGGCGTTTTACAAGTCATCGCCCGCTGCCTCGAAGGTCAGGAACTATTTGAGGGCCTTGGACCGGTCTACCGAATAATCCGGGCGTCGTCTGCAAATAACACTCTAAGATTCCAGACTTGGCCAGCAGTCGCCAACGGTGGCCGCTACTCGATGGTGGCGGAGCTGACGGTCGAAAGCACACCGTTTCTCTCACGACCGGTAGTGGTCGTGAGGGCTGCACGCAGGCTGTGGTACGACACCCTACCCGATGCGAAGAAGTTGGGACGCCTGCGCACAGTAACCGGCACCGTCATAGGCGAGAATAAAAGCCCGGTAGCCATCGAATTCACCACCTCTGTCCGCAAAGGCGTACCCGATGAGCCGTTCTCGCCGGAATTCATGCTCCAGGCGCTCAATCTCCGCCTAGATCTCGGTAAGAACCTGGAAGAATGGGTGGCGCAGCAGGGTAGGCAGGGGGTGTTCGTTGGCATTCCCTACTCCCCTCAGCTGGGGGGCTCACATCCGGTCGGTCGTGGCACTACCACCCGCGACAACGCTGACCTGCTGAATACCGTGCTCAGGCTGATGGCCGCAGACGGGTTCAAGGCCTTGCCGTTTCAGGAAACTGCAGAGACAAAGCGCACACCCAGGCGTGCGGAGGACCACCACAAGGCCCTGCAGGCGGAGGCGCTTATCGCCGATATCGCCCTAACGCTTGGTCGCAACCGGCTTGACGGCGACGCACTGATGACAGCCTGCCGTCAGTTAATGAGCGATGGCGAAGTCCCCGAAATTACTGTCGAGTCCGCACTCGACGCCCGGTCAGCGCTGGAAATCGTGCGCGAGAGTAACAGACAGCGCATGCGCCGGGCTTTCGGCGACCAAATCCCCACCGTCGCTTTAGTAGCCCGCACGGAAGCGGAAAGAGCGGTGCTGAGGGCGGTGATCACCGGGTTGTTCGGCACCTCGGTCGCTATGGTCGAATACCTTTTGCCCGCCGATGTCCATGGCCCCCGGGCCGACATGCCGGCGCCAGCCCACAAGGCCAAGGAGAGATTCGCCGCGCGCGTTGCAGCCTGGCGTCCCCTGGCCGAAGCCATCTTTAGCGACTATCCCGGCGCCCATGCGCTCGTGCAGGCAGCCGATTGGTATGATCGCCGCAAGGACGATCCCGTTAACAAGTTGGCTGGCCGTTATGCCTTGGCCAGCATCGCCGACGCCAATGTGCAGTACCTGCTTCCTCCGGCTTCCAATTGGAAGGGACTTAAAAACTACCTGCATCGTGTCCAGGCCGCCGTCTACGACCTACTTTTCGGCCATTCTGGCCTCGTGTCCGAGGTGCAAAGCTTGCTTAAAGGCGCGTTCCCGAAAGAGGACACCAGACCCAAAGCCATTATTGGTATTTCTGTGGTAACTCAGGCGCGCCTACGCTCAGGCGCTAAGGGGGGCCGCATCTGCTTAGCTACTCGCATCGACGCCGCGACCGGGCGCACTACCGCCCGCGTTGGATGGTTCGATGGCTGCATGCGCTGGACTGATTATTGGGAGCCGTTTTTTGCTGCCCTCAAACGGGTGGCCAGCCCGGACGTTACCGCTAGCCTGGGCAGCGGCCGAAATGTCGAACGCGACTCTTTCCAAAAATTCGTTCGCGCCGTAATTGACGATACCGCGCAGGCAGGAGACCGGCCATTAGTCTTAATCGACTCGACCTCGGCAGCCAGTCTGTGGCCCTGGCTGCAGGACAGCGAGTTCGGTTCGACGATTGCCCTGGGCGCAGAACGGCTTGGCATGGCCACGTGCTGGCCGGGCGTACGCTTAGTGCGGGTGCGCACCGACCATGCAGGACGCATCTTCGAGCACAAGTCCACCAGCTACGAGCAGATAGACCCAGCAACCAACTTGCCGACCGGAGAGGCCGTCGAGCGTTATGCACCTTCCATCACCGAGCGCATTATCCGCATCGCCGAGGAAATCGGCGGTGAAGCCGTACATTATTGGATTACGGCCGGGTATTTCCAAATGTCCATCCCACGCGGCCTTAGCGTCTACCGCAATCTTACATCCTTCTATCCCGCCAAGAAGGTCAAAGGCCTCAATCTGCCACCAAGTACGCCTTCGAAGGGGCTCTACGTTCAACAAGTTTATGACATCGCAAAGGAACTCTATCGCCTGCCGCGGCCAGTCGACATCACCGTAGTGACCCATTGCGACGGTGACAGCACTGACCGCATTGCTCATATGGTTGCCAGCCTACGCTGCGGCTACGGCCACAGTCCCCTGCCAACAACGCTTCCCTCGCCGCTGTCCTTCGAATCCAAGGTTCGAGACTATATGACCCGGTTCGGCCTGGAAGAGGCAGATGCTGAGTCCGACGATGCAGTCAGCGATGAGCAAAATGGCCACGGAGCATCAATAGTTCTAGCCGATGGGTATGAAGACGACTTAGGGCCAGCGGAACTGAGTGGTCCGGCGGTCACCGTTGCCAATAATGAAGCCGAGAGTTGTCCGGATGAGGCGCCGGATTTGGACCTTGAGTTAACGGACCGCTGGACCGCCGCTGCCCGGCGTTTCGGCATCCAGGGCCCTGGCCGGAGCGCCTTGACGAACTCGACGTCGCTACGGGCGATTGGAACCAACCAGTTCGCATTGCCACACGTGGGCATGCCTTCTATTGCAGCCACACAAAGCAAAGATATTGGGGGAGACGTCATGGCATCCACGGCAATCAACGCCGACGTTGCGGATTTGTGGCCTAACACACCGAAGACGCCTGTTTTGCCGGTTCCCAACTTCGTCACCGCTGACTGGCTGAGAACTAAGATTTCGGCCCCCCAAAGCTTGCTCCGACACATTCATCACTGGGCAGAAGAAATCCGATGCCTGTCCGGCTTCCCGTGGCCAGACGAACGGCCAACTGCGGAGCAGTTTCCAGATATTCTACTTGATGGGTTGCGCTATCCGGCCTTTGTTCGCGCCGTCACCCGTGTCGCCGCCCGCCACATGAAGTTGAAAAAACGTAAAGACTTCATGCTGTTCGGACCTTACCGCAAGGTCTATCAGAGCCACATTCAGATTGCCAGCACTAGGGCCAAATGCCCGCGCCCTGCGGACCTCGGGCCGGCTATCGCACTGCTCGCTGGTGACCAGCAGTTTGATGTTATGCGGGGCACTATTTATTTGATGACCTTTGGTCGGGGCTACGACGAGACCCTACATGCCTTCTTGCGGGAATACCCTGAGCAATTAGGCATTTTGGAACCCTTCATGACGGCCGCAGAGGCCCACTTAAACGATCACAATTTCAACTGGGACCGCGACATCATCGAGCAACCCAACGCACCGTTGGTCTCCCCGAATGGCTCCACTACCTCTTTCGACGAGGATGAGGAGGATGAAGAATCTGGTGAAGACGAAGGATTGGAGGGGGAAATCGAAGGCCCAGCTTCAGCCAATGCAGATGCAGAGCCACTCATGGCAGCTGAGGGGGCTCAGGTCAGCTTGACCATTTGGCGGGACACCCTGGCCGAAGCCCATCGGATGCTGACGACCATACGGGCAAAAAAACCGATCGAAGAAGCGTTGATCGACCTGATTGCCGTCCTGGAGCAAGCCCGCGAAGCGGCGCGGTTGTGGCAGGAATGCCAGCCCCGAGGGATTCTGGCCGCACCATTCTGGGATGCCGCTCAGGCCCTTGCCGCTGATTTCGCCGCCATTGTTACTGATGATAAGGCCGAGCAGGAAACGCACGCCAGTCTCAACTGGCCGCAAAGTTTGGAACAGGTTGACCAAACTACGGCGGCACGGGCCAACGCGGAGCTTGAGTACCTAAGCGACATGCGCCGGGAAGCCGTAGAAATCCGGAAGAAGGCCCTTGACCTGATTGCCGAGATTGCTGCCAGCGGTGCCATGGCGCGCCTCGCGGAAGCCATGCCCATGACCAACCGGGCGATCCAATTAGCGGAAGAGGGACTGGCCCGCCTGCAGGCCCTCATGTCCGTTCTGCAGCTCGGAAGAATAGCCGAGGGGCCCAATACTATAGTGGTGACCAAGGCTCGTACGGGTAATGTGGATACTGCTGCATGGGAGGTCACCGATCCTTCTACGCAAGCAGTCTCGGCGTTTGCCACAGCGCAGGAATCCTCTCTAGCAGACGAAACGGGTGCCGATAGCGATACTTCCGGGCCCTCAGATCAAATTGAGCGGCTTGGGGTGGCCTTTGATCCCGCCCAGGAAGATATTGCCGTGACTCCGCAGGGCGAGGAGGAGCCGCTAACGTGGCCGGAGCCGGAGCATGTGTCGGCCGAAATACAACCGGCGCCGTTGCCGGACGAAGCCCTGACCGGTTTGGCAGCCTCTATTGAACTGAAGATGCTGGCATTGATCGAGAACCATGAGTTCGGGCTGGCCTACCATCTCCTGCGCGCCGCCATCCGCATTTTCGGCGAGTATCGTTTCGCCTTTTCTGAGGCAGAGTTGCGTCTGGCGGCTATGGCGCCGCACATCAACCATTCGTTGCTGCAAGGTGATGCAGCCCTAAACTCCCTCATCGAAGACGTTCTTCTCAGTATTCAGGAAATGCAAGAAGACGAGACCGTCGCAGACGACGTGTCTTCAGCCCGCATGCTCACCGTGTTTGGGGCCCTCACCACTGTGGCCTTATTCCACACGGACAGCATGGCCATACAGGCGCTCGAGACTCTGAACGGCTTGGAAGCTGGGGTGGGTGAAGGAGTCTATAAGCTAAAGGACGCCTTGGTATCGCGTTCGGGACTGGGTGTGACGCCAGCCATGCTAAAGACCGTTTCGCAGGCCGCGGAGGACGTGAGCTATGGGGAGGAGTGCCTACAGCAAATTCTGAACAGCATTGAGTCCTTCAGCGCCCTGCGCTTCCGTTTCGTACTCGGCAATAAGATCCGGCAGTCGTTGGTCCACAGCAACGGTGTCATCGGCAAATTGCGGGATGGCCTTAAGAAAGGTGGGGCCATCGCACTCGAGGTGACACGGGAATTTACAAAGTATATGGACCGGCAGCAGATCATCTACCTTCTGGATGAAGCTGAAGAGGCCGCCACGCATTTCAAGGCCCAAGGAGTGGATGGCGATGCTCGCGAACGGTTGGTCGCTCATATTTCAGACTTGGCGGCGCAGTGCCGTGAATATGTCCAAGTCCGCGACGCTATTCCGGAAATGCGTAAAAGTGGTCAGCGAGCCATTGTCGATCGCATCCGCCTTAACATTATAGGCGCCCTGGAGCCTGCAGAAGACACGCTCAAGGCGTTCATGGAAAGCGCTCCACCGTTGCCATTGTCGGCTGCCCGCTACGCACTTCAGATGCTTGCGCGGCTGCGGGACGCCATTAGCGGCCTGTTGCCATCGTCCGGGATTTCCGATCATCTGCTGGCGCTGCACGGACCGTTGCTATGGCTACCCGGTCTTGAATTTGGGCGCTCCTGGCTGCCCTCGCCTTACCAGCCGGAAATGGTCGTTAACACACTACTCAACCGCACGCCCTTGCCGCGCGAGATCAATGGCGACCGCTATGCCGCCATGGAAACGGCCGTGCGTCAGCACCTTAACGCCGACTGTTTTGTAGCTGCTCGGCTCCTCGTTGATGGTGGTGCCTTCTATGGCATTACCGATGTTCAGCGCGGTGAGTTGCGCGACCTCATCGAAGGCAATGCGAAGTTCCGTCGCGACAAGCTCACCGGTGACATCGCGGAAGTACGGCGGATGGTTGACCGTGTCCAGCGCATGAACGTGCTACCTGGCGTAGATGCCGCTCAGGCCCAACTGTCTCAACTTGATCGGATTGAGCCTAATGAGCTACCCACCAACCTGACCGTGGATGCCCGCAACGAGAAGGAAGAGAACGAGGTTATCCTCGATTTTGCCGCAGCCGAAAACCTACTGTGCTCAGTGCGCGAAGAGATTCAGCACCTGCTGCGGAAGCCCCGACAGAACCTGCTTGGCCGCCTCGACACCTTAAGTAGTGAGCACGGGATCAACCCGACGGATGCAGAGCGGGTGCAGGGCCTGATCACCAAGGACGACCTTCTGACCGCCGGGGAATACATCGACTTTCTGGAAAGCGGTCGGGCCCTACCGGAAACCACTTCGCCCAACCCCCGCTTCCGAGCCTTCTTCCCCGCGGTGCCCAATACCCTGATGGAAGCAACTACGTTGTCGGAAAAAGTGGCCGACAAGGCACAGGCCTGCTTACAGGAGGAAATTGACTTCGGTCCCCTGGCTTATTCCCGCCTGAGTGAATCCCGTCGGGCCGACGCACTAGCACTGCTCAACGACTGGAAAGGCCTGCGCCATCGCGTGAACGGCGGCCACAATACCGATCAGGTCTTGGCGCTTCTCAATGTTTTTCTCGACCGCGCAGGCCTAAAGGGTGAGATCGTGCGGCCGGACCGGGCCCTTACCAGCAACTCGCGTAAAATCTATGTCTCAGAAATGCGTCTGCAGATTCCGTGGGAGCCGGATTGCTTGCTCCTGCCGGATTTTGGTAGCCAGACCAAGGGTAATTACCGCGTCTGCGTCGTCACACAAGTCCCGAGTGATACCGAGATCAGTCAATTTTGCACCAATGCAGGATCCATGGGCGTCCTGATTCTTGTGCTATCAGTCGCATCCGCAGGCCGGTTGGCCCAAATCGCGACCTACGCCAACAGCAAAGGGCAGCGTGTGCTGGTAATCGACGAGGGTATGTTCCTGTTTGCACTGAGCGAGCCGGAGTTCCGCCCGCTCACCCTACTGGAATGTGCTCAGCCCTTCTCGTTTGCGTCGCCCTATCGCGATTACGGCAACCAAGCGGTTCCTAAGGAGATATTTTTCGGACGTCGGACGGAATACCGCAAATTGCTGGACGCTTCTGGCAGCTGCATTGTTTATGGTGGCCGTCGGCTCGGCAAGACCGCTCTCCTCCAATACTTGAAAGAATCTGAACACAAACCGAAAGAAGGTATGGCGGTTGCCTATGTCAGCATCCTCGATATCGGCAATAATGTGATGCCATCTTGCCTCTGGGAATATATTTCCCGAGAGCTGCCTGACCTGTTTTACGAGCCCGTCCACACTGCGACGGAATTCAGCCAGGCCATTAACGACTGGCTCGAGGCCGACACCAAGCGGCGTATCCTTGTCCTTCTCGACGAGGCAGACCGCTTCATCAAGACAGACGCTGATGGCGGCTTCAAGGAGTTCATCCGCCTCCAACAGCTCATGGACTCCAGCCATCGCCGCTTCAAGTTCGTGCTGGCAGGCCTGCATAACGTCACCCGACTGGTACACACCGAGAATCCGCCACTGAAGCAGATTGCGTCAGATCCCCAGCGCATCGGTCCGCTCATGGATGACGAACTGCACGATGCCGAACAGTTGGTAACCCGCCCACTGGCTGCCATGGGATACGAATTTGAAAACCGAGAGGATGTCTGGCGCATTCTTAGTCACTGCAACTACTACCCGGTTCTTGTCCAGCTGTTTTGCAAAGGTTTGCTAGAAGGCCTTAACGACCGTAAGACTGAGCGGGGTAAATGGCTACAGAAGCGTATAAGCAGCGATCAGGTGCGCGAAGCGTTGGAGGACGAACGCATTGCTCGCGAGATTGCAAAAATGTTCAACTACACTATTCAGATCGAGGAACGTTACGCGCTCATTGCTAACATCATGGCCCTGCGTGCCTTCGACGACAGTGCCATGGGCCGTGTCGGCGAGGGTATGTCCGCGGTTGAGGTGCTGGCCTCGGCGACCAAGCACTGGCCCAAGGCCTTCAATCAGGTTAACCGGCTGTCCGTGGTCGAAGATCTTCTCGACGAAATGGAGGGCTTGGGCGTCCTGCGTCGGGTGAGCCACGATGCTTGGGCGCTGCGTTCGCACACCATACTTCGCCTGCTGGGCAGCCAACTCGACGTCGTGACCAAGCTGGTGGATTTTCTTGACCGCCCAGCGCCGGAGGCCTTCGAGCCCCGCTCCATGCGCCGCCCGCTGCATCTTCCGGCCATCTTCAAAGTGGCGGCAAAGCACGCCTGCCCGCTGACGATGGGCCAGGAGCATGATCTGTTGACCCGCGATGCCAACTCTGCGGCCGTACCCATTCGGGTGATTTTTGGTAACTCCCTGTCTGATCAAGGAATCGTCGCAGCGGCCATGAAGACAGCAGGTCCACTGGTGTCCGATGGCAGCCGCATCGAAGTGGTTTCGCAGGTTTGGACCAATTGCAGCCAACTGATGGAAGCCATAACCAAGGCTCGCCCGCGTGAGATCGACCTCACCTTGCTGGTGATCGATTCCAAGAGCCCGTGGGACTTCAGCTGGCTGGAAATGGCGTTAAGGACTGGCACGGTACGCGAGGGCCGCGTCCGTCTAGCCTTCATCGGCGGGCCAACCCACGCCCTGTCTTGGATTCAGGATCCGCGGGCACACCCGGTTCCAACTCAAATCCGGGTTTTACCGCTGCAGCTGTGGTCGGCGGCCATGCTCGATTACAGCCTCAAGGCCGAACACTTGGCGGTTGAACAGTTTCAAGACGGATTGAGAGAGAAGACCGGAGGATTCAACCGCCTTCTAAGCCAACTACTAATAATAAATACAGAAGGATCACGAGAAAAATTTAGCACTCGCATTGACCGACAATTTGAACGCCTGATAGCTGATAAAGATCAGCTCTGGAACGATCTTGGCCTGCTTCCGCAGATTAAGGAGGTGTTCCTAATATTGCCTCGTTGGGTGGGGGACGACGGTCGGATCTCCGCTTACTACATCGACGAGGGCATATTGCCGGAAGTGCCGGAAGCCGCAGGACTTAGCGGTCAACAGATTGTTGAGTATGGCCTACTGATGGGCCTGTTAGAAGCCGATCCAGGAGTCACAGGCTCTTCTGCCGATACTCAACCCTACCTGCTTAACCCACTGCTTAAGGCAGCCGCCGCCGTGGAGAGGGGGGAATGACAGCGTGGCGCGCGCTAAGCTGGTGGGGTCTTCCTGGCCCCACCCGCTTCGTCGAGCGAGTGGCGACGGCGGTTATCGGTACCGAAGACGGTGTGGTTGGCCTGTCTTTGCCCACTCCGCATCCGGGAGGGCTGATCGGCGCCATCGCCAATCATTTAGAGATGCACTCGGCAGCGACCGTGATCCGCGTCGATGCATCGACCGGCTTACGCAACCGTGCACCGGTAACTATGCTGGCCAACGCGGCGGGCTTGCGGACCAACGGCATTCGGTTGGTGGGCGACTTCTTAATAGCGCCAGAACTGTCAGCAGGGATTTTCGTGGTCGAAGGCATCCCCGCAGAGGATTGGTACCCTTGGGTGTATTTCCTGAAGCTGCTCAGGACCGAACGGGTGCGTTTGGGCCGCACGCTGGCTCCGTCGCTGCTCGTCGTTTTTCCGTCGGGAGTCCCAAGAGACGACGCCATTGCGGTTGTCGGCAAGGAATTCCGATGGTTGGGCCAAGTGACACGGCACGATACTGAAACCTTTATCGAAGCCCGTCTCGGATGGCCGGATGATAGCCTGCTTGCACGCACGGCAGTGTCGGTAGCAACGGTTTTGGCCGGGTGGGATGAAGACCTGGCTCGTGGTTTGGCTAGTTTAAGCTTGGCGACGCTGGCCAACCCTTTGACGCACTTGAAGCAATATGCACCAGCGCTAAAAAAGCACCCGTCCTGGAGCAATGGCCTGGTCGATCGTTGGGACGGGCTCACCTGGGTGCATACATCGGCCCTACTCGCGGCACAGGATGATGACGGATTGGATAAGCGTGTCTGGCGCGGCCAAGTCCGTATCCTCTTCCCGTTCCTAGACCAAATCCGAGTAGCCTTTGTAGGCAAATATCTCGACCACATACAAGCGCAACTCCCCTTTACTAAGGAGTTTACCGGCGGCCATAAAAAGACCTACAAAAGCGCGTGGGAATTGGAGCTGTATGATGTCAATGAACGGATCAAGGATGATCTGCCGGACAACTACGCACTCTTGATAAATTTGTGCATCCGAATGCGCCGTAGCATGGCCCATTTCGAACCTGTGCAGGCTAATTACATTAATAAGGCATCTGAGCTGTGGGAAGACCTCTCTTCAACTTTCACTGAGGACTGCCCAGGATGGGAATGGCCGCGTTGCGGCCAGCAATTGGTAATGCTGATTGGCCCCAGTGGCGCCGGAAAAAGTACTTGGGCGGCCCTCCACCACGACCCAGCGGATATCGTGTCTTCAGATGCAATTCGGGAGGCCATGACCGGCTCGCATGATATGGCCGGGGACCAGGAACCGGTGTTTGAGCGCCTGCGTGCCATAGTGGGAGCCCGACTGGCCAATGGTCGCTCGGCCGTCGTCGACGCGACCAATCTTGATCAGAAATATCGGATCGAGCACCTGCGCAACATCCCGCCCGATATTCCCGTTGAATACGTCGTTGTCGATCGGCCGATGGAAGACAAAAAAGCCACCGGTGGATGGCGGCTGTCCAAGCCTGGATTAATAGAAATTCATGCTGCCAAGTTCGCCCAGGAACTGCCCGCAATCTTGGTTGGCGACAATATGACGAATATCAAGATTACTGACCTGCGAATGCCTCCCTCGACTATAGTAAGTTCATGACCTCGTCGATGCGCAAGAAAAGCTTAACAACAATAAAAGTTATTGGGGAACGAGCACTCACTGCAAGTCACTCAACAAATAAGCTTCAATTCTGGCCTCTGCTTTCCGGCCTTAAATCAAATTCCACGCTTTGGGAGAAACCCCTTTCTGTTATCGAATGTCTACATACCTTTGACGACTGAAATGGAGACTACAGCCATACACTGCAGCGGCGACCTCACAGCCGCCGAAGCCGCCACCGCGGCGCAGCTTAACAAGCAAACATGCCCCGGCGTGAACATTCGCTCCGCCGCAACATTTACCGCGAAAAATCCGTCCAACCATTGCAAAATGCGTTGCTCTCGGGCACCTGCCTAGTTGCAACGATTCTGCCCTTTTGAAAAATGCAACAGACAATCTCAAATTTGGTTGCGACCGATCCACTGCGAAGTGAGCCTTCGGCTTGCACTTCGCAGCGTCTCGGTCGCCCGAATTAAAGGGCAACAATGTCCGAAACTGCACTATTTGCGACAAATGGATATGGGATGTTGGAGGACAACATGAGCGAAACCGACCGCCTGATCCGTACTTTGAGCCTCTCCCTCGCCCCTGGTGCCGACGTGGCGGCCGCCACGCTTCTCGAACGTCCGGAAGGAATTCTCGACCTGCGGGCCGATGGCGCCGGCCGCATGGTCGTCATCTACGATCTGCGCCACGTGACGCTCCCGGCCATCGAACGCTGGCTTTCCGCCAACCGCCTGCCTCTTTCGGACTCCATCTTCGCCCGCCTTTATCGCCGCTGGCTGGCGTTCAAGGACGACAACCGCCGTGATCAGGCCGCCATCGTCCATCAATGCTGCAGCGTTCCCCCCAGGCAGGATTAGCTCTATGCTGGCCCGGTCCAACCATCCGGAAGCATCATGACCGTCGATCCCCGCGCCTTGCAGCCCGCCAAGTTCATCCAGAGCGACAACCCGGCCATCGCCGCCTTCGCCAATGCCGCCGCCGCCGGCGCCTCCGACCGCCTGGATGCCGCCATCCGTCT
Source organism: Phaeospirillum sp. (assembly GCA_030824585.1). Lineage (GTDB taxonomy): Bacteria > Pseudomonadota > Alphaproteobacteria > Rhodospirillales > Magnetospirillaceae > Phaeospirillum. Next base: position 2,970 of record JAVBXM010000014.1, on the reverse strand, counting down.
CTATTACGCGGTCCGCGACACGGTGATCTATGATCCCTATGTGCGTTTCAACGCACCGGAAACCTATTCCGCCGCCGATATTCTGGCCCAGGGACGCGGCTTCTGCATCCCCAAGGCCGCCCTGCTCGCCGCTTGCGCCAGGGCGATCGGCATTCCCGCCCGCCTGGGTTTCGCCGACGTACGCAACCACCTCGCCACCCCCAAGCTGATTGAAAAGAACGGCGGCGACGTCTTCTGCTGGCATTCCTTCGCCGAGATCAGGCACGAGGACCGGTGGGTCAAGGCCACCCCCGCCTTCAACCTGGCTCTATGCGAGAAGTTCGGCGTCCATCCCCTTGAATGGGATGGAAAAACCGACTCCGTCTTCCATCCGTTCGACAAGCAGGACCGCCGGCACATGGAATACGTCCAGGAGCGCGGCAGCTACTACGATGTACCCTACGAGGAGATCACCGCCACCTATCGCGAGCGTTGTCCGCTGATGATGGTTGACGATCCCTGGGGAACCGGCGCCGACTTCGCCGCCGAGGCCAAGGCGCAATGACGAGCGAGCACAGCGAGCGCGGCCGCGTTGAGCGGCCCGGAGCGACGCCGGAGCAAGGGGACTCGCCCATCGACCGCCTGCTGGCCATCATGGCGCGGCTGCGCTCGCCCGAGGGCGGTTGCCCCTGGGACCTGGAACAGACCTTCGCCACCATCGCGCCCTACACCATCGAGGAAGCCTACGAGGTGGCCGAGGCCATCGAGCACGGCGACATGCCCCAGTTGAAGGATGAGCTGGGCGACTTGCTGTTCCAGGTGGTGTTCTATGCCCAGATGGCCAGGGAGAACGGCGATTTCGACTTCGACGCCATCGCGTCCTCCATCGCCGACAAGATGATCCGCCGCCATCCCCATGTGTTCATCGAGAATGACGGCCGCGATTCCGCCGGGCAGGTCGAGGCCTGGGAGGAAACCAAGGCCCGCGAGCGCGCCGCCAAGGCCGGGGAGAACGGCGAGCCGGGTATCCTGGATGGGGTGGCCCGTACCCTGCCCCCCATGACGCGGGCCTTGAAGCTGCAGAACCGGGCGGCAAGGGTCGGCTTCGACTGGGACCGGCCGGAAACCATCCTCGACAAGCTGGCCGAGGAAGCCCATGAAATCGCCGAGGAAATCCGTGCCGACGCCCCCTTCGACCGGCTGGAGGATGAGATGGGCGACGTATTGTTCGTCTGCGTCAATCTGGCCCGCAAGCTCAACGTCGACCCCGAGCGGGCCCTGAAGCGCGCCAACACCAAGTTCGAGCGCCGCTTCCGCCATATCGAGACGCAATTGAAGGCCGCCGGCCGTTCGGCCGAATCCGCCACCCTCGACGAGATGGAGGCTCTGTGGCAGGCTGCCAAGACCTTGGAGAAGGCCGGAGGGCATGGTGGCGGGTGACTGGCTGAAGCGGATCGGCGTCCTGGCGGCGGTGTTGCTGCTGTCGTCGTGCTACATCCCCGACAAGTTCAAGAGCGAACTGCGTCTGTCCAAGTACGGCGATTATTCGCTGACCTACAAGGGCGACCTGATGTTCGCCCCCATCCTGGACGATTACCGCAAGAACAAGGTCAAGCCCGAGGACGAGGCCGAGCGGCAGGAGAACATCCGCCGCGACCTGTCGCGCGACATCGCCTTCCGCAAGATCGAGGCCAAGGGCAAGGGCCGCTTCGCCGTGGAATACGAGCGGGTCGGTCGGCTGGAGAAGGTGCAACTGACCTCGCTGATCCGCCGCGACGCCCGGCTGATCTCGCTGCGCTCGGTGGAGAATGGCGCCATCATCATCAAGGCCAACGCCATGAAGCCCTCCGACGCCCAGATTCTGGCGGAACTGGGCCTCAACATGGAGGGCGAGTTCCGCATCACCACCGACGGCAACGTGGTGGAGCACAACGCCACCCAGGTCAAGCCGTTCGGCGCGTCCAAGGTCTATATCTGGAAGATCGAGAACCCGCTGACCCCCATGCCGCATCTGGTGATGATCCGCGACGTGGACCCCCAGCGCCCCCTCGCCCCCCGCGCTTCGGAAATGAAATAGGCTTCGGAGGTCAACAAGTAGCATGTGGACCAATCGCACCGTGCTGGTCACCGGCGCCACCGCCGGTTTCGGCGCCGCCATCGCCCGTCGCTTTGCCGCCCATGGCGCCAATCTGGTGATCTGCGGCCGCCGGACCGAGCGGCTGGAGGCATTGAAGGCCGAACTGGGGGGCGTTCCGGTGCATGCCGCCGCCCTGGACGTGCGCGATGGCACGGCGGTGGCCGCCTTTGCCGCCGCCCTGCCCTGGCCCGTCGACCTGCTGGTCAACAACGCCGGCCTCGCCCTCGGCCTGGAGCCGGCCCAGGCCGCCGAGCTCGACGACTGGGAAACCATGATCGACACCAACCTCAAGGGCCTGATGTACATGACCCGCGCCATCCTGCCGGGCATGGTGGAGCGCGATCGCGGCCACGTGGTCAACATCAGCTCGGTGGCCGGCACCTACCCCTATCCCGGCGGCAACATGTACGGCGCCACCAAGGCGGCGGTGACCCAGTTCTCCCTCAACCTCATCGCCGATCTGGTCAAGACCGGGGTGCGGGTGACCAACCTCGAGCCCGGCCTGTGCGGCGGCAGCGAGTTCTCGGAGGTCCGCTTCCACGGCGATGCCGAAAAGGCCGCCAAGGTCTACGAAGGCACCACGCCGCTGACCTCCGAGGATATCGCCGAAGCGGTATTCTGGGCCGCCTCCCTGCCCGCCCACGTCAACATCAACCGCATCGAGATGATGCCGGTCTGCCAGGCCCCGGGGCCGTTCGCCATTCACCGGAAATAACGGAAAGCCTTCGATATCCGCCACGAAGCGACTGTGTTGCGCGTCAAGTGTTCCATGCGCGAGCATCCCGGACGATGGCGTTGAGGATGACGAGGAGCTTTCGCATGCAAGCGACCAGGGCTGTCATTTTCGGCTTCCC
>JAVBXM010000072.1 GCA_030824585.1 Phaeospirillum sp. | reverse complement strand
CCCCCCGCCGCGCCGGCGGCCGCCACGGCAACGCCCAAACCCCGCCAGACGCGGGAACAGCCGTCCATCCGGGCCGAAGCCTCGCCGATCGGACAGGCGCAACAGATATTCACGGACGCCCCCCGGGGCGCCTCGGTCATTCTGCGCGGCGACGACGAAACCGGTGATGCCGTGGGGCTGAAGCGCCCCCCCCGCATCATCCCCCGCGCCATGCGCGACGCCACGGCCACCGAGGACGGCGCCGAGCCGCTGCACATGGTGGCGGACCAGGTGATCTACGACCGCGAGTTCAACGTGGTCACCGCCAAGGGCCGCGTCGAAATGATGCACGACGGCCGGACCATCTCCGCCGACACGGTCAGCTACAACATGAAGCAGGACGTCATGGGCGCGTCCGGCAACGTGGTGCTGACCGAGCCGTCGGGCGAAGTCACCCATGCCGATTATTTCGAGCTGACCGGCGACTTCAAGAACGGCGTGGCCCGCGACATCCGCAGCATCCTGGCCGACAATTCCCGCATGGCGGCACAGAGCGCCCAGCGGGTGGGCGGCGACCGCACCGACTTCGACCGCGCCGTCTATACCGCCTGCGAACCGTGCCGGGACGATCCCGGCCGCACGCCGCTCTGGCAGGTCAAGGCCCAGCGCGTCACCCACAACCAGGCCGAGGCCCAGGTCGAGTACCGGGACGCATGGCTGGAGTTCAAGGGCGTCCCCGTCGCCTACACCCCCTATCTTTCCCATCCCGATCCGACCATCAAGCGCCAGAGCGGCGTCCTGACTCCGACCTTCGGCATGAACAGCAGTCTGGGGCCATCGGTCTCCGTGCCGTATTTCCAGGTGGTCACGGACAACGAGGACTTCACCCTGACGCCACGCTTCATGCTGGATCAGATCACCAAGGTCGATACGCCGGACAGGGATGTCCCCACCTCGATCCTGAAGCGGATGCAGTTGTCGGGACAGCACCGCTGGCGCGGCACCCATGGCGAGGCGACCACCCAGGCCAGCATCACCGCCGACAAGAATACCGGCGATATCCGGGGGCACATCGAAGCCAAGGGCCTGGTGGAACTGGACCGCACATGGCGGGCCGGCTGGCAGGTGCAGCACGAGTCCGATCTTACCTACCGCAGCCTCTACCGCGTGCGGACCGAGGAAGACCGCCCCTGGCTGATGAACCGCCCCTATGTGGAGGGTTTCAGCCGGCGCGGCTATGCCATGGTCGAAGCCATGTCGTTCCAGGGCAAGCGGGTGATCGAGGATTCCAGCAAGTCGCCGGTGGTCCTGCCGCACATGGTGTATCACGCCGTCAGTTCGCCGGGCTGGGCGGGCAGTTACTGGTCGACCGATTCGGATTTGCTGGCCTATACCCGCGACGTGGGCACCCAGGCTCAGCGCCTTTCGACCAAGGTGGCCTGGAACTTGCCGCTGACCTCGCCCGACGGACAGGTCTATGCCGTCTCCACCTCCTTGCGCGGCGACGGTTATCATGCCGACCACCTGATCGGCAGCGGCAAGACATCGGGAAGCGCGGGGCGCGCCATCCCCGAGGTGGCGATCAACTGGCGCTACCCCTTCACCCGCCCCGGCCGCATGGTCACCCAAGTGGTCGAGCCCTTGGCCATGGTGGCGGTCAGCCCCAACGCCGGCATGGACTCCCGGATTCCCAACGAGGATTCCGTGGCCTTCGAACTGGACGAAACCAATGTGATGCGCCCCAACCGCCTGCCCGGCCTGGATCAGGTGGAGGGCGGCGTGCGGGGCGCCTATGGCTTGCGCTGGGCCGCCTATCCCAGCCGGGGCGGCGCGATCATCGCCCAGGCCGCCCAGGGTTGGCGACAGCGCAGGACCTCGACCTTCGGAGAGGGCAGCGGTTTTACCGACACCCTCTCGGACTATGTGGGGCGTGTCGACATCACCCCGGTTGGCAATTTCACGGTTCGCGACCGGGTCCGCCTGGACAAGGATACGCTGGAGGTGCGCCGCAACGAGGCCGGCATCTCCGTCGGGCCGCCGGCCCTGAACGCCAGCATCGATTACGGCATGCTGTCGCCCAGCGCCAGCAATACCAGCACCATCTACCCCAAGCGACAGTATATCAATTACAGCCTCACGTCGGCGATGTCGCAGCACTGGCGCAGTTCGGCTTCGTTGCAGCAGGACCTGGCCGGCAACGGCGGCACGGTCAGCTGGACGGCCAACACCATGTACAGCGATGAGTGCTTTGCCATAATCGGAGCGTTCAACCGCTATCACTCGGACGTGAGCGGTCTGCTGTCCGGATATCACTTGAGCCTGACCGTGGTCTTGAAGTCGCTGGGCGAAGCGCCCGTCAGCGTCTTCTAGAGGGAGGAAAACCAAGAATGCTGGCCCGCGCCGCAATCGTCATGACGGCACTCCTGATCTCGTGCGCCCCCCTCCGGCATGCCGAGGCCCAGGACGTGGATCGCATCGCCGCCGTGGTCAACGATGAGATCATCTCCATCCGCGACCTCGACGCCCGCCTGAAACTGGCCATCACCGTTTCGGGATTGCCCGACAACATCGAAAGCCGTCGTCGCGCCGTGCCCCAGGTCCTGCGCAAGATGGTGGACGAACGCCTGCAGGCCCAGGAGGCCAGCCGGTTGAAGGTCAATGTCGCCAGCGAAGAGATTTTGCGCGGCGTGAGCAATATCGAGAACCAGAACCGCATGCCGCCGGGATCGCTGCTGCCGTCCCTGACCAAGGCCGGTGTCGACCCCGATGCCATCAAGGACCAGATCCGGGCCGACATCGTCTGGGTAAAGCTGATCATGCGTTCGCTCCAGCCCTCCATCCGGGTGGGAGAGGACGAGATCACCGAACGCATCGAAACCATCCGCCAGCAATTCGGCCAGCCGGAATTCATGCTGGCCGAAATCTTCCTGCCGGTGGAAAACGCCCGCCAGGAGGAGGAGGCCAAGCGCCTGGGCGAACGCCTGATCGAGCAGCTGCGGGCCGGCGCCCCCTTCCAGGCCCTGGCCCGCCAGTTCTCGCAAAGCGGCTCGGCCGCCAATGGCGGCGTGCTCGGCTGGATGAGCCCGGCCCTGCTGGACGATGAACTGCGCGAGGTGGTGCAGCGCATGGACAAGGGCCAGGTCAGCTCGTTGGTCCGCACCGCGTCCGGCTATGCCATCCTGGCCATGATCGACAAGCGGGTGGCCGGCGAAACGACCACCTCGGACCCCAAGATCAGTCTGGCCCAGGTCTTCTTTCCCATCCCGCAGGGGGCGCCGCCGATCCAGCAATTGTCGGCCAAGGCGGCGGAACTGACCACACCGCTCAAATCCTGCCGCGAGATGGAGGATCTGGGCCGCAAGCTCAACTCCGAACGCTCCGGGCGCCGCGACGATCTTACGCTGTCGGTGCTGCCGCAAAATCTACGGGCCATCGTGACCTCGCTGCCGCTCAACAAGGCCAGCGCCCCGGTCAACGTGGGAGATGCCCTGCTGGTGGCCATGGTCTGCTCGCGCGAGGAAAACATGGTCAAGGGCGGCCTGCCCACCCGCGAAGCCATGCGCCGCACCATCGAGGATGAGCGCCTGGAAATGATGGCCCGCCGATACCTCCGCGACCTGCGCCGCGCCGCCTTCATCGACTTCCGGCTATGATCAGCGGACGGCCATCCCCATGACCGTCCTCGCCCTGACCATGGGCGAGCCGGCCGGTATCGGCGGGGATATCGCGCTGCGGGCCTGGAGCGAGCGCTCGACCAACGCCACACCCGCGTTCGCGATGATCGACGACGCCGGGCGGCTGCGGCGACTGGCGGCGCGTCTGGGACTCGACATCCCCATTCAAGAGGTGTCCTCTCCTGCCGAGGCCGAGGCGGCGTTCGCCCAGGCGCTTCCCGTCCTGCATCAGCCCCTGCCCGTCGCCGTCGAGCCGGGAAAGCCGGACCCCGCCAACGTTCCGGCGGTCAAGGCCGCCATCGAGCGTGCCGTCGCCCTGTCCCTAGCCGGCGAGGTGGCCGGCCTGGTCACCAATCCCATCCATAAGCATGTGATGTATCAGGGCGGCTTCACCTTTCCCGGCCATACCGAGTTCCTGGCCGCCCTGCTCGGCCGTCCGGGGCTGCGCGAGGTGATGATGCTGGCCTGCCCCCAATTGCGGGTGGTGCCGGTAACCATCCACCTGGGGCTGGCCGAGGCCATTCGCACCCTGACCCGCGCCGACATCGTCGAGATCGGCCGCATCACCGCCCAGGCGCTGCAGGTGGACTTCGCCATTCCCCGGCCGCGCCTCGCCGTCGCCGCCCTCAACCCCCACGCGGGTGAAGGCGGCAGCATGGGGCGCGAGGACGAGGATACGGTCGGCCCCGCCGTGGCCGATTTGCAGGCCATGGGCATCGACGCCTTCGGCCCGCTGCCCTCCGACACCCTGTTCCATGCCAGGGCGCGCCGGGGCTACGACGCGGCGCTGTGCATGTATCACGACCAGGCGCTGATCCCCATCAAGACCATCGACTTCGACGGTGGCGTCAACGTCACCCTGGGCCTGCCCATCGTGCGCACCTCGCCCGATCACGGTACCGCCTTCGATCTGGCGGGAACGGGCGAGGCCCGGCCGGACAGCCTGATCGCCGCGCTGTCCCTGGCCGCCACCATCGCCGCCAACCGGGCCGGCCGCCATGGCTGAGCTGCCGCCGCTCCGCGAGGTCATCGCCCGCCACGGCCTCGACGCCCGCAAGTCGCTGGGCCAGCACTTCCTGTTCGACCTCAACCTCACGGGCCGGATCGCCCGCGCGGCCGGGGACCTGACCGTGGGGTCGGTGATCGAGATCGGGCCGGGACCCGGCGGCCTGACCCGCGCCCTGCTGGATGCCGGAGCGCGCCAGGTGATCGCCATCGAGCGCGACGACCGCGCCATCGCCATCCAGAACGAGATATCCGAGGCCTATCCCGGCCGCCTGGAAATCATGGCCGCCGACGCCATGACCGTCGACGCCGCCGATCTGGGCGAGACGCCGCGCCGCATCGTCGCCAACCTGCCCTACAACATCTCCACCGTCCTTCTGCTGGGTTGGCTGAAGCGCGCCGAGGCCTTTGAACGCCTGATCCTGATGTTCCAGAAGGAGGTGGTGGACCGTCTGGCCGCGCCGCCCCGTTCGGATCATTACGGCCGCCTGTCGGTGATCACCCAGTGGCGGTGCGAGGTGCGGCCGCTGTTCAACGTGGATCGCCGCGCCTTCACCCCGCCGCCCGCCGTGACCTCCACGGTGGTGGAACTGGTACCGCGGGCCGAACCCCTGGCCCCGGCCCGCTTCGCGACACTGGAACGGGTCACCGCCGCCGCCTTCGGCCAGCGCCGCAAGATGCTGCGCTCCAGCCTCAAATCCCTGGGGGATGCCGAGGGCTTGCTGGAGCGGACCGGCCTGGCCCCCACCGCCCGGGCCGAGGAAATTCCCGTCGAGGGATTCTGCGCCCTGGCCCGCGCGCTTGACGAGCGTCAGCCCGTCTAGACACCGTTGTGCTATAGTGCCCCCCTGCGAACAGGAGGTCACCATGAGCGGATGGGGTTGCGCCCACGACGATCACGGCACATGCACCCGGGTGATGGGACGCCCTTGCGATCCCGGCATGAAGGGCTGCGTCCTGGCCGGACGGTTCCGCTTTTCCAATCCGGCAAAGAATAGGCCTGTAAAATCTTCAGGCGAGGATACCGGCGGAAACCCACCGGAAGAGGCGAGCGAATAAGTTCCTCCCCTCCTATCCCTCATACCAAATGCCATGGAAACGCATGAACGCAAGCGTTGACGCATACCCTGGTAATAGGTTTTATTGAATCCCAATTAAAAAAGGCGCCCGAAAGAGGCGCTGTAAAATGGGTGAATTGTACATCTGGGAGAAAGCGGAATGACGGCTGAGCGCGGCGGGGCCTCCCCGACGGCGGAGAGTGTTGACTCGTTCGCCACCGAGGTTTTGAAGCAGATCGACAGTCTCAGCCTCGAGGTCGCCGACATCGCCGGCACCATGGACGGCCTGACCCGCTTCGTCAAACACCAGGAAGAACTGTTCGGCCATCTCAAGATGATCGCCCATGCCATGGCCGAGACCATCGGGCTGATCGACGTCGCCGGGCGAGAAACCCGCGACATGACCGTCCAGGCCGGCCATCAATCCTCGGAATCCCTGCGCACCGTGGAAGAAGCCCTGTCGGGCGTCAACCGGCTGGTCGGCGCCGTCCAAGGCATCGAGGAGCGCCTGGAGGGCCTGGAAGGGGCTCTGGGCGAGGTCAGCACCATGTCGCGCAACATCCAGAAGATCGCGCGCCAGACCAACCTGCTGGCGCTGAACGCCACCATCGAGGCGGCCCGCGCCGGCGAGGCGGGCAAGGGCTTCGCGGTGGTCGCCACCGAGGTCAAGACCCTGGCGCGCCAGACCGCCGACGTCACCAGCGGCATCGACGACACCGTGCACAAGTTGTCCGGTTCGGTCACCGACCTGATCGAGACCTCCACCGACACCCTGAAGATGGCCGATTCGGTCGGTTCGGGCGTCGGCGTCATCAATCAGGCGGTTTCGGTGTTCGGCGGCGTGATCGAATCCGTGGAAAGCAAGGTGGGGGACATCTCCCAGGCCGCCTCGGCCTCGCTGACCCAGTGCGGCGACGTGATCGGCGAGATCGACAAGTTCTTCGAAGGCATCGCCATGACCAGCGAAAGCCTGCGCAAGGCTGACGAGCGCATCGCCTCGCTGCTGGGCAATTCCGAGGAACTGATGGGCTATATCGCCGCCTCGGGCTTTCGCACCGCCGATACGCCGTTCATCGAGGCGATCCAGGATGCCGCCCGCAAGGTCTCGGCGGCGTTCGAGCAGGCGGTCACCGGTGGGCGCGTCTCCATCTCCGATCTGTTCGACGAGGCCTACCAGCCCATCGCCGGCACCAATCCCCAGCAGCACACCTCGCGCTACGCCGCCTTCACCGACCAGGTACTGCCCGATATCCAAGAGCCGCTGCTCGGCCTCGACGGCCGGGTGGCCTTCTGCGTCACCATCGACCGCAACGGCTATATCGCCACCCACAACAAGAAAGTGTCGCACCCCCAGGGCGCCGACCCGGTGTGGAACAACGCCAATTGCCGCAACCGCCGCATCTTCAACGACCGGACCGGCCTGTCCGCCGGCCGCAACACCCGGCCGTTCCTGCTGCAGACCTATCGCCGCGACATGGGCGGCGGCCAGTTCATCATGATGAAGGACGTTTCCGCTCCCATCATGGTGCAGGGGCGCCACTGGGGCGGCATCCGCCTGGGCTACCGTATTTAATTATTCCAGCATCGCATTTTTCGCCGGGCCGACCGTTGTTTCGTGGGGGATGGTGGCCCGGCGATCATGGGCGTATCATGGCGGCTAGGTAGGTATTCCGCAGGGAGGCTTCCATGACGACCAACATCCTCTCGGTAATCTCCGCCATGGCCGAGGTGGCGACGGTCCCTCGTCAGGGAGAGCATCTCCGCCCGCCCCAACCGGTGATCACCCTGTCCCGCGACTTCGGCTCGGGCGGCGACATCATCGCCACCCGGCTGTGCCAGCGCCTGAAACTGCCCCTGTATGACGATGATCTGCTGCGCGAGGTGGCAACCCGCCTCAACGACGACCCCGCCATCGTCCAGATGCTGGACGAAGGCTTCGGCCGGGCCAAGGACATGTGGCTCTACCGCCTGTTCTCGGGCAAGGACATCAGCCCCGACGCCTATCGCGACACCCTGATCAAGGTGGTGATGAGCCTGGGCCGCCTGGGCGGCGTCATCCTCGGCCGCGGCGCCCATGTGATCCTGGCGGGCGAATGCGCTCTGCGCATCCGCGTGGCCGGAACCCCGGAAGTCTGCGCCAAGCGCATGGCGGGCAGCGGCAACGGCAACGAGGCCGACCTGCTGGCCAAGGCCCGGGAAATCAACCATCGCCGCGGCAAGTTCGTATGGGAGGCGTTCGGTTCGCGCCTGTCCGACGCCAGCCAGTTCGACCTGACCATCAATACCGACCGCATGGATGATTTCGAGGACGTGGTGGAGACCATCATCGTGATGGCCGAAGCCATCCATTCCGGCCGCGTGCTGCGCGGCGACCTGGTCCACGCCCACGTGTGACCTTGGTGCCCCGGAAGAGGAGTTCCCCCTCCTCTTCCGGTCCGTGGCGGACTTACCGGCCCGGCAGCATGCGGGCCATGACCTCGTCCTTGAGGATGAAGCGGTGACGCAGCGCCGCCGCCACATGCCCGACCAGAACGGCGGCCAGGACCCAGCCCAGCGCCACATGGCCGCCCTTGAACATTTCCCTGAGGGCGTCGTCCTTGCCCACCAGGGCGGGCAACACCAGACCGAACACCGAAACCTCGCGGCCGGCGCTCTGGCTCAGCAAGATGCCGTCCAGCGGGATCAGCACCATCAGCAAATAGAGGGCAAGGTGCCCGGCCGAAGCCATCAGCCGCTCGGCGGCCGGCATGGATTCGGGCAGCGGCGGCTGCGGCCGGATCATCCGCCAGGCCAGCCGGGCCATGGCCAGGACCAGCAGAACCACGCCGATGGCCTTGTGCAGGCCGATCACCTCGGAGCGCACCGGCCCCTTGGGCAAGGCATCGATCATGTGCCCGACCACCCACAGGGCCATGATGGCGGCGGCCATCACCCAGTGAAGCGCCCGCGCCACGGCGTCATAGCGCACCGGAACAGCAGCAGTCATGACGGCCCCCCAACTCAGCATACGGTCCCGGGAGATTAGCACGCCGCGCCGAAGGTTGACATTGCCGGCCGAGCGCATACCCTTCATGCGAGGAATTTCGGGGGATTGCTGCCCATGGCGCGTCGCGCATCGCTTACGGCTTCGGTCGCGGCACTTCTGGCCGCCTCGATGGGTTTGGCCGGATGCGGCGGCATCGTCGGGGTTCCACCGCCCGCCGAGTCCTGGCCGTCACCGCCGCAAGAGGTGGCGCGCGAAGCCGTCCGCTATCCCGAAGTCCGCCTGGACGTGCCCTCGGTCATCGCCGCCGATCCCGAGGCCCAGCGCTTCCTGCTGCTGCGCCAGTTGGTCGAGGCCGGTCTGGTCGCCCCCGAGGAGGCCGGCACCCGGCGCAACGCCAATATCGGCGCGCTGCTGCCCTATTCCGCTCCGCCGCCGGCTTCGGGACTGGGCCGTCCGGCCGCCCTGCGCGACATCGCCGACCGCCTGTCCCGCCTGTCGGTACCGGCGGGCGGCATGCCCGCCTCGGTCCGTCAGGCCGAGCGGGACTTCCTGATGGACACCTTGCTGCCCGCCGAGCCGGCCCTGCGCACGCCGCCCGCCCGGACCGACTCCGGCGCCCTGGCCACCGGCCGGCGCCGCGTCGAGGACCTGGCCCGCCTCGGCC
>JAVBXM010000084.1 GCA_030824585.1 Phaeospirillum sp. | reverse complement strand
GTCTGCCGGTGATCGTTCTGTTTAGTGATTTCGGCGCCCAGGGGCCCTATCTCGGCCAGATGGAGATGGTCATCCGCCAGACCCTGCCGGGCGAGCCGGTGGTGAACCTGATCGCCGACGCGCCGCGCTTCGATCCCAAGGCCTCGGCCTATCTGCTGGCGGCGCTGGCCGCCGGCATTCCCCGCCAATCCGTGGTCCTGGCGGTGGTCGATCCCGGGGTGGGAGGCGAACGCCTGCCCCTGGTGATCGAGGCGGACGGCGTGCTGTTCCTTGGTCCCGACAACGGCCTGTTCGAGCCGTTGATGCGCCGTGCCAGGACGTTGCGGGTCTGGGAAATCGTCTGGCGGCCCGACCGCCTGTCGGCCAGTTTCCACGGCCGCGATCTCTTCGCGCCCATGGCGGCCCGCCTGGCCGCCGGCCTGAGTCCCGAGGACGCCGGATGCCGGCCCCTGGACCCGCCGCGTCGCGCCGACTGGCCCGACGATCTGGCCGCCATCATCTACCATGACCATTACGGCAACGCCTGGACCGGGCTGCGGGCCTCGACCCTGGCCGAGGATGCCGTGCTGCGGGCCGGCGGGCACCGGTTCCGCCGGGTGCGCACCTTCTCGGACGTGCCGGCCGGCGAGGCGTTCTGGTACGAGAATTCCTCGGGTCTGGTGGAGGTCGCCGTCAACGGTGGTGCGGCTTCCAGCCTTCCGATACTGGCCCTCGGCAACAACGTCACAATTTAACTAACATTCTTTCTTATTTTTCCCCGTTTGTGTGACCAAATACATAGGAGCAAGGCGGAGCGATGGCTACAGTCGCGCCGTGGGGCTAGCGCGGGGAGCGAGGGAATGGTTTGCACGGTGAAGTTTTGGGGGGTGCGTGGAAGCATCGCCTGTCCTTCGCCCGATCACGTGGTCTACGGCGGCAATACCTCCTGTATCGCCGTCACCACCGAGGCAGGGATCGTAGTCTTCGATGCCGGGACGGGTATCCGTTCCCTGGGCCGTGACGTCATGGGACGCGGCATCGGCCAGGCGCATCTGTTCTTCACCCATACCCATTGGGACCACATCAACGGCTTTCCCTTCTTCGCGCCCGCCTACAATCCGGCCTTTCGCCTGGAAATCCACGGCCCCAGGCAGGACGGCAGCCCGCGCGGCATCCAGCACGTGCTGACCGGCCAGATGGAAACCCCCAATTTTCCGGTTCCCCTGGCGGCCATGCGCGGCATCGTCTCGTACGAGGATTTCGAGGTGGGCAGCGTCTTCACTCCCTATGACGGGGTGACGCTCCGCACCGCGCCGCTACGCCATCCCAACGGCGCCTGCGGCTATCGTCTGGAAGCCGGCGGCGCCGCCATGGCCTATATCACCGACACCGAGCATACGCCGGGCACCTTGGACGAGAACGTGCTGTTCCTGATGCGGGGTGCCGATCTGGTGATCTACGACTGCACCTATACCGATGCGGAGTTCCCCTCCAAGGTCGGCTGGGGCCATTCCACCTGGCAGGAGGGCGTCCGCCTGGCCAGGGCGGCCGGCGCCAAGCGTCTGGCCATCTTCCATCATGACCCCGAGCACACCGACGACGTCATGGCCGGCATCGAGGCCGAGGCCCTGCAGGCCTGGGACGGCGTGGTGGTGGCCCGCGACGGCATGGAAATCCCGCTATAGGGCAGGGCGGTCCTTGTTCGCCGTCATCCCGGCCCTGGGCCGCTGCTGTCCGGTTGAATTCTCCAAGAACCGAGCCAGCCGCTCATGGACGGGGATGTCGCTCCCCATGGTTATCCAGGGGGGATAGGCTGTTTCCGTATCTCCACACGGATATGACGAAGAAGAGGGAGGGAATCAAAAACGGCGCGATGCCTGGGGCACCGCGCCGTTTGACTGTGAGCTCTTCCAGGCCTAGCGGCGGCCACGCCGGGCCGGCTGCTTGTCGGTGGCTTCGCCGGCCTTGCGGCCCAGACCGATCTTCTTGGCGAAGTCCGAGCGCTGGGCGGCATAGTTGGGGGCGACCATGGGATAGTCGGGGGGCAGGCCCCACTTCATCCGGTACTCGTCCGGCGTCATGTTGTAGGTGGTGCGCAGATGCCGCTTCAGCATCTTCAACTTCTTGCCGTCCTCGAGACAGATGATGTAGTCGGGGGTCACCGACTTCTTGATGGCGATGGCGGGCTTCGGAGCCTCGGACTTTGCTTCCGGCTGACCGCCTTCAAGGGATGAAAGCGATCCGTAGACCGTGTTGATCAGTTCCGGCAATTGTCCGGCTGGAACCGGGTTCTTGCCCACATAGGCGGCGACTACGTCGACGGCCATGCGCAGCAGGTCGTCACGATTGGTCTTGTCCGAGTTGATGTCGCTCATCTGGTTATCCGACCACAGTTTGTTGGCATAATTGAATCAATGAACGCATGAGTGAACTTCACTGTCAATTGGAAATTGAACCAACTGAATAATGAGTTCTTGGAGTCGGTGTGAAGTGCAATAATCATTATCCTGATGGATGGGGGTTTACGCCGATGGTCTGTATAAGCGGCCGGGCTTCTATTGCCAGAATGGCCGTTCATGATGCTTTTTCGGAAGTTGCCGCCGCCATCCCGTGTCGTGATCGGGCATGCCCCATAAGCTTGTGGCGCATTGGCAAGGCGGTCCGACATATGGTATCTAGCCCATGCAAACAAGGATCGCCGGGGTAGGTTGTTGATGAGCACCAGAACCATTGCCATAGCCTGCGATCATGGCGGCATCGAGATGAAGGAATTGCTGGTCAAGGATCTGGCAGCCCTCGGCTGGTCGGTGCTTGACCTGGGGACCGACGGTCCCGATTCGGTGGACTATCCCGATTTCGCGGTGAAGCTGGCCGATGCGCTGAAAAGCGGCAAGGCCCAGCGCGGCGTATTACTGTGCGGCACCGGCATCGGCATCTCCATCGCCGCCAACCGCTTTGCGCATGTGCGCGCCGCCCTGGTGCACGACGCCTTCGGGGCGCGCATGTGCCGGAGCCATAATGACGCCAACGTCCTGGTGATGGGCGGGCGCACCACCGGTCCCGAGGTGGCGCGCGACTGCCTGAAGATTTTCATGGAGACCGAATTCGAGGGCGGCCGCCATGCGCGGCGCGTCTCCAAGCTGTCCGGCGACGGCCAAGCCTGAGCGCCCCAAGTTCCGAGCCCACCATCGTCACGACCCGACTGCCAGAAAGAGATCCGATGTCCAGCGCACCCACCGACGCCTTTTTCCGCACTCCGCTCGCCGAGCGTGACCCCGAGGTCTTCGCGGCCATCACCAAGGAACTGAAGCGCCAGCAGGACCAGATCGAGCTGATCGCCTCCGAGAACATCGTCTCGCGGGCCGTGCTCGAGGCCCAGGGTTCGGTGCTGACCAACAAGTATGCCGAGGGCTATCCCGGCAAGCGTTATTACGGCGGCTGCGAGTTCGTGGACATCGCGGAAAGCCTGGCCATCTCGCGCGCCTGCGAGATTTTCGGCTGCTCCTACGCCAACGTGCAGCCCAGCTCGGGCTCCCAGGCCAACCAGGGCGTGTTCATGGCGCTGCTCCAGCCCGGCGACACCATCATGGGCATGAGCCTGGCGGCCGGCGGTCACCTGACCCACGGCGCCGCTCCCAACCAGTCGGGCAAGTGGTTCAAGGCCGTGCAGTACGGCGTGCGCAAGCAGGACGCCCAGATCGACTTCGCCGAGGTGGAGGAACTGGCCCGCACCCACAAGCCAAAGCTGATCATCGCCGGCGGCTCGGCCTATCCGCGCACCATCGACTTCGCCCGCTTCCGCAAGATCGCCGACGAAGTGGGCGCGTTCTTCATGGTGGATATGGCGCACTTCGCCGGCCTGGTGGCGGGCGGCGTGTATCCCAATCCGCTGCCCCACGCCCACGTGGTCACCACCACCACCCACAAGACCCTGCGCGGGCCCCGTGGCGGCATGATCCTGTCCAACGACGCCGATATCGGCAAGAAGATCAACTCGGCCATCTTCCCCGGCATCCAGGGCGGCCCGCTGATGCACGTCATCGCCGGCAAGGCGGTGGCCTTCGGCGAGGCGCTGCGTCCCGAGTTCAAGCTCTACGCCCGTCAGGTGGTGGACAACGCCCGCGCCCTGGCCGACACCCTGGTGCGGCGCGGCCTGGACATCGTGTCGGGCGGTACCGATTCCCACCTGATGCTGGTGGACCTGCGGCCCAAGAAGCTGACCGGCAAGGCCGCCGAGGCCAGCCTCGAGCATGCCGGCATGACCTGCAACAAGAACGGCATTCCCTTCGACCCCGAAAAGCCGACCATCACCTCGGGCGTGCGCCTGGGCACCCCGGCGGCGACCACGCGGGGCTTCGGCGTCGAGGAATTCAAGAAGGTGGGCGAACTGATCGGCGACGTGCTCGACGGTCTGGCCGCCAATCCCGAGGACAACTCGGCGGCCGAGGCCCGTGCCCGCGCCGAGGTGGCCGAACTGTGCCGGCGCTTCCCGATCTACTCGTAAGTCGCCGATCGACCAAGAACCAAGGGCGGGGGCAGGGGACGCCTCCGCCGGTTTCCCGGGGGGAAAGATCATGCGGTGTCCGTTTTGCGGTCACGACGATACCCAGGTGAAGGACTCGCGGCCGACCGAGGATAACTCGGCCATCCGGCGCCGCCGGTCCTGCCCCGAATGCGGCTCGCGCTTCACCACCTTCGAGCGGGTGCAGATCCGCGATCTGGTGGTGATCAAGAAGGACGGCTCGCGCTCGCCCTTCGATCGAGACAAGGTCCTGAAGTCGCTGCGGATTTCGCTTCGCAAGCGTCCGGTGGACGACGAGCAGATCGAGCGTATCGTCAACGGCATCCATCGTCGCCTGGAAAGCATGGGCGAGAACGAGGTGCCGTCCAAGTTCATCGGCGAGCTGGTCATGGAGGTCCTGATGGACCTCGACAAGGTCGCCTATGTCCGCTACGCCTCGGTGTACCGCAATTTCCGCGAAGCCAAGGACTTCGAGGATTTCCTGGGGAAGATGGTTGTCCCACGCCACGACTGATCGCACCCAAGCCGAGATCGATCTCGGCCACATGCGGGCCGCCCTGGCGCTGGCCCGCCGTGGCCTGGGCACCGTGTGGCCCAATCCGGCGGTGGGGTGCGTCATCGTCAAGGATGGCCGCGTGGTCGGGCGCGGCTGGACCCAGCCCGGCGGCCGCCCCCATGCCGAGACCGAGGCGCTGGCCATGGCCGGAAGCGCGGCGGGCGGCGCCACCGTCTACGTCACCCTGGAACCCTGTGCCCATCACGGCAAGACGGCGCCGTGCGCCGACGCCCTGATCGCCGCCGGGGTATCCCGCGTGGTGGTGGCGGTACAGGACCCCGATTCCCGGGTGGCCGGCAAGGGGGTCGACCGCCTGCGGGCCTCGGGCATCCCGGTGACCGAGGGCGTGCTGCGGGCCGAGGCCGCCGAACTGAACGCCGGCTTCTTCCAGCGCATCAATACCGGGCGGCCGCTGGTCACCCTGAAACTGGCCACCACCCTGGACGGCCGCATCGCCACCCATACCGGCGAAAGCCGCTGGATCACCGGCGAGCAAGCCCGTGCGGCGGCCCATCTGCTGCGGGCCGAGACCGACGCCATCATGGTGGGCAGCGGCACCGCGCTGCATGACGATCCCGACCTGACCTGCCGCCTGCCCGGGCTGGTGGAGCGCTCGCCGGTCCGCGTGGTGGTGGACGGACGGCTGCGCCTGCCGCTGACCAGCCGTCTGGTGTCCACCGCCAACGACGTTCCCACCTGGCTGCTAACGCTGGAGGATTGCGATTCCGACCGGCGCGAGGCCTATGAGGATGCCGGTGTCGACGTGGTGGAAATTCCCCCCGGCGCCGACGGGTCCGTGGACCTGGAAATGGCGCTGGAGGCTCTGGGCGAGAGTGGGGTGACCCGCGTCCTGGTGGAGGGCGGGGCCCATCTGTCCGCCGCTCTGCTGCGTGCCGGTCTGGTGGACCGGCTGGTGTGGTTCCGCGCGCCGCGCCTGATGGGCGGTGACGGCCTGCCGGCTGCCGTATCGTTCGGCGTCGACCATCTGGTCCAGACCCCCCATTTTGAACGCGTCGAGATTCGTCCGGTGGGCGAAGACGTGATGGAAACCTATATTCGTCTCTAAGTGAGGTCATCCATGTTCACCGGCATCGTCACCGATCTCGGCGTGGTGCGCCGTATCGTTCGCGGCGAGGGGCGGGAAGCCCGTTTCGAGATCGCCAGCGGCTACGACACGTCGACCATCGCCATCGGGGCGTCCATCGCCCATAACGGGGTCTGCCTGACCATCATCGAGGTGGGGCCGGACTGGCACGCGGTCGAGGCCTCGGCCGAGACCCTGTCCAAGACCACCCTGGGCGGCTGGAAGGAAGGGTCCAGGGTCAACCTGGAGCGGGCGCTCAAGGTGGGCGACGAGCTGGGCGGCCATATCGTCTCCGGCCACGTGGACGGCGTCGCCAAGGTGGTGGATATCCACCCCGAGAACGAATCGCTCCGCTTCACCTTCGAGACGCCCGCCGACCTGGCCTGCTTCGTCGCCCCCAAGGGCTCGGTGGCCCTGGACGGCGTGTCGCTGACCGTCAACGAGGTTGACGGGCGCCGTTTCGGCATCAACGTCATCCCCCATACCCAGTCGGTGACCACTTTCGGCACCTATCGTCCCGGCGACGAGGTGAATATGGAAATCGACATGCTGGCGCGCTATGTTGCGCGCCTCTTGCAAAGGGAATAGCACCTTGGTTTCCGAATACCACGACTACCTGTCGTCCATCGAAGAGATCATCGAGGAGGCCCGCCAGGGCCGCATGTTCATCCTGGTGGACGACGAGGACCGCGAGAACGAGGGCGATCTGGTCATCCCCGCCGAGATGGCCAATGCCGACGCCATCAATTTCATGGCCCGGTTCGGGCGCGGGCTGATCTGCCTGTCGTTGACCCGGGGACGCTGCGAGCATCTGGGCCTCAAGCCCATGAGCGCCGACAACGGCACCCGCATGGAAACCGCCTTCACCGTCTCCATCGAGGCGCGCGAGGGCGTCACCACCGGCATTTCCGCCGCCGACCGGGCGCGGACGGTTCAGGTGGCCATCGACACCGACAAGACCCGTTACGACATCGTTTCCCCCGGGCACGTCTTTCCACTGATGGCGCGGGACGGCGGCGTGCTGGTGCGCGCCGGCCATACCGAGGCGGCGGTGGATATCTCGCGCCTGGCCGGGCTGAACCCGTCGGGCGTGATCTGCGAGATCATGAACGACGACGGCACCATGGCCCGCATGCCGGACCTGGTGACCTTCGCCCAGCATCACGGCCTGAAGATCGCCACCATCGCCGACCTGATCGCCTATCGCCGCCGCAACGACAAGATCGTGGCGCGCGAGGTCGAGTCTTCGTTCCATTCCAAGTGGGGCGGCGACTGGAAGATGATGGTCTACACCAATACCGTGGCCTATGCCGAGCACATCGCCCTGGTCAAGGGCGACCTGCAGTCCGAGGGGCCGGTGATGGTGCGTGTCCACGCCGTCAACGTGCTGGACGACGTGTTGGGCGACCAGGGCTCGGGTAAGGCCGGCGAGCTCCATTCCGCCATGGAAATGATCGCCGCCCATGGCTCGGGCGTCATCGTGCTGATCCGCGAGCCGCGCCCCACCAGCCTGTCCGACATGGTCCGCGCCCATCTGGAACGGCGCCCGCCGGCTCCGGCGCTGCGCGATTACGGCGTCGGCGCCCAGATCCTGCTGGATCTTGGGGTGCACGAAATGATTTTGCTGTCCAACACCAAGCGCTCCATCGTCGGCCTGGAAGGCTATGGCATGAAGGTGGTGGAGCAGCGGCCGATTCCGGTCGGCTGAACGGGAGACAATTCCATGGCGAAGGTTCTCATCATCGAGGCCCGCTTCTATGACCATATCGCCGACGGCCTGCTGGCCGGGGCGCGTGCCGAATTCGATAAGGCCGGGGTGGGCCACGACCTGCTGGTGGTGCCGGGCATCTTCGAGCTGCCCGCCGCGCTCAAGCTGGTGCTGACCGCCGCCGAGCAGGGCAACGACAAGGCCCGCTATGACGGCTATGTCACCCTGGGCTGCGCCATCCGGGGCGAGTCCGACCACTATCACCACGTGGGCACCGAATGCATGCGGGGCATCGCCGACCTGTCCATGGCCTACGATCTGGCGCTGGGCAACGGCGTGCTGACCGTCCACAACGAGGCCCAGGCCCTGGCGCGGTCCGATCCGGCGCGCAAGAACCTGGGCGGCCAGGCGGCGCGGGCCTGCCTGCGCATGATGGCCGTCAAGAAAGAGCTGAGCCTATGAGCGGCCGTAGGGAGCGTGGGCGCCCGGTCGGCGCTGCCGACAAATTCAAATTGTGCGCTTTCGCACACGGGGAGCGGAGGAGCTCAGCGCACCGAGGCGCGCGCCCGGCGCTTGAGGGACCAAAGCAATGAACACGCCGAACCCTTCCGTCGCCAAGCGTAGCGCCGCCCGGCTGGCCGCCGTCCAGGTCCTCTACCAGATGGAGATGACCGGAACCGACACCGAGCGGGCCCTGCAGGACGCCAAGGACCGTCGCGCCGCCGAGCCCAAGGGGCGCATGGCCGATCCCGATTCCTCGCTGCTCAATCAGGTGGTGCGCGGCGTTTCCGCCCAGATGGAGGCCATCGACGGCCATGTGGGCCGGGCGTTGTCCGGCGATTGGACCGTCGAGCGCCTGGAGGCCATTTTGCGCGCCATCGTCCGGGCCGGCGCCTGGGAATTGTCGGCGCGGCCGCAGACTCCGGCCCGCGTCTGCATCTCGGAATGGGTCGACGTGGCCCATGCCTTTTATTCCGGCCCCGAACCGGGATTGGTCAACGCGGTGCTCGACTGTCTGGCCCAGACGCTGCGGGGCGGCGAGATGGGCAAGGGCGCCTAGGATGAAGGCGAAGCGCTTGGCCCGTCACGGATCAGGACCATCCGCCCCGATGGAGGCCTGAGCATGAACGGCGGGGCGCCGGACGAGTTCGGGCTGATCGCCGAATTGTTCGCCCCGCTGGCCGCCGGCTTTCCCGGAGCCCTGGGGCTTACCGACGATGCCGCCTTCATTCCGGCGGAACCGGGGTACGATACCGTCGCCACCATGGATTCCATGGTGGCCGGGGTACATTTCCTGCCCGATGACCCGCCCGATCTGGTGGCGCGCAAGCTGATCCGGGTCAATCTCTCCGATCTGGCCGCCAAGGGGGCGGAGCCCCGGCTGCTGATGTTGTCCGCCGCCTTTCCCCGGGATGTGGGCCGGGATTGGCTGCGCGCCTTCGGCGCCGGGCTGGCCGAGGATATGAAGGACTTTGGCGTCCACCTGATCGGTGGCGACACGGTGTCGACGCCGGGGCCGTTGACCCTGACGCTGACC
>JAVBXM010000173.1 GCA_030824585.1 Phaeospirillum sp. | reverse complement strand
TGATGGATTTCTCCAAGCTGGTCGAGGTGTTCGACCGCAACGCCGTCACCTTCGTCTCGGTGACCCAGTCGTTCAACACCACCACCTCCATGGGGCGGTTGACGCTCAACATCCTGCTCAGCTTCGCCCAGTTCGAGCGGGAAGTGATCGGCGAGCGTATCCGCGACAAATTCGCCGCCTCCCGGCGCAAGGGTATGTGGATGGGCGGGGTGCCGCCATTGGGCTACGACGTGGTCGCCCGCAAGCTGGTAGTCAACCAGCCCGAGGCCGATCTGGTTCGCCACATCTTCGACCGCTTCCTTAAGGTCGGCTCCGCCACCTTGCTGGTCAAGGAACTGAATGCCGCCGGTCACCATACCAAGTCCTGGATCACCCAGGACGGCAAGGCCCGCGACGGCGTGCCCTTCACCAAGAACTTCCTCTACAAGCTGCTCGACAACCGGGTCTATCTCGGCGAGGCCGTCCACAAGGGAGAAGCCCATGCTGGCGAGCATCCCGCAATCATCGACCGTGCCACCTGGGATAAGGTGGTGGCGGTGAAGACCGACAATGCCCCCAGGAAGCGGGCCAATGCGGTACGGTCATCGACCCCGGCGCCGCTGAAGGGGCTGATCGTCTGCGCCCATTGTGGCCGGGCCATGACGCCGAGTTCGACCCGCAAGAAAGGTCGCCTCTACCGCTATTACACCTGCATGAAGGCGATCAACGCGGGCCACGAGTCCTGCCCGGTGCGCAGCATCGCCGCGGGCGAGATCGAGGCGGCGGTGGTCGGGCAGGTCCGGGCATTGCTGCGTGCCCCCGAGATCCGGGCGCGAGCCGAGCGGCACGCCCCCGATCTGGCCCCAGCCGACCTGTGCGTCGCCCTCGACCGTTTCGACACGGTGTGGGACGAGTTGTTTCCCGCCGAGCAGGCTCGTCTCCTCCAGTTGCTGGTGGAACGAGTAAGTATTTCCCCCGATGGGGCAGACTTGCGCCTGCGGGCCGAGGGGCTGGCCAGCGTGGTCGCCGACATTGCCGCCCAGGTCGACGACAGGAGTGCGGCATGAGCAACGTCAGCATCGACACCTTCATCGTCCGGGTGCCGCTGAAACTGCGGCGGCACGGTGGTCGCAAGCTGGTGATCGTGCCCGAGGGCGAGGGTATTCCTATGCGGCCCAATCCCAGCCCAGATGGCACCTTGCTGAAGGCCCTGGCCCGCGCCCACCGCTGGAAGCGCATGCTGGAAGGTGGAGATATCCGCTCACTGAGCGAGTTGGCTGAGGCCGAGAAGATGAACCCATCCTATCTGAGCCGCATCTATCGCCTGACCCTGCTGGCCCCCGATATCATCGAAGCCATTCTTGACGGTCGCCAGCCCCGCATCCTGCAGTTGGCCGATATGATGGATGACATGCCGGTGGAGTGGGAAAAGCAGCGGGAGAGGTTCATGGGCGAGGCCAATCCCTAAGGATAGTCGCCCAATACTTTAGTATCTTGACATCGGAAATGCATATTTGAGACCTTGCCACCTTATGGATAGGGCCGTCGGGGATGGGCGGCGGATCGGGGGCCGGTTCGCGGAATTACCGTTGAATTGGCCCCCGGTTCTGAACGCGGGAACGGTAGGAACATGCCTGTCGATCAATACGAATTCGGGACAGCATTGCTGCATACGCTCAGAGAAGCCATTGCCAATGATCACCACATTGACGTGGCCATCGACGATTATCTGGCGGTCGAGAACATTGATGAGGACGACCCCGGCCTGTGGTCCGACCTTCATCATGGCTGTCATCGGCTTTACCGTCTGATCGTGACCGATGCCGACAGGTCGGCACCTGACGCGCTGAGGTTGTTGGTTCGGCTTGGGGCGTTGCGGGATATCCACGGAGAAGCATCCAGGGAATGGTTCGGCGATGGTCCGCCGTCGCGACCGGATGTCGCCATTCGCAACCTGCTTCAAACCCTGCGGCAAAATGCCCCGGAAGAGGGACTGTTTCTGTGGCGGCTCTATACGCGGCTGAAGCCGATCTCCAGGCACGCGATTTTCATGACCGACATGGCTGTCGCCGCATAGAGTCTTCACTTCTTTCACGTCGAAAGAATGGCGGCGTCACGTCCGCGAGCGCCGCTCGCGGCGCCGCTGCTTATCCAGAAGCCTGATGAACCCGGCGACCAGTTCCAACTCGTTCACAGGTAGTCTCTTGGCTGCCGCGACAAGCACGGCGGCATCTTGAGAGCCGTCCCTCTCCTCGACGACATCGGAGCGCACCAACTCCTGCAAGCCGACGCCAAGATGCCTGGCGAAATGCTCCAGGGTGAGCAGGCCGGGGATGCTTTTCCCCCGCTCCATATTGGAGATCGTTTCCACCGCCTTGCCGGTGAGTTCGGCGAATTCAGCCTGGGTCCAGCCGCGCTGCTCGCGCAACTCCCTCAGCCGTTTCCCGATGCGCTTTCCGAGTTCCATCTCCATGCCCCGCATTGTCTTGCCAGGGGCATGGGAAGCCTATTGATGCAATACTCCGTATTATTCTCGCACATATACGTAGCTTGACGCCGGGAGCTATGGTTGTGAATGCGGCAAATGAACTGATATTTTGATAGATGGAAACTTGATGTCATATTCCGTATAAGTGCGGCCTGATGCCTCGCCTTGCCGGGCATGATCGATCGGGAAAGCACGGCAAGGTTGGTGTGGGACGAAGCGATGCGAGAGCCGAACGTGAGGAACCATCCGCTTCGAGATGTGGTCTTTGACGCACTGGTCATGGCGCAAAAGCTGGGAGAGAACAGCCCCGCCGCAATGGTCCGCGCGACTCGAGCCATTATGGATGCGCACCCGGATATCACGTTGGACGAAGCCTTCCACATCGTCTGGAACATCTGGGGCGCTTAGCGGTCGATTCAGAAGGCGGATCAGGGGGAATTTTTTCGGCGGATAGATCGCATTTGAATAAATTTGTTGCTACCTTGGTCCTGGCTTTTGCCCAGCTTTAGTATGGGAGGGGGCATGGTTGAATACCCTCGCACCGCAACCCGAAGCAGCGAATCAGATGGGGCAATGATGATGGCCGAATGCCCCCCTGAAGACACGCTTACCCAAGATGATATCCAGCAAATCCTAAAGGTGAGTGGGGCAATAACATTGGCCCGGTACGAGGCGAATCCGGCCTTCTATCGATCGGTTACGATCATACGGAGCGGTATGCTCATTGAGCAGCATCGAGGGTATTTTTTTGCCCACCGAACAGGAGGCCCGGTCCTTGCCCTTGAAGGGGATATCGGAGAGCTGCTGCAAACGCTGTGCGATCTTGACCTGCTGTGAATGAGACAATTCATCGTTTTATGGGGTTGGTTGACCATGTCTGACGAAAAGTTACAACCTCTTCCCCGTGAGTTCGTGCGGGCAAATCTTCCCGACTTGGCCACCAGCGTCTGCATCGCGGCCCTGGATGCGGCAATCGCAAGCGCCATGGAGAGGCAGTCGCTGGCCCAAGCGGCGTCCGACCTGCGCACCATATCGAATGATACCGCCTTCGCCCTGGCGCTGATGTCAGACTATGCCGAAGAGTAGGTAATTACCGCGACTGGCGGAGGGCTTCAGTCCCCCTCCCGCCCCATCGCCTTGACCAGATCGAGCACTTGCCGGCGTAACGCTTTAGGGATGCGGTGATAGTAGCGGAGAAGCTCGACCGAATCCGTCCGGGTCAGGGGATCGTCGCAAAGCGGGGGCGACAGCTTCATGCCGTCCGTCATGGCGTCGAAGAAGAAGCTGACCGGCACATCGAGCGCACCCGCAATCCGGTGCAACATGGATGCCGAGATGCGGTTGGACCCGCGCTCGTACTTCTGGACCTGCTGGAACGTCAGCCCAATGGCGCCGCCCAGTTCCATCTGCGACAAGCCAACCAAGGTTCGCCGCAGCCTGACCCTGGCGCCGACATGGATGTCGACGGGGTCGGGACCGTCGATCACGGTCGAGCGGCGTTTCCGCCGGGGCGGACGATCGAGCATGGGGATTCTCCTTTAGGGTGAGGCCAGGGAATGGCATGCCCCGCCGCCAACTGGGTGGCAGCCACGTCCCTGCCATCGGGCAGAGCGATGGCGGCATCGACGCGACCGCCATATTTGTCGTGCTTGATGTCGCGTACCGAAACCGGGATCGAACCCAGCAGGTGAATGAGATGATCGCGGGAGGCTGCTCCGGCTTCGGGGCAATCGCCGCGCAATTCCGGTGCGTCGATGTCGCGGATACGGATGCTGGTGGTGACGTCAAGCCCCAGCCAGACGTGAATCCGGGCCTCGACGGTATCGCCATCGATTACCCGCACGATCTCAGCCCGATATGGCCCAGTCAGCATTTCGGCGGCGGTGGCCGAGCACCAGACCGTGATCAGCGCGGCGGCAATGGGGATGGTGTATCTCATGGCCAGAGCAACCGGCCGGAGGCCGAAGGGCGGCGCGAACAAGCGGGCCGGGCCAGAGCGCACGAGTCGAGTAGCCCGACCCGCCGGCGCCCGCCCTTCAGCCCCCGGCCGCCCTTACCCGATCACGGCCGCATGAATGCGGCGATGCGGGAAACGCGATCCTTGGGTTATAGTCAACGTCAGCCATGACCTTGTGACTCCATCACAGGGTTGTGGTTAGGGGCGGGAGGGTGCTGGTAACACCCTCTCGTCCCGCTCTGTCCATCACGCGAGCGGACACTGGTACGATCTTACCGTGATCCGACGGACCTTATCCACCGGAAAGGGTGCTGATGGTCGAGCCGGCCATCCGTTGGGGGCGGGCGAGATGGGGCTGTTGACTGTCTATTCCGCCGCCAGATTCCCGCCCCTGTCGGCCGGAAATACGGAATGCTCAACAGCACGCTTCCGCACAACTCGTTGAATTCGCCGCATACTGAAAGTCCGTACCGTTTCCCGGCGGTCAACGGCTCTTGGAGAATGCTGGCGGCAGAGAAGAGAAAATAGCCGGAATTCGGCCAATCATCAGCGGCCAAGGTCAATAGTGACATGCCGCAAACCGCGCCGAACCTGGGGTTTTCACCCAGGCACTCGACAGCAGAGAATCTATTCTTTGAAAATAATGGCGGAGGGAGAGGGATTCGAACCCTCGATACGGCTCAACACCGTATACACACTTTCCAGGCGTGCGCCTTCAACCGCTCGGCCACCCCTCCGCAACACACGAATCCGGCAGGCCGGGTTCGGGGAAGGGCGGGAAGATACACGAGCCTCGCGGGGCGTGCAACCCCCCATGAGATGTGACCTTCGTCACGGAAAAACGGTTGAATTTCAGATTACTTCGGAGCAAAGCTATATTCATCCGTGAGATAAGGGTTCTAATCGTCGGGGGCATACATGTTCTTCGGGCGTGTGATGGGTTGGCTGCTGATCGGCCTTGCCGTGATCATGGCGTCGGCCGATGCCGTGTTGGCCCTTGGCCCGGCTGAATATGCGGGTATTATCACCGCCGACGTGGTCACCCTGATCGCCGGCCACGCCCCCGATACCACCGATGCCGGCCGCTCCATGTCCAGCACCCTGGCCGTGGCGCTTCTCGACATGCCCGCCTGGGTCGCCGTCGGGCTGATGGGCCTTGGCCTGTCCGTCGCCTGCCGCAAGCGTCAGCGCCAGCGGCGCTTCGTCTTCCGCCGCTGATCCTCCCCCGTCATCCGGATGCCTCGCCATCCGGCAAGCCCGCCGCCCGCCGGCGTGACGTTTCCTGCACCCGCTGGCGGACCGTGGGGCTGGCCGCCAGCAAGGCGTCGAAATCGCGCGCCTGGAGAACCAGCAGGGAGCAGAAGCCCAGGGCGACCACGTCGGCGTTGCGACGCCCCCGCGACACCAGGGCCATCTCTCCGAAGAAATCACCGCTGCCCAGGCGGATCGGACGGGGCGCCACCCGGACCTCGACGGCCCCGGACGAGATGAAATACATGGAATCGCCGGGATCGTTGCGGCGCAGGATGATTTCCCCCGGCACCACCAGCAGCGGGCGCAACAGATGGGTGATCTGCGACAGCTGGTCCGGCTGGAGCCCGTCGAAGATCGGCACCTTGGCCACCATCCGCTCGGGCTCCAGGTGGAGGTCGATGGGCGGACGGCACGCCAGCCGGCGGACCCGGCGGTTCAGGTCGGCCTGCAGGTCGCCCAGGACCTCGTGGCCGATCACCGCCTCGGTGCGCAGGCGATGGTATTCCGCCTCCTCGATGCGCACGGCGGCGCGTTCCAGGTACTGGAGCTGCAGCGCCCGCGAGAAGTCGGCGTATTGCAGGCGCAGGGCGGCCAGCGCCGTGTCCACGCCCTCCATCCGCCGGGCGACGGTGGCGGTGATGGCCGTCGCCGTCGCCTGGCAGACCATCTGGGGCAGCTTGGTCCAGGCGAATTCCAGCAATTCGCGGATGGCGGCCTGCACCATCAGCAGCACCTCGAACCGATTGGCGATCTCGGCGGCCAGCAACGTCTCCACTCCCCAGCGACGATGCAGCGCCAGGGCCAGCCGGAACCGCCAGGGAAAGGCCGCGAACGAGGCCTGGGCCCGGTCGTAGCCTTCGGCGCCGGCGGTCTTGACGCCATCCTGGAGCCGGGCGGCACCGGCCAGCAGGGTGCGGGTGATGCGCCCGGATACCGTCCCCTCGTGGTAGTGGCGCAGATAGATGGCGTGCTCGCGGTCGGCCAGCATCATCAGCCCGCCCCGCACGTCCTCCACCGGACTGAGCACCGTTTCGCCCGCCACCTGGATTTCCGCCGCGCCCAGCCGCTCGGTATAGCGGTCGGCCAGTTCCACCGCCAGGTCCCGGTCGATGCCATAGCCGGGGGCGGCGTCGACCACCTTCCGGCGCACCTCGGTCAGGGCGGTGGCGATGGCGCGGCCCCGCACCGCCATGTCGGACGGCGACAGCCGGTCCAGGCCGAACAGGCGGATCAGCGGTCGCAGCAGGGGGGCGTTGACGAACAGGGTGAACAGCACGAAGGCGGTGCACATCACCGAGACGAAGGACTTCACGTCGGCGGGAATGCGGGGATTCTCCACCACCGCCAGGGCCAGGGCCAGGGAGATGGCGCCGCGCAGGCCGCCCCACAACACCACCGCCCGCAACGGCACCCCCACCGGCTCGGCCCAGCCCAGCGCCGTCAGCCCGGGAAACAGCCCGAACAGCACCAGGGCGCGGGCCGCCAGGGCCGAAACGATCAGCACCGCCAGGGTGACGAGGTCGCCGCTGCCCATGCCGGCCAGCATGTCGGGCACCCGCATGGTGGCCAGCAGGAAAATCAGCGAGCTGGCCCAGTACCCCACCTGCCGCCAGACGTCCTCCAGGCTCGCCCATGTCTGGGCCGAGACGCGGGTGCGGCCTTCGTAACTGACCGCCAGGGCCGTGGTGACCACCGCCACCACTCCCGACACATGCAGGTAGTGCTCGCCCAGCAGGAACACCAGATAGGCCGCCGCCACCGTCAGGGTGATCTCGGCGGCGCTCTGGCCGCGCAACAGGACGAAGCTCCAGCACACCAGCCGCCCGCAGACATAGCCGAACGCCAAGCCGCCGGCGAAGCCCCGCGCGAAGGCCAGGATTCCCTCCGACACGTCGGCCTGGCGCTCGCCGGTGAGCATCCCCAGGAACAGGGCGAACAGCGAAATGGCGGCCGCGTCGTTGAACAGGCTTTCGCCTTCCACCAGCAGGCTCAGGCGGTGGGGCACGCCCAGGTCGCGGAAGATGCCGACCACGGCGATGGGATCGGTGGTCGAGACGATGGCGGCCAGCAACAGGCAGGCGATGACGCCCATGTCGGTCACCCCCGCCAGGGCGAAGCCGACCACGAAGGTGGACACCAGCACCGCCACCACCGCCAGGACCAGGATGGGGGCCAGATCGTCCATCAGCCGGCGCACGTCGATGACCACGGCGGTCTCGAACAGCAACACCGGCAGGAAGACCAGGATGAAGGCGTCCGACGACAGGTCGAAATGGCCCAGCGCCTGGAAGAAATCGGTGACCGGCCCGCCCAGGCCGAGCATGGGCAGGCTGCCCTTGAGGATGCCGAGAACGATGCCGGCGGCGGCCAGGACCAGCGAGAAGGCGATATTGGCCCTGGCGGCAATCGGCACCAGCAGCGTGACCAGGGCAAGCAGCCCGGTGACGCCAAGCATGACCATCCCTATTCCATGCATGAGAGCCCCCCCATGGCGAGCGAGCCGGCGACGGCCGCGGGTCTCCCCACCCCCGGCCAACCTGGAATCACTCGAAGAATAGGAAGTATCGGTGCAGCATCCGGTTTCGGCAAGTCCCGGATTGAAGAGGTCATATGCGGAAGATCGTAGAACGGCCGCCCGTGGCGGTGCTCCGTCACACCGTCCTTCCATGCCAAAGGCCCCACGCGGGGGCCTTTGGTATGGAAGTGGCGGAGGGGGAGCGGCTGATGGCGGACCTTCTCCCATTGGAAATCAATTGGTTGTGAGACAAAAGCCATAGGGGGCTGTGATCTGATCTCCTCGCTCCTTGCCGATCTAGTCCGGCGCAAACGAGCGGAGGAATTAGATTCTGCCCCCGATCTTTGGGTGCTACATATTCCGAGATCGGATAATCGGTGAACGGGAAAAATTAACTATATGCCTAAACTCTATTGAGTCCTCAAATTTCCCGATGAACCCGCGCATCACAAGGCTCTTGTTTATTGAAAGTGGCCTAAATAATTTCGGCAGTCGCTTGTTGTCGAGTTTAGCCATAATTCTAAACCCACCAATTATAAACCCCCACATATTTAACCCTTCAAAACGGCCGCGCTCCGGTACGCTATACATTCCCTCAACATCCAATTTTTCGCTTTTGAAGCGCATCAGCATGAGGTCGAATGCCTCAAGATCGCACAACGGGGTACGATCGAAAAGTATGTCCTGTATTTCTTTCTCATATTTTCCAATTTTGATATGACTAAAATCCCTGTGATTTGAAATTGATGCCCTCCATAGGAGGGATAAAATGAATTTTGAGAAAAGCTCACAATTAACATCATCTGAAATAAAAAAATTATCACCGACATTCTGTACAATATTTGCGTAGTTGCGAATAAATTGTATTGCATATTCGTCGTATAACCCCAATCTTCCATCACAACTGGCGCATAGAATGTTAGAGTCGTAAGCGCCCAACTGCGTTGTAGGGCGCGTAATATTTTCGCTTACCTTGACGTGAATGTTGTGGGGGTTATCGCCCCTGATAGTTCTGGCAAATGCCTTTGGAACAATATGGGCTGCTATGGTTGGAGTTTTGCCGCATTCGCGGCAGACCCCAGGAGCCGAACTACCGCAGCAGTCTATCATATTATCGAGCCCCTCCCAGTCATAGGGCTTAACACTATCATCACTCAAATCCGTACCGTCATCGGGTTCGAAGTCAGCAGCCTGCGGAGAATATCGC
>JAVBXM010000248.1 GCA_030824585.1 Phaeospirillum sp. | reverse complement strand
GATGTCGCGGCGTTGCCGGCGGCAGCCGGCGACGAAAGCCAGCAGGTCGCGGTACTGGCCTCCCGACAGCATCAGCCCCGATCCCCGCCCGGCCCGCCCGCGCGAGAACACCGGGGTGAAGCGCACCTGCGGCACGCCCAGGGCGGCGAGGTGGTCGACGAAGGGCTCCAGCCGGTCGATGTTCAGGGTGCTGACGCAACAGATGACGTCGAAAGCGGCATAGAACGGATCGGCCACCAGCCGCTCCAGCGCCGTCGAGACCCGGCGAAAGGCGCCGTCGTGCCGCCGCAGGCTGTCGTGGGCCTGTTCCAGCCCGTCCAGGCTGACGGAGATGGTCGACAGCCCCGCCGCCTTGAGCGAAGCCAGCCGCGCCGCGTCCAGCAGCATGCCGTTGGTGGTGATGCCCCAGGCATAGCCGAGACCGGCGGCGAAGGCCCCCACCTCCTCGATATCGGGGCGGATCAGCGGTTCGCCGCCGATGATGGCAAAGGTGATGTCGCGCGGATCGCAGGCCTGGGCGATGGCCGCCAGTTCCCGCCGGATGACCTCGGGCGGCAGTTCGTTGTGGCGGGTGGAATTGTCGCGCAGGCAGTCGCTGCCGCAATGGCGGCAGGCGAGATTGCAGCGCAGCGTCGCCTCCCAGAACAGGTAGCGAAGCGGATGTTCGGCCGTCATCCGGGCCTTGGCGGCGATGAACCGTTCCAGAGTGTCGGCCACGGACTCCCGGCGATCCATCCCATCCTCGACCACGATTGTCCCCCGGGATTATTCAACCACGGAATTCCACACCCAAAAAGGGGCGGAATTATGCCGGCTCGATCAGGCGCCGCAGCTCGGCCAACAGGGTGTCCTTGTCGGCGGCGCCCTTCTGCAGCACCTTCTGGACACAGCCGGCCAGCCGGTCGCGGTCCTCCTGGTTGATGTCCTTGGCGGTCAGCACGACGATGGGAATGGCGTGCCATTCCGGATGGCGCTGAAGCTCGGCGACGAATTCGAAGCCGTCCATTTCCGGCATCATCAGGTCGAGCAGGATCAGATCGGGAGGTGATTCGGTGACGCGGTCCAGGGCGATCCGGCCGTTGGCCGCCTCGACCACCGACCACCCTTCCTTGACCAGCATGCGCCGCAGCATTTCCCGGTTGGTATGGTCGTCCTCGACCACCAGGATACGCTCGATGGGGCCGCGATCCTTGAAGCGGGACAGCACCGCCGCCAACTGGTCGCGGTCGATGGGCTTGGACATGAAGTGATGGGCGCCCAGCGCGTAGCCCAGCGCCTGGTTCTCGACCACCGAGACCATGATCACCGGGATGCCCGCCAGTTCGGGATCGGTCTTCAGCGCCGTCAGCACCGACCAGCCGTCCATGCCCGGCATCATCACGTCGAGCGTGATGGCGGCGGGCTTGAGCATCCGGGCCATCTCCAGCCCCAGCGGCCCATCGGAGGCGAAGCGGGCCCTGAAACCGTTCTCGTCCAGGAAACGGCCGAGCAGGTCGCGGGCCACCGCGTCGTCGTCGATGACCAGCACCAGCGGCAACTGGACGGCCGGCTCGGCCGCCGCCGGGCGCACCGCCTTGGGGTCGGCGACGACCAGCGGCAGGCGCACGGTGAAGGCGGTGCCCCGTCCGGGCTCGCTGGTCACCGTGATGTCGCCGCCCATCATGCGGCAGAAGGTGCGGCTGATGGCCAGCCCCAGGCCGGTGCCGCCGAACTTGCGGGTGGTCGAGGCGTCGGCCTGCTGAAAGGCCTGGAACAGCCGGTCCAGTTCCTGCGGCGTCATGCCGATGCCGGTGTCGCTGACCGCGAACTCGATCCAGGCGCCGTCGCGGCGGGCGGAAAGGGTGATGGTGCCCTCGTGGGTGAATTTGCTGGCGTTGCTGAGCAGGTTGAACAGCGTCTGGCGCACCTTGGTGAGGTCGGCGTCCATGGCGCCGATGCCGGTGGGGCACACCACCTCCAGCCGGTTGGCGTTCTTGGCGACCAGCGGCTGGATGGTGGAAACCACGTCGGAAACCATCTGGGCGATGTCGAAGGCCTCGACGAACAGGTCCATCTTGCCCGCCTCGATCTTCGAGATGTCGAGGACGTCGTTGATCAGCGACAGCAGGTGGCGGCCGGCCGAATGGATCTTGCCCAGATCGGGAATCAGATCGTCCTGTCCCAGATCCTCCAGTTCCTCCTGCAGCATCTCGCTGTAGCCGATGATGGCGTTGAGCGGGGTGCGCAATTCGTGGCTCATGTTGGCCAGGAAACTGCTCTTGGCCTGGTTGGCCGCCTCGGCGGCCAGCTTGGCGCGGTGGGCCTCCTCCTCCGCCCATTTGCGCTCGGTGATGTCCATGGCCGCCGCCAGATAGCCCGCCAGACTGCCGTCGCCGTCCCTAAGCGAGGTCACCGACAGGCTGACGGGAAAGCGGGTGCCGTCCTTGCGCCGGTAGGTCCATTCGCGCGCCGCGATCAGGCCATGCTTGACGTAGGTGGCGAACAGGCTGTCGGGGGCGACGGGCCGCCCGATCTCGGCGGCCAGTTCGGCGGCGTGGGAGGCCACTTCCTCGGGCGGCAGGAAGTCCAGCAGGGTGCGCTGTCCCACCACGTCCTCGCTGGCATAGCCCAGCAGGGTCTCGGCGCCGCGGTTGAACAGCACCACCCGCCCCTGGATGTCGGTGGCGATGATCGACATCTGCAGGGCGGCGTCCAGCACCGCCTGGCGCTGGGCGTTGGCGCTCTGGAAGCGATAGAGCAGCCGTTCGGTCTCCTCGAACTGCTTGACCACCAGCCGGGCGGTGATCTCGGCCGCCTCGCGGGCGACGCTGATCTCGTTGCGCAGCAGGGCGTTCTCGGCCTGAAGGGCCGCCATGGGATCCTTGGTCATGGGCGCGACGCCTCCGCCAGGGCGCGGGCCGCCACCTGGGCGACGTCCGCCGGATGCTCCGCGCCGATCAGCAGGATTTCGGGCAACTCGCCGTCGCAGACCCGGGGCAGCAGATGGAACAGGTGGGGCAGGCCGGCATCGTGGCCCCAGGCGCCGTGGGCCAGGGCCGACACCTCGTCGCGTCCCAGGGCCACCACCTCGCCCGGCGGGGCGAAGCCCGCCACCGCGTCCACGAACACCGCCCGCCCGGCGCCCTCGACCGAGCGCAGCAGGTCAAGGCCGTACAGCCCGCCGTCCACCAGTTCCACCCCGTCCGGCAGGGCCGATCCGGCCAGGAGGTCGTGGACGCGGGGACCCAGGTCGTCGCCGGGAAGCAGGCGGTTGCCGACGCAGATGATGCGGGCGGGGCGCGACATGTCAGGCCTCCAACCGGGCCCGGCCCATGGTCCTGCCCTTGCGCACCGTGTGGACCGAGCAGACCAGGCAGGGATCGAACGAGCGGATGACGTGCCCGACCTCCACCGGATTGTCGGCATCGGCCACCGGCGTGCCGATCAGCGCCTCCTCCCACGGGCCGCGCACGCCGCCCGAATCGCGGGGCGAGCCGTTCCAGCCGGTGGGGGTGATGATCTGGTAGCGCTCGATCCGCCCCTGCCGGACGGTCACCCAATGGCCCAGCGAACCGCGCGCCGCCTGGATCATGCCGCAGCCCTCGCCGTCGGTGACCGGGCCGGGATTGACATAGACGTCGCGGCCGCCCGACGCTACCACCTCGGACAGCCACACCGCCATGGTCGGCAGCAAGGTGGCCGGGCGGGTCAGGCGGGCCAGCTCGCGGGCCAGGGCGTTGGCACCCTGCCGGGCCAGCAGATCGGTGAACAGGGGATCGCCCGCCACCACCCGCTCGGCCAGCGGACCGGTTTCCGCCGGGCCGCCGCGATAGCGCGCCGCCTTGACCCAGGAATAGCGCCGCCCCTCCTCGCCCGAGGCATAGGGTTCGGTCTCGCCCTCGGACGGATGGCGGCCACCGTCCTGGCCGGCATACCACGAGGCGGCCACATGCTCGGAGATCGCCGCCGGGTCGAAGGCTTCCACCGCGATTCCCCGGGCGAAGCCGGCGGGAATCAGGTGGCCGCCGGTTCCCCGCGCCGCCGTCTCGGCCGGCAGGTCCAGCGAGCCCGACGACAGGAAGGTCCCATGGCCGCCGCCCAGCTTGTCCAGCCCGGCGGCGCGGCCGAAGCGCAGCAGGAAGCCCACGTCGCTGTCGCGGTGGGCCTGGGCTTCCTCCAGCCAGGCATCCAGCGCCGCCAGGCTGTCCACCGCCATCCAGCGCTCGATGGAACAGCCGAGGATACGCCGCTCGTACCACGCCCGGTAGGCGTCGAGCACATGGCGGCACTGCAGCAGCTCGGTCACCTGCGGCCCATAGGACAGGCCACCCGGCACCATGAAGGACGAATGCGGCCACTGCCCACCGATCATGGCGATGATCTCGATGATGCGTTTGGTCTCGCGCACCGCCTCGACCACCGCCTCGCCGGCCAGCGGCGCATAGCGGCGGACCGCCTCGTCATGGAGGGGCAGGTGGGCATAGGCGGGATTGGCGTAATCGGCCAGGAACATCAAGATGCCGTGGCGGACGTCGCTTTGGACGTGCTCGACCATCAGGGCGAGATTGCGCAGCCTGACGCCGTTGTCGGGGACCACCGCCCCGGTGACGGCGTCCAGGGCCTTGGCCGCCGCCATCAGGTGGGTGGTGCTGCAGATGCCGCAGATGCGCGGCGTCACCACCAGCCCGTCCAGGGCGCCACGCCCCACCAGCAGCCTTTCGAAGCCGCGGAACATGGTGCCGGTGCTCCAGGCGTCGACCACCACGCCGTCGGCCACCTCCAGGCGCAGTTCCAGGTCGCCCTCGACCCGGTTGACGGGAATGTCGAGCATCTTGCGGACAGCCATCGCCCCCTCCTCAGATTTCCGTGCGGCGTTGACGCAGGCGCTCGGGCGCGGCGGCGGCGGCCATGACCTTGTAGACCATGTAATGGGCGCGGTTGATGCCGTTGGGCAGGTCCAGCGGAATCCCCTCGATGTTGCGCGTGTGGAAGAACGGGTGGTTCTGCGGGAAGTCCGGGCTGGTGCAGCCGAAGCAGGGAACCCCGGCCCGGGTCTTGGACGAGCGCTGGTTCCACAGGAGCTTGTTGCAGGGCCCGGTGACCAGCGGCCCGTGACAGCCCATGTGGAAGAACAGGCAGCCCTTCTCGCCGAAGGTTTCCTCCTCGACACGGTACTCGTGGTACTCGTTGCGGGTGCACCCCTGGTGCACCATCATGCTGTACCACGACAGCGGGCGGTTGAACTGGTCGAGCGACAGCTCGGTGCCGGTCACCAGCGCGGTCAGGGTTCCCGCCAGCACATGGGGATGGCAGGGACAGCCCGACAGATTGATCACCGGCAGGCCGGCCCCGGACCGGAAATCCGCCCCCAGGAAGCCGCCGGGCTCGGCCCGGTTGAACTGCAGGCCGGTGGCCTCGATCTCGGTCTGGGCGCCGAAGCCGCCGAACGAGGCGCAGGTCCCGGCCGCCACCACGAAACGGGCCTGCCTGGCCAGGGCGGCGACGATGTCCTTCTTCGGCCGCCGGCCCCTGGTGTCGTACATGCCGGTGCCGGCCGGGCCGCGCAGGACCGCGCCCTCCACCACCAGGATGTCCAGCGGCAATTCCCCCGCCCCAAGAACTTCGAGTTGAGACGCCTGCTGGGTCGCGGAACTGTTCGACAGGGAGGGATGATGAAGAACATTGATCCCCAGGCTGGAGAACAACTGCAATACATCGGGGCTTTCGGAATTCAGGAAAGACATGGTGTCGCCACCACACCCTCCACATTGTAACCAGTATAAATTAACTCCCACAGCTCCCTCCCCAAAAGCTCTAATTCGTTGGCCCTATATTGCTTGTATAAGAAGCAAATTTCAGCAGAAACGAACGATTGATTATACTTGCGTGGAAGTTGGCGATCAAATAGCTTTCTCGTGAAATCTATCCTCTGGGTTGAGGGGCGATGCCGTCGGCCTGGGCGGGGCAAGGTTGAAGATGACCAAGATTCTTCTGGTCGAAGATAATGAGATGAACCGGGACATGCTGTCCCGTCGCCTGCAGCGCAAGGGCTACGACGTGGCCATGGCGGTGGACGGCGAGGAAGGAGTCGCCATGGCGGTCTCCGAGGCTCCCGATCTGATCCTGATGGATATGAGCCTGCCGGTGCTCAACGGCTGGGACGCCACGCGGCGGATCAAGGCCGACCCGGCCCTGGCCCGTATTCCGGTCATCGCACTCACCGCCCATGCCATGGCCAGCGACCGTGAACAGGCGCTGGCAGCGGGATGCGACAGCTACGAGACCAAGCCGATCGACCTTCCTCAGTTGCTTGAGAAGATCGAGTCCCTGCTGCGCCGGGCCTAGGCGGCATGATCACCCACCAAATCCACGATCCCCGGACGACGGCCCTTGCCGAGCGGGTTCGGGCGGAGGTCGGCCCCACGGCCGATGCCATCCTGGCCGCCGTGGCGGCGTTGGCGGCGGCCCCCTCGGCGGGAGCCCTGGCCGAGGAGATTCACCAGATCAACGTGGCGGCCCACCTCCTGGCGGAGATGGTCCGGACCTGTCGCCCCGAACTGGACGAAGGCGGCATCGAGGCGGCCCATTCCCGGCTCCGCCACGACCTGCGCACCCCGCTGGTGGCGCTCAAGGGCTATGGCGAGCTGTCCCTGGAGGTCGCCGCCGACGAAGGGCTGGACGACGTGTCGGCCGCCCTCGGCCCGCTGCTCGAACGCGTCGCCGAGGTCATGGTGGCCATCGAGCGGGCGCTGCCCGCCACCTCCCAGGCCATGGACGCCGAGGGCGACGGCGAGGATGATTGCGGCGGGGGGCCGCGCCCCGTCTCCTACCCCGCCGGCCGGGTGCTGGTGGCCGACGACAGCCAAGCCAACCGCGACGTGCTGGTCCAATACCTGTCGCGCGAGGGCCATGAGGTGGTGGCGGTCGGCGACGGCCTGGCCGCCATCGAGGCGGTCTTCGAACGGCCGTTCGACGTGGTGCTGCTGGACATGATCATGCCCGGCATGAACGGCGACGAGGTTTTGAAAGCCATGAAGGCCGATTCCCGGCTGCGGTCGCTGCCGGTCATCATGATCTCGGCCCTGGACGCCCTGGACAGCATCGTGCGCTGCATCGAGGCGGGGGCCGAGGACTATCTGGCCAAGCCGTTCAACCGGGTGCTGCTGCGGGCCCGCATCGGCGCCTGTCTGGAAAAGAAGCGCCTGCGCGAAATCGAGCTGTCCTACCTGCAGGCGGTGGAGAACGAACTGACCCTCGCCCGCGAGGTGCAGCAATCCATCCTGCCCAAGGCCTTTCCCAACCGCCATGCCCTGGCCGGCCACGGCCTGATGGACCCGGCCCGCGAGATCGGCGGGGATTTCTACGATTTCTTCGCCCTGGAGGGGGGACGGGTCGGCATCGCCGTCGGCGACGTGTCGGGCAAGGGGGTTCCCGCCGCCGTCTACATGGCCATGGTGCGGACCCAATTGCGCGCCACCGCCCAGTTCGGCCTGTCGCCGGCCGACTGTCTGAGCCGCCTCAACGAGCACCTGAGCGCCGACAACCCCAGATGCATGTTCGTGTCGCTGTTCTACGGCATCATCGATTGCGCCGCCGGCACCTTCACCTATGCCAATGGCGGCCACAATCCACCGGCCTTCCTGCCGGCCGGCGGCGGCGTGGAATGGATCAAGGGCACCAACGACCTGCTGGTCGGCGTGATGCCCGGCATGTCCTACCATGACGCCCGCCTGACGCTGGCGCCCGGCGACAGCCTGTTCATCTATACCGACGGCGTCGTCGAGGCCATCGACCCGGCGGAAGCCGAATTCGGCAAGCAGCGCCTGGCCGAGGTCCTGGCCGCCACGGCCGAGGCCCCCCCCGCGATCCTGTGCGACGGAGTCCTGGCCGCCGTCCGGGCCTTCGAAGCGGGTCGCCCCCACAGCGACGACCTGACCTGCGTCGCGGTGCGGTTCCTCGGCGGGGCATGAGCGACGCCCGGTGGCATCCACTCCCCCAGAGGCATACAATGCAGCAGCAACCCGGACTGACCGCACCTTCGACCCAGGATTCCGCCATCATGCAAATCGCCGTCGCCCGCCAGGAAGACATTGCCATCGTGACGGTTTCCGGGCGGCTGTCCAGCGCCATGGCCGACCAGTTCCAGGACCGGCTGATGGCCGAGCTGGACGACAATCCCAAGGCGCTGGTGGTGGATTTCGCCGACCTGCGGTTCATCACCAGTTCCGGACTGCGGACGCTGATCGTCGCCGCCAAGCGGGGCAGCAGCGAAGGCTATCGCGTCCATCTGTGCGGCATGGCCCAGGCCATCCACGAAGTGTTCGAGGTCAGCGGCCTGTTGCGGATTTTCGTCGTCCACTCCTCGCTGGACGAGGCCATGGCCGCCGTGAACGGCGGCTGACGGCCGCTTTCCGCCCCCGCGCTGCATTGCGGCATGAAAACCGGGCCGTAATCGTCTATCATCGCGTCCCAACCTTCACAGGGCCGTTCCAGACGTGGACATTGAACTCGGTACGACTTCCTCCGGCACCGCCGCCCTCATGTCGCTGGAGGAGTTGCTGGCCACCCGCCTGCTGGTGCAGGGCAATTCCGGCAGCGGCAAGTCCCATCTGCTGCGCCGCCTGATCGAGCAAAGCGCCCACGCCGTCCAGCAGGTGGTGATCGACCCCGAGGGTGATTTCGCCAGTCTGGCCCAGGTGTTCGGGCACATCGTCATCGACGCCGGCGCCCAGAGCGAGAACGGCATGCGCCTGATCGCCAGCCGCGCCCGGCAGATGCGGGTTTCCGTGGTGGTCAACCTGGAGCACCTGGACACCGAGCGCCAGATGCGCCACGCCGGGGCCTTCCTCAACGGCCTGTTCGACACCGACCGCCAGTACTGGACGCCGGTTCTGGTGGTGGTCGACGAGGCCCAGCTGTTCGCGCCCGCCGTGGCCGGCGAGGTGGCCGACGACGCCCGCAAGACCTCGCTGGAGGCCATGACCAACCTGATGTGCCGCGGCCGCAAGCGCGGTCTGGCCGGCATCATCGCCACCCAGCGCCTCGCCAAGCTGGCCAAGAACGTCGCCGCCGAGGCCAGCAATTTCCTCATGGGGCGAACCTTCCTCGACATCGACATGCAGCGGGCCGCCGACCTGCTCGGCATCGACCGCCGTCAGGCCGAGGTCTTCCGCGACCTGGAGCGCGGCCGCTTCGTCGGTCTCGGCCCCGCCTTGTCGCGGCGCTCCATCACCATCCGCATCGGCGAGGTCCAGACCCGCAGCCATGCCGGCGGCGCCGAGCTGATGCCGCTGCCCGAGCGGACCCCGGAAGAGGCGCGCGGGCTTTTGTTCAAGGCCAACACCCCGCCTCCGCCCCCCTATGTGCCGGAAAAGGGGCTGGATACCGAGGCGCTG
Source organism: Phaeospirillum sp. (assembly GCA_030824585.1). GTDB lineage: Bacteria > Pseudomonadota > Alphaproteobacteria > Rhodospirillales > Magnetospirillaceae > Phaeospirillum. The sequence continues at coordinate 76 of JAVBXM010000248.1, read as the reverse complement.
CTGGCCTCCATGGCGCACAGCCCGCCGGTGGCGCCGGCCCCGTCGGCGGCCCCATCGGCGGCCCCGTTGGCGGCGG
>JAVBXM010000189.1 GCA_030824585.1 Phaeospirillum sp. | reverse complement strand
ACCCGAGGGACGGCTTCTAACACGACGAATGCCGGCCTCGCTACAAAATCAGCCAACGCATACCGGAATAGCTGCTATGTCCTTCCGTGCAGGTAGGACATTCACACTTCTCCGCCTGTAAATCTTCCGTTTATCAGTAGTCCCCCCTCGGCGGCGGTGACCGCCACCGTGTCGCCGTCCTTGACCACCCCTTCCAGAATCTGCCCGGCCATGGGGTTCTGCAGGGCGCGCTGGATCACCCGCTTCAGCGGCCGGGCGCCGTAGGCCGGGTCGTAGCCCTTTTCCGCCAGCCATTCCATGGCGGTGGCATCGAGCGACAGGGTGATCTTGCGGTCGGCCAGCAGTTTCCTGAGGCGGCCCAGCTGGATATCGACGATGCCCGACATATCGCCGCGCCCCAGGCGGTGGAACAGCAGGATCTCGTCCAGGCGGTTGAGGAATTCGGGACGGAAGCTGGCGCGCACCACCTCCATGACCTCGGCGCGCACTTCCGCCGAATCGTGGCCTTCCTCCTGGTTGGCGAGGATTTCCGAGCCCAGGTTGGAGGTCAGCACGATCAGGGTGTTGCGGAAGTCCACGGTGCGGCCCTGGCCGTCGGTCAGCCGCCCGTCGTCGAGAACCTGCAGCAGCACGTTGAAGACGTCGGGGTGGGCCTTTTCCACCTCGTCGAACAGAATCACCTGATAGGGCCGGCGGCGCACCGCCTCGGTGAGCGCGCCGCCTTCCTCGTAGCCCACATAGCCGGGCGGCGCGCCGATCAGGCGGGCCACCGAGTGCTTTTCCATGTACTCGCTCATGTCCATGCGGACCATGGCGGTCTCGTCGTCGAACAGGAACTCGGCCAGGGCCTTGGTCAGCTCGGTCTTGCCGACGCCGGTGGGGCCTAAGAACAGGAACGAGCCGATGGGCCGGTTGGGGTCCTGCAGCCCGGCACGGGCCCGGCGCACGGCGTTGGACACCGCCACCAGGGCCTCGCTCTGGCCGACCACCCGGGTCTTGAGACGGGATTCCATGCCCAGCAGCTTGTCGCGCTCGCCCTGCAGCATCTTTTCCACCGGAATGCCGGTCCAGCGGGACACCACGCTGGCGATATGCTCCTCGGTCACCGATTCGGTCAGCAGGCGGCTTCCCGGAGCGCCGCCGCCCTCGATGCGCTTCTCCAGGTCGGGAATGACCCCGAATTTCAGCTCGCCGGCGCGGCCCCAATTGGCGGCGCGTTCGGCATTGGCCAGTTCCAGGCGGGCTTCCTCCAACTGTTCCTTGACCTTGGTGGAATCGGCCAACTGGTTCTTCTCGGCCCGCCAACGCTCGGACATATCCGAGGATTCGCGCTCCAACTGGGTCAGTTCCACCTCCAGCTTCCCCAGGCGGTCACGCGACCCGGCGTCGCTTTCCTTGCGCAGCGCCTCGCGCTCGATCTTAAGCTGGACGATGCGGCGGTCCAGCTCGTCCAGGGCCTCGGGCTTGGAATCGATCTGCATGCGCAGCCGCGAGGCCGCCTCGTCCACCAGGTCGATGGCCTTGTCGGGCAGGAAGCGGTCGGTGATGTAGCGATTGGACAGCGTCGCCGCCGACACCAGGGCGCCGTCGGCGATGCGCACCCCGTGGTGCAGTTCGTACTTCTCCTTCAGGCCGCGCAGGATCGAGACGGTGTCCTCCACCCCCGGCTCGGAGACGAAGACCGGCTGGAAACGCCGGGCCAGGGCGGCGTCCTTTTCCACGTGCTTGCGGTACTCGTTGAGCGTGGTGGCACCGATGCAGTGCAGTTCGCCGCGCGCCAGCGCCGGCTTGAGCAGGTTGGAAGCATCCATGGAGCCTTCGGCGGCGCCCGCCCCGATCAGGGTGTGCATCTCGTCGATGAACAGCACCACCTCGCCATTAGCGGCGGTGACCTCGGTGAGGACCGCCTTCAGCCGCTCCTCGAACTCGCCCCTGAACTTGGCACCGGCCACCAGGGCGCCCAGGTCGAGGACCATCAGGCGCTTGTTCTTCAGGGTCTCGGGCACGTCTCCGTTGATGATGCGGATGGCGAGGCCCTCGACGATGGCGGTCTTGCCCACGCCGGGCTCGCCGATCAGCACGGGATTGTTCTTGGTGCGCCGGCTCAGCACCTGGATGGTGCGCCTGATCTCCTCGTCGCGGCCGATCACCGGATCGAGCTTGCCGTCCCTGGCGGCCTGGGTCAGGTCGCGGGCGTATTTCTTCAGGGCGTCGTAGCTGTCCTCGGCGGAGGCGGAATTGGCCTTGCGGCCCTTCCTCACGTCCTCGATGGCGTGGTTGAGGCCCTGAGGCGTCAGCCCGGCATCGGCCAGCACCTTGGCGGTGGGCGTGCCGGTGGCCAGCGTCAGGGCCAGCAGCAGGCGCTCGGCGGTGACGAAGGAATCACCCGCCTTGTCGGCCAGTTGCACCGCCTGATCCAGCAGGCGGGCCAGTTCGGGGGCCAGGTGGACACCACCGGCGCCGGGGCCTTCCACCTTGGGCTGCTTGCCCAGTTCGGCCTCGATGCCCTTCAGCGCCCGGGCGGGGTCGCCGCCGGCGGCGCGGATCAGGTTGGCCGCCAGGCCTTCCTTGTCGGCCAGCAGCACCTGGGCCAGATGTTCGGGGGTCAGGCGCTGGTGCCCGCTGCGCAGCGCCAGGGTCTGGGCCGACTGAATAAAGCCCTTGCAGCGTTCGGTGAACTTCTCAAAATCCATGTTTGCCCTCTTCCTTGAGCGGCGGCCGGATCACCCCTGTCATAGGCGATAATCCGGGCTGTCGACTTGGCTCCGATTGATATGGAGTGGTTTGGCAAAGCCGCAAGCGCGTCTTGCCGGCCATGCGGGTCCGAAGTCCGTCAAAACCCGTACGGAGAATATGGTTGAACCACATCCCCCGCAATTCCAAGATGTCCACCGCCCCGGCTGCCGAGATCAGGACCAACAAAAGCCGTAGGACGATCATCCAGGCCTGGTTTGAATTGTAACAATACGCACTTGCTGCGTTAATATTCGCCACCCCCGACAGGGTGCCCGATTTTTGCGCAAACCATCGTCATGCATTTATCTGGATATTCGACATAATCCATCATAAATATTTTTTCCTTGCTTTCAGCTGGCATTCACTTTGACATCTAACCTGTCGTCCGCCCGGATGGGAGAGAGAGCCGAATGGGCGTGTTGAAGACTTGCTGCGGTTGCGATGCATGGTCGTCCCCTCGGCGCGAGCCGATGCGCGAGGTGCTGGGGCGCCGCTGTCCCTTTCCGACCCTGTCGTCGAAATTCTCACTGCCCAAGGGCAAGAATCTCTATCACCAGGGCGACCGGGTGGGCGGGGCCTACAGTCTGGCCACCGGCATGGTGGCGCTGGAGCGGGTGGACGAGGACGGCGATCTGGTCATCCTCAAGCTCCTCCATCCCGGCGCCTTCTTTCCCTGCGCCAACATGCTGGGCGGCACCCTCCATGAAAGCTCGGCCCGGGCCTTGACCGACATCACCGGATGCTTCGTGCCGGCCGACCGCCTCAACACCGCCCTGCAGGAAGACCCGTCCGTCGGTCTGGCGCTGCTCAAGCTCAGCTCGGCGGAGATTCGCGAGAACGAGGACGCCATCTTCCGCCTGTGCAGCACCGACCTGCCGGACCGGGTGCTTTCCACCCTGGCCAGCCTGGCCGCCGAGACCGGGGGACGCGACGCCAACGGCGACCTGTCCCTGACCCTGCCCATCTCGTGGCGCGACCTGGCCGCCATGGTGGGAACCGGCCCCGAGGTGATCTCACGGCTGCTGCGGCGGCTGGCCGATGCCGGGCGCCTGTCCTTCCACGGGCGCCACGTCACCCTGCACGCCGAATCCGACCGCCACGGCGGGCCATTCTCCTACTCCTGAGCGCCCTCCACATCCGGACAACCGCGCTTCGACCGGAGCGTGGTAATCCGATATTGCATTCCAACGGAGGCTTGGTTAGTTTATTTTACCAATCCGCCAGACTAGGTAGCATTCATGGTCCAAGGCGGTGTCCCGCATGATGGAGTCCCCATGCGCCCCACCGGCCGCCAACTGCCATGAGCATCGAATTCGACACCCGCTTCGGCCAGGAGCTGTGCGAGGTCTTCTCGGCCGAGCTTGGCCTGGTGTGCAGCTTCATGGGCGACGAGGGCCGCATCGTCGCCTCCAGCGTGAAGGAGCGCATCGGCACCACCCACGCCATCGCCGCCCGCATCATGAAGGGCGAGATGGATGAATACGGCGTCACCAGGGACGAGGCCGCCAGGTCCCAGGGCATGCGCGAAGGCGTCAACATGGGCGTCGATTTCGAGGGGAACCGGCTGATCAATTTCGGGATCGCCGGCCCCTTGGAGACGGTGCGCCCCCTGGCCCGCATCGTGCGGTTCTGCGTCACCTCGCTGCTGCGTATCCGCCAGGAGGAGACCACCATCGTCGCCGCCTTCGCCCGCGAGACCGGCGGCATCGGCAAGCAGATGATCGAAATCGCCGAGGACATCGACGAGGTCGCCACCAAGGTCGCCGACCAGCGCGCCCTGCTGGCCGAGCTGCAACAGGGCATCCGCGCCCTGTCCGAGGCCAACGAACGCATCGTCGCGGCCATGGACGAGACTCTGTCGGGGGCCACCGCCGCGCGGGCCGAGGCCGAAACCTCGCAGCAGCGGGTACGCGGCTCGCTGGGCGACATCGACCAGGTGGTGCGCATGGTCACCGACGGACGCGGCCTGCTGCTGGAGTTGCAAGACGCCATGGGCGACGTGGTGGGCGTAGCCCAGGGCATCGGCCATATCGCGCGGCAGACCAACCTGCTGGCGCTCAACGCCACCATCGAGGCGGCCCGGGCCGGCGAGCACGGCAAGGGCTTCGCCGTGGTGGCCGGCGAGGTCAAGGAGCTGTCCCGCCGGGCCGGCTCGGCCAGCGCCGAGATCCGCAAGACCCTCGAGGGACTGACCGGCACCGCCGGCAAGCTGGTGGAACAGGGCGACCAAAGCGCCACCATGGCCAGCGGCCTGACCGCCGAGACGGCGGCCATCGCCGACACCATGGACCATATCCGCGCCTCGCTGGCCGACATGGCCGGACGGGTGGAGAACGTGGCGGGCGACGCCTCGGCCATCCATGACCGCTCGTCGGAGCTGTCCACCGAGATCGACCAGGCCGCCGCCGGGCTGACCGAGTTCAAGACCCGCCTGGACGACGCCCGCCAGCGTCTGCAGGACCTGCTGGGCGCCGGCGAGCGGCTGGTGGTGCTGACCGCCGAGGCCGGCATCGAGACGCCGGAAACCCCTTTCGTCGCCCTGGCGCGCGAGAAGGCCCGCGAAATCGGCGCCCTGTTCGAGCAGGAACTGAACCGGGGAACCCTGTCGGCCGACGACCTGTTCGACGAGACCTACCGGCCGGTGCCGGGGAGCAATCCCCCCCAATACACCACCCGCTTCACCGATTTCGCCGACCGGGTGCTGCCGTCCATCCAGGATGGGGCGAAGAACGGTAACCAACGTATCCTGTTCTGCGCCGCCGTGGACCGCAACGGCTACCTGCCCACCCATAATTCAGAGTTTTCCAGGCCCCAGGGCAGTGATCCCGCCTGGAACACCGCCCACTGCCGCAACCGCCGCAAATTCGACGACGCGGTGGGCCTCAAGGCGGCCCGCAACACCAATCCCTTCGCCGTGCAGAGCTATCGGCGCGACATGGGCAACGGCCGTCAGGCCCTGATGCTCGACGTCTCCGCCCCCATCATGGTCAATGGCCGCCACTGGGGCGCGCTGCGGCTGGGCTACGTGTAGGGGTATGCGGGCGGGACGCCCGCGCCCCGCCTTCTCATGGAGCGCGGACGCCCCGCCCGCAAAAGACCGCTAATCCGAATTGTGCTTGTGGTGGTGGCCGTGTTCTTCTACCTCGGCCACCCGCAGGATGTTGGTGGTGCCGGAATGGCCGAAGGGCACGCCGGCGGTGATCACCACCCGGTCGCCCACCCGGGCGAAGCCCTCCGCCTGGGCGAAATGCACCGCCTTGGCCACCATCTCGGTAAAGCTGCGGACGTCCTTGGCCATGATGGAGTGCGCCCCCCATACCAGGGCCATCTGGCGGGCCACCTCGATATCGGCGGTCACCGACAGGATGGGCTGCTCCGAGCGCTCGCGGGCGGCGCGCAGCGTGGTCGAGCCCGACGAGGTGAAGGTAACGATGGCCGCCGCCCCCAGGGTATGGGCCACCTGCCGCGCCGCCGCGCTGATGGCGTCCCGGGTGGTGTGCTCGGGATCGAGGCGCGAGGCGTCGGTGATGAGCTGGTAGTTCTTGTCGTGCTCCACCTGCTGGATGATGCGGTCCATCATGGTGACCGCCTCGACGGGATACTCGCCCGAGGCGGTTTCCGCCGATAGCATGACGGCGTCGGAACCGTCATAGACCGCCGTCGCCACGTCCGAGGCCTCGGCGCGGGTGGGCGACGGGGAATGGACCATGGAATCCAACATCTGGGTGGCGACCACCACCGGCTTGCCCGCCCGGCGACAGGCCTTGATGATGCGCTTTTGCAGGATCGGCACGGTCTCGGGCGGACACTCGACGCCCAGGTCGCCGCGCGCCACCATCACCGCGTCCGACCACTCGATGATCGAGGCCAGATGCTCGATGGCCGAGGGCTTTTCCAGCTTGGACAGGATGCGCACCCGCGAGCCCACATAACCGCCGATCAGGCGGCGCGCTTCCTGCACGTCGGAGGGCCGCTGCACGAAGGAGAGCGCGATCCAGTCGGCGCCCATCTCCACGGCGAATTCCAGATCGCGCCGGTCCTTCTCGGTCAAGGGCGAGATGGGCAGCATGACGTTGGGGACGTTGACGCCCTTGTGGTTGGAAATCTCACCGCCCACCGCCACGCGGGTCTCGGCGAAATCGGGGCCGCAGGATTCCACGGTCAGGCGCAGCTTGCCGTCGTCGATCAGCAGGTCGCTGCCCGGCTTGAGCGCCGCGAACACCTCGGGATGATGGAGCGGGGCGCGGGCGGCGGTGCCCAGGGCCTCGTCCATGTCCAGGCGGAAGGCGGCTCCCACTTCCAGCCGGGCGCGGCCGCCCTCGAAATCGCCGACGCGGAGCTTGGGCCCCTGCAGGTCGGCGAGAACGGCGATGGGCCGCTTCACTTTCTTTTCCAGCTCGCGGATGGTGAAGATGCGGTTCTTGTGGTCTTCGTGGCTGCCGTGGCTGAAATTCAGGCGGAAGACGTCGGCGCCGGCCAGGAACAGATTCTCGATAGCCTCGGGCGTCGAGGAGGCCGGTCCCAGCGTGGCGATGATCTTCGCTTTGCGTGCGCGTCGCATATGGTACCCCTTGGTTTTTCCCGCGCCTCCAGCATAGCAGAGGCGCCACAGGCGGCAACCACGCCTATGGAAATCACGTCGTGACGAATGTCGGTCATTGCAACGGCGCCCCCGGGCGCCGGGCCAGGATCACGCGTGCTGGCGGGAATAGCGGGTGAGCACGAAGCCCAGATGGGCGCGCATGGCCGCCTCGGCCGCCACCGGGTCCTTGGCCTTGACCGCCTCGAAGATGGCGCGGTGCTGGCCCAGGATCACCCGATCGTCCTCGTGCGAGGGAAACAGCTCGTAGCGGTGATAGTCGACCATCTGGTGCAGGATGCCGCGGATCACCGCCATGATATGGAGATAGATCCCCGAGCCCGACGCCTTGGCGATGGCCAGGTGGAAGCAGACGTCATTCTCGCTCTTGTGGGCGCCGCCGGCGATATCCGCCTCGGTGGCCGCCATGATGCGGGCCAGTTCGGTCAGGTCGGAATCCGAGCGGTTCAGCGCGGCGCGCCCCACCGCCCAGGCCTCGAGGATGGCCCGGATCTCCGCCAGATCATGCAGGTTGTCGCGGTTGACCCGCACCAGTTCCATCATGCCGGGGTCCATGGCCGCCGAACTGGCGATCACCCGCGTGCCGCCGCCCTGGACGGCGTCGAGCAAGCCCTGGGTCTTCAGGGATTGCAGCGCGGCGCGGATGGAGACGCGGCTGACCCCCATTTCCTCGGCCAATTGCCGCTCGCCGGGCAGGCGATGGCCCGGCCCCCACTCCCCCGACGCGATGCGGGCGAGAATCCGGTCGGTGACCTGATCCGATATGCGTGTGCCGTTTCCGGCCTTGGGCTTGGAGTTCATGATCCACGCCCCCCATTTCTTTGTTATGCTTCCGATGGTGCGCCCAGCCCAAGGCGGCGTCAAGCCGTGGCCGCGCACTTTTCGGACTTCGCTTTCCTGCAATTCGGTACTACAATACCGACAAAAATAAGAAGTGATTAGCCTGGATAAGTCATTCGAAGTGGGAGGAACTTCATGAATTGGAAGCGTACGGCCGGGGCTGCCCTGGCGGTGATGACTGGCGTCTGCGCGGCAACGACCGCCATGGCGGCCGACCCTATCAAGATCGGCATGTTTCTGTCGGTCACCGGACAGATGTCGCCCATGGGCGACCCCCAGAAGCGCACCTTCGACTACATGATCGACAAGATCAACGCCCAGGGCGGCGTGTTGGGGCGCAAGATCGAAGCTGTGATCTATGACGACGGGTCCGAGCCGGAAAAGGCCGCCACCTTCGTCAAGCGCCTGATCGACAACGACAAGGTGGACATCATCATCGGTGGTTCGGGCACGCCCACCTCCATGGCGGTGCTCGGCCTGATCGAGCGCGCCGAGATTCCGTACATGTCGCTGGGCGGCGGCACCGCCATCGGCGACCCGGTGCGCAAGTGGACCTTCAAGTTCCCGCAATCGGACCGGCTGGCCGCCGAGAAGGTGCTGGCCGACCTGAAGAAGCGCGGCATGACCAAGATCGCCCTGCTGTCCGAAAACGTCGGCTTCGGCAAGTCCGGCCATGACCAGACGGTCAAGCTGGCTTCCCAGTACGGCATCGAGATCCTGATCGACGAGGTCTACTCGCCCAAGGACCCCGACGTCACCCCACAGTTGACCAAGATCCGCGGTACGGCCGGCGTGCAGGCCCTGTTCATCTTCGGCACCGGCACCGGTCCCGCCGTGGCCACCAAGAACCTGAAGCAGCTGGGCCTGACCCTGCCGGTCTACCAGTCGCACGGCGTGGCCTCCAAGGAGTTCCTGCGTCTGGTCGGCACCGCCGCCGACGGCACCCGCCTGCCGGCCGGTGCCCAAGCCGTGGCCGAGCAACTGCCGGCCAGCGACCGTCAGAAGAAGGTCGTGATGGACTTCAAGAAGGAGTACGAGGAGCGCAACAAGCCGCTGGAGGTCAGCCCGCTGCCCGGCCACGGCCTCGACGCCCTGATGATGGCCATGGACGCCTTCAAGCGTGCCGGCACCACCGACAAGGCCAAGGTCCGCGACGCCATCGAGCAGACCAAGGACTTCGTCGCCACCACCGGCATCTACACCTACTCGCCCACCGATCACATGGGTCTGGGTCTCGAATCCTTCAAAATGGTCGAGATCAAGAACGGTGACTGGGT
>JAVBXM010000021.1 GCA_030824585.1 Phaeospirillum sp. | reverse complement strand
CCATTGCCCCCGGCGGCGGCGGCCAGCGCCGCCCGCACCCGCCCCAGCGCCTCGTCCCAGCCCTCGCCGCGCCGGGCGCGGAACAATCGTGCCGTGGGGTACCAGGGGCTGTCCTCGCGATCCAGCAGCCAGCGCCAATCCGGGAAGGCCGCCAGGACGACCCAAACCGGACGGCCCAGGGCGCCGGCCAGATGGGCCGGCGAGGTACAGGAGGAGATCACCAGATCCAGCGCCTGCATGGCGGCCGCCGTCTGGTCGAAATCCGTGAGTTCCGGCCCCAGGTCGATGAAGTTCGCGGGCATGGCCCGCCCGGCCAGGGCCGCCGCCGCCCCCCCCTTTTGCAGACTGAAGAAGGTAACGCCCGGCACGTCCAGCAGGGAAAGATAGGGAGCCAGTCCGGGAGAACGGTTGCCGTCATAGGGCGCATCGGGGTTGCCGCCCCACACCACTCCGACCTTGAAGCCGCCATGGGGGGCCAGGCGGGTACGCCAGGCGGCCACTGCCTCGGGGATGGCCGCAAGATAGGGAACGGTCGCCGGAATGGTCTGCAGCGTCGTCCCAAACAGATAAGGCAACGACATCATCGGAACCATGACGTCGGGAGGTGCCATCCCCTGGCCGGACTCCAGGGTCTGGGCCACGCCGGGAACGGTGGACAGCAGCCGGCCAAGGCCGGGCTGGCAGCCGACCACCACGCGGGCACCGCGCCGCGCCAAGGGCTCGGCGTAGCGGACGAACTGGATGTTGTCGCCAAATCCCTGTTCACCGACGACCAGCACGGTCTCGCCTTTCAGCGGCTGACCACGCCAACGGGGACCGGAGATCACCTTTTGCGGCCGATATTCGTTGAGGGGCAGCCCCCGGCGGTAGTCGCCCTGCAGCAACAACAGTTGACCCAGGGACATGCGCAGCAGCGGAGCGTTCTCGCCGCCGGCCTCCACGGCCTGCCGGTAAATGGCGGCGGCCCCCGCCAGGTCGTCCGCCTGGATACGGGCGAAGGCCTGGGCAAAGGGATCGCCGCCCATGGGTTAAGACGCCCTTTGGCGACGGGCGAGAATGGCTTCCAGCTTCAGGGCGATTTCCTTGCCCAGTGACCCCGGATCGGCCAGCATCGAAACCTCGACCTGGGCCCGCAGCCCGGCCCGGATGTCTCCGAGCTTGGGATCGCCGGCCAGGCGGGCGGCGATCTCCACATACTGCGCCTCGTTGTCGCCGATCCATTCCGGACGCCCCGCGGCGCGCAGGATCGAGGCACCGACCCGCCCCGCCCGGCAGTCGGAGCGCAGGGAAACCACCGGAACCCCCATCCACAGATCAGTGGCGGTTTCCACCACACCCGCCACCGGCAAGGTATCGAGTACCACGTCGACCATATGGCAGAAGGCCCGGCCCGGCGAGCCGGCCGTCAGGTCCACCGGCTGCTGGAAGTGTACCCGGCCGGCCACGCCGTATTCGGCAAAGGCCGCCAGAGCCCACTCGGTCAGTTCGTCCTCCCAGGTATCGTAACCGCCGATCAGCAGGTGCGATCCCGGCACCGCCCACAACACCCGCGACCACAACGCCACCGAGGCCTCGTTGAAGCGCGACGGCTCGCCGTGAACGCCAAACATGGCAAAGCCCCGCGTGTTGCGCGGCAGGTCGAGAATCTCGTCCTCGGTCCCCAGGCTCTGGGGATACTCGAAGGCCAGCAGCGATCTCACCTCGACGACCTTGTCCGCCCCATAGCTCCGCCGGTCGATTTCCATGGTCTCGCCATCGGACAGAACCAGATCGGCTCCGGGAATACGGTCGCACATGGGAAAGGTCACCCAATGGACGACCACGGGCACCTTCTCCCCCTTGAATACCGGAAAGCGGGCGTGCTCGGACGGGGCGCAGAGATTGATCAGGCATGTCGCCTGATCGCCGCCCACGATGCGGCCCAAGGTGGCATCATCGATGTTGATGCTTGGGCGCGGCCGCATGACCGAGCTACGCATGGTCTCGGTCATGTGGTCATGGCGGGGATTGAGGGTATAGAGCACCGTGTTGGGCATCTGCCGGATGGCCGGAGCCACGCAATGGGCCAAGGGGCTGTCGTAGATCTGATCCCACATGACGCCGAACTGCGGCACGGGACGGCTCTCCACATTGGCCTTCACCCGCCGCGGCGGAGCCTCACGCTCGGCGATATAGGCGTCGGCCAGGACGTTGGCCCCCGGCAGGCCGGCATCGGACTGCATGGCCAGGGTGCCGGCCAGATAGCCACGCAGCTTGTCGTCATCACCCGCCAATTCCCAGGCCAGCTTCTGATGGACCAGGGCGGCGCCGTGCCGCACCTCGCCCATCAGGGCTTCGCCCAGCAGCGCATGCAGCCACGGCTCGGCGGGCTTGTGGTGGAGGGCGGCACGCAGCATGGACGCGGCGGCGGAGGGGCGCCGCAGGGCCAGCAAGGTCCGCGCCGCGACCATCATGCAATCCACGTCGTCGGCATGGATGCGCAGATGCTTCTCGGCCTGGACCAGCGCCTCGTCGAACAGACCCAGTTGGAACGCGGCCTCGGCGTTGGTGGAGTGGTGCGAGATGCTCACGTTGCGGATGCCGTCCATGTACGACGCCATGCGGTTGGGCAACAGGGCGGCGGCATCGGGACGTGGCTTCAGGCAGACGGCGAGCTTGCCGTAGTAAAGACCATCGGTCAGCCGGCCGATCCGGGTGCAGACGCCGGCCAGCCCGTCCACCAGTTCGCGGCAATCGGGGTTGAGCGCCAGCCCGCGCTCCATCAACTGGATCGCCAGACCGGGGTCGTCGCTGTAGTAGGAGACCATGCCCATGGCGAGAAAGACGTAGGGATTGGTGCTCCCCTCCCCGAGGCGCCGGCCGCAATACTCCATGATTTCCTGAGACTCGCCGTTTTCCAGCATCCCGGTCAGAACCCGGATGTCGGCGGAGATTTCGTCAGTCATAGCGCCACTCCGTCACCTGCTCGAACAGCTCCTCGTCGGACTCGAAGACCTCGATGTTTTCAAAGAACCAGTCGACCTGAATCGCCAGCACCCGGAGGATATCCATGAACTCCTCCTCGACGATGGTCCAGAACTCTTCCGTGCGCTCGGGCGGCTGGACGCGCCGCACATAATAGGCCAGGCACATGGCGGACATCAGCAGGGTGCCACGGACAAAGTACTGGGCGACGCTTGGCCGCCCCTCGACCTCGATGATCAGCGTGTTGCACAGGTCCAGCATGAGCTTGTTGAGATCGCGTCCACAGCCGTCCAACATCACCTGGACCCTGTCCAACAGCGCCTTGATGGTCTCGGGCCAATTCTCCCGCCCCCAGCGTTCGTCGAAGTGCCCCTCGGTGGCGGGCAGAAGCGAGCGTTCGCGAGCCCTGGCCAAGTCGCGGGCCTTGGTTTCCGGCGTGGATTTCAGCTTGATGGACGCCGAACTCATGGGGCGCGTGTTGTCGATGGCCAGCCCGTCGCTGCAATTGAACACTTCAGCGGCCGGCCGATAGCGGCCGATGGCGCGGCCGAGCGCGTCGCGGGTCCACAGCATGATGGCCTCGGTATGGGCCAGTCCCCCGAAATTGGCGACCTCCACCTGATCGAAAACGGTATCGAAATTCATCGCCCCGTCCATGCCGTCCTTCGAATCGTCGTCGTGGCGGTAGAGCGAGTCCTTCGAATGGTGGCGCCCCTGGGTCCGGGTGCCGAGATCGACGCCGAACAGGTACAGTTCGCGAAATCCCATGGCCAAAGCGGCGGCAAGGCCGGTATTGGTGACGGTCGGCCCCGATTCGTCCAGGGTATGCTGGTCGCCGGGGCTGAACATGGTGTACGAGCTCAGCGAGTTGCGGAAGTAGAAGGCGGGATTCTTGAACATCGCCTTGACGCGGGGATCGACCGTATTGGAGGCGATCAGCACCGTATCGCCATAGCCGAACTCATCATTCACCGCCTTGAGCGCCCGGTAAGGAGCCGCGCCATTCTCCAGCAGCATCTGGAAGTCGGGCTGGATGCCGTTGGCCATCAATACTCGGGCGGCTGTGCCGCACGAAATGATCACCGCCCGGTCCTTACAGGCCTTGATCACCTCGATATCGTCATCCAGGGATGGGCCGGAACCGACGATGAAGACGGGCGTCGGCATGGGAAACACGCTCTGTTTGAAGATGCGGTATTCACCCTCCCGGAGGTTCATGTAGGAGGCTCGCACCATCTCCATCTCGTCATGGAAAAAGCCCAGACCCATGCCGATCAACTGGGCATCGCGGTAGAATTCGGTGATGGCCGAGATCAGGATCGGGCTTTGGTAGGCTAGGTGATGGCGGGTCCAGTCGACCATGATGGGACAGGAATAGCGCAGATGAGCCCGCACCTCCCGTGCGATTTCGCCGGGCTGATCAGAAACCAGGATGGTGACGTGCTGGCGTCCCTGGCTCACCCTTTCCAGGATCGGCGACCAATCCATCACCGCCAGGGAATGGTAGAGAAAATCCAGATTGGGCTCGACGATGCATACCGAGATGGGCTCCACCTGCTCCAGCAGGATAGGGATGTGATAGCCCAACCCCAAGCCGAAGCTGACCAGATGGAAGGCTTTCGACTCGGAAGGATATTGCAGGAATTCCAGGCCGGCCTCGGTCCCCCGCTTGAGAATACGGTTGAGGAAACGATTGGTGATCAGGTCCACGTTGCGGCTGGACAGCGGCGCCATGTTGACGCGGGATTGAGGCGCTAGAGCCAGGGCCCTGGCGTTTTCCTCCGACCGTTCGCGGCCGCCGGGTCCATAGAGGAACTCGCCGCGGAATTCCACATCCCAATCGCCGTCCGCGTTGCGCACCAGCTTGCTTTGCGGCACATGATTGCCGAGTTGGGCCGCCAGCTGAGGAGACCAGGTATGAAAGGCCTGCAGATTTGCGGAAATCCGGTCTCTATCCATCCCAGGTTCGGTACTCATCTCGCCTTGCTGCCTTCCAAATGCCTTAGACCACGGCGCTCTTGAATGGACCTCTTTTGTCATCCCGAGCGGTTCAAGCAAATCCGTCGGATCAAGGGTTCGACGGCATTACGGATCGCCGTCCCCCTGATCGGGCCTCCCAAAAAAGAAAAGAGGTGGCAAAGCCACCTCTTTCCTCTAAATGCCCGCCATTCGAATTAACGGAACAGCGACAGGATCGACTTTTCGTTCTGACCGGCGAAGGACAGCGCCTGGATGCCCAGCTGCTGGCGGGTCTGCAGGGCCAACAGGTTGGCGCCTTCCTCGTTCAGGTCGGCCAGGGTCAGCTTGCCCGAACCGGCCTGGAGCAGGTCGACGTAGTTCTTGGTGAAGTCCAGGCGGGTGTTCAGCAGGGCCACGTTGGTACCCAGGTTCTGGGCGTGAGACCGCAGGGTCTGCAGATTCTCGTCCAGCTTGGTCACCAGGCTCTGCACCACACCGGTCAGCTTGGAGTCCAGCACGTACTGACCCGACACATTGCTCACGGTCGTACGTCCGGAGATCTGGGCACCATAGGCGATGGTCAGGTCGCCGCCCGTCGCATAAGCTTGGCCGCGCACCTTGCCGGTGGCGTTGGAGATCATGCCGGTGGAGTTACCGATCATGCCCGGCGACAAGGCGCCGTTAGCACCGGGAGCGCCGATGGTCAGCGTCGCCGTGAGAGCCACACCATTGGTGAACGTGTCGGTGGTGGTGAAGGTTGTCCCGGTATTGCCGGCCGAACCAACCTCGAAGGTCAGCGTCTCGCCAGCATAGCTGAAGGTGTAGGTACCAGAAGCCAGGGTCGAGCCGGTCAGACCGTTGAGCCCGATGGTCAGAGTGGAGACACCGAGGGCCAGAGCCTGGCCGCTGATGCCGCCGCTGACGGAACCGGAGTATTCGACGGCGAAACGGTTGCCGTTCTGGATGCTGCCGGCGGTGATGTCATAGGTGTCGCCGTTGGTCTCGGTGCCGACGCGGAAGGCGAAATTGTCACCGTTGGCCACGGCCGTGGTGGTGGTGAACGCCTCGAAGTCGGAGCCGTTCCCGGTGGTCGAACCGGCCGAGTAGACGGTGAACGACAGGGTGGCCGAGCCGTAGGAGAAGGTGTAGGTGCCCGAGGTCAGGGCGACGGCGGTACCGGCATAGGTGGTACGCACGATGCCCGTGCCCAGGTCGACCGAGCTGGCGTCCTGGAAGTTCAGCTGGAAGCCGCCGTTGGAGGTCACCGCCTTGGAGATGTTCAGGCCGGTGGCGCCGACGCGCACGTCGACCGAGGTCACCTCGAGGGTGGAGCCGGTCAGGTTCGAGAAGCTGACGGTCAGGGTCTGGCCGGCACCGGCGACCAGGTTCTGGCCCTGATACTGGCTATCGAGCGCCAGGTTGTCCAATTGGCTGCGCAGGGCGTTGAACTGCTGCACCAGGCTGCCGATCTGAGCGCTCGAGGCGGACTGCGCGTTCAGCGCAAGACCCTTGAGCTGCTTCACCAGCGTCGAGACGCCGGAAATGCCCTGCAGCGCGGTGGACAGGGAGGAAACGCCCTGGTCGATGTTGTCCTTCTTACCCTGGAAGTCGCTGGCGCGATCGGACAGGGCCTTGGACTGGAAGTAGGCCACCGGATCGTCGATGGCGCTGCCGACCTTCAAACCGGTCGACAGACGGCCCTGGGTACGATTCACGAGGCCTTGGGTGGACTGCAGAGCCAGCAGGTTGCTGCGAACGGCAGAGGTAAGGGTGACGTCAGACATAACAAAGTCTCCTTTCTAGAGAGGCCGGTGCGATTCTCGCCCCGGGCTTCCTTACATTCCCCGCAACCGGCAAGCCACTGGCTGCGGGTCGCATGCAGGGAGCACACTTCCTAACAACATCATCCTAGATCAACTGACAGTCCCCGTGCAACCGAATTTTTGCCAATCACTTCAAGGCCCTGTTGGGTCCGGGAGTAAAGGATTTATTAACCACCCTGCTAATAGGGGATTATTGTAAAAGTTAAAAATAAAGCCGGGATATATTGTCTAAAATTGTCTGGATAAATTCGGGCCGATCACAGTGAAACACTTCAAGTTATCAGCCGATCCAGGATTGAGCCGTTATTCCGCCGCCAAGGATGGCCCCGGGGCTTGATCCGGTATTTTTCAACGCCCGCCACCGGCCCGGTGTTTCCGCTCCCGGACGGATATATTGCATCCAAAGGGGCCACCGGCTCCTTGCGGTTCATCCACCGCAAACGCCCATCGCCCGACGGCGGGCGGCGGGGCCGGAAAAGAGGACGGCGCCGCCGCTCACGCCTTGGCGGCGGCCGTCTTCTTGGCCGGAGCCTTCTTGGCCGGAGTTTTCTTGGCGGCGGCCTTCTTGACCGGGGCCTTCTTGGCGGCGGCTTCGGTCTTGGCGGCCGGAGCGGCCTTGCGCCCCCTGACCGGCTTGGCCGGCCCCTTGGCCGCCTTGGCGGCGATCAGGACCAGGGCGGCTTCCAGGGTCACCGTTTCCATGGAGGAATCCTTGGGCAAGGTCGCGTGCACGCCGTCACGGGACACATAGGGGCCGTAGCGTCCCTCGTGCAGGGTGACCGGCTTGCCCTCGTGCTCGCCCAGGGTCTTGAGCGGGCCGTTGCCGCCGCGCCCCTTGGCCTGGGACAGCAGTTCCATGGCGCGGTTCATGCCGACGACCAGCACGTCGTCGTCCTTGGCCAGGGACTTGTAGGTGCCGTCATGCACCACGTAGGGACCGAAGCGCCCCACGCCGGCGCTGATGGATTTGCCGGTCTCGGGATGATTGCCGATCAGGCGCGGCAGGGCCAGCAGGCGGCAGGCGATGTCCAGGGTGACGCCGGCCGGCTCGAGGCCCTTGTAGAGCGAGACCCGCTTGGGCTTGGGCGCCTTGACCGCCTTGGCCTTCTTGCCCTTTTCCGGGACGGGCGCCGGCTCGGCCTTCAGCGTCGACTCGTCGCCCAGTTGGACGTAATGGCCGTAGGGCCCCTTGCGCAATGTGACCGGCAGGCCGCTCTCGGGGTCGCTGCCCAGCTCCTTGGGGCCTTCGCGCACCTCCTCCTCGCCCTCGCCGCCGGTGGTCAGCGGGCGGGTGAAGCGGCATTCGGGATAGGCGGAGCAGCCGATGAAGGCGCCGAACTTGCCCAATTTCAGCGACAGGCGCCCGGCGTTGCAGGTGGGGCAGGTGCGCGGGTCATGGCCCGAGCCGTTGTCGGGGAAGAAGTGCGGCCCCAAAAGCTCGTCCAGGGCGTCGAGCACCTGGGCGACGCGCAGATCCTTGGTCTCGTCCACCGCGCCGGAGAAGTCCTTCCAGAAGACCTCCAGCACCTTCTTCCAATCGATGCGCCCGCCGGAAATATCGTCCAACTGGTTCTCGAGATCGGCGGTGAAGTTGTACTCCACGTAGCGGCCGAAGAAGCTTTCCAGGAAGGCGGTGACCAGGCGGCCGCGATCCTCGGGGATGAAGCGCCGCTGGTCGAGGCGGACATAGCTGCGGTCCTGCAGCACCGACAGGATGGAGGCGTAGGTGGACGGCCGGCCGATGCCCAGCTCCTCCATGCGCTTGACCAGACTGGCTTCGGAGAAGCGGGGCGGCGGCTGGGTGAAGTGCTGCTCGGTGCGCATGGCCTTGCGGTCCATGGCATCCTTCTCGGTCACGTCGGGCAGCAGCTTTTCCGCATCCTCGTCGTCGGAATCGTCCTTGTCCTCGCGGTAGACCTTCAGGAAGCCGTCGAACACCACCACCGAACCGGTGGCGCGAAAGACGATGCCGTGCTGGTCGCCGGCGATGTCGACGCCCACCTGATCCAGTTCGGCGGCGGCCATCTGGCTGGCCAGGGTGCGCTTCCAGACCAGCTCGTAGAGGCGCAGTTGGTCCCGGTCGAGATAGCGGGCCACGTCCTCGGGACGGCGCGCCAGATCGGTGGGACGGATGGCCTCGTGCGCTTCCTGGGCGTTCTTGGCCTTGGTCTTGTAGAGGCGCGGCGCCTCGGGGACGTAGGCCTTGCCGAAATCCTCGGCGATCACCGCGCGGGCTCCGGCGATGGCTTCGGCGGCCATCTGCACGCCGTCGGTTCGCATATAGGTGATCAGACCCACCGTCTCGCCGCCGATGTCGACACCCTCGTACAGGCGCTGGGCCAACTGCATGGTGCGCGCCGCGGCGAAGTACAGCTTGCGGCTGGCTTCCTGCTGCAGCGTCGAGGTGGTGAAGGGTGGATAGGGATTGCGCCGGGTGCGCTTGCGCTCCACCGAGGCGACGGAGTAGCGGGCGCTGGCGGCCTTCTTCTCGGCGTCGCGGGCCAGGGCCTCGGACGACAGGTCGAACTTGTCGAGCTTCTTGCCGCCCAGATGGGTCAGCCCGGCCGACAGCAGCGCCCCCTTGGGGGTCAGGAAGTCGGCGGCGATAGTCCAGTATTCGCGGGGCTTGAAGCTCTCGATCTCGGATTCACGCTCGCAGATCAGGCGCAGCGCCACCGACTGGACCCGACCCGCCGAACGCGAGCCCGGCAGCTTGCGCCACAGCACCGGCGACAGGGTGAAGCCCACCAGATAGTCCAGCGCGCGCCGGGCCAGATAGGCGTCCACCAGCTCCTGGTGGATGTCGCGGGGATTGCGCATGGCGTCGAGCACGGCGGACTTGGTGATCTCGTTGAACACCACCCGCTTGACCTCGACGCCCTTCAGCGCCTTCTTGGCCTCCAGCACCTGGCGCACGTGCCAGGAAATGGCCTCGCCCTCGCGATCCGGGTCGGTGGCCAGGAACAGTTTGTCGGCGCCCTTGACCGCCGCGACGATCTCCTTGATCTGGCGCTCGGACTTGGCGTCCGTCTCCCAATCCATGGCGAAGCCCTCGTCGGGCCGTACCGACCCGTCCTTGGGCGGAAGGTCGCGGATATGGCCGTAGGAGGCCAGGACATGGAAGTCGCTGCCCAGATACTTATTGATGGTCTTGGCCTTGGCCGGAGACTCGACGACGACGACTTTCATCCGCACCCGATCACATCCGAAGGGCAAGGAATCTCAGCCGACCAGCAGCGAGACCCGATTGCCGGGATGGCGTTCCAGGCGCCCCGCCAGTTCGACCTCCAGCAGGACCCAGGACACCATGGAGGGTGACAATTGGCATTGGCGGATGATTTCGTCAACCATCACCGGTGCCGGCCCCAATGCCTCGGCCACCCGGGCGCGGGCCATATCCAGCTCGGAATCGTCGAGTTCGACCGGAGAAGAAGCGCGGAAATCGGCGCGTTTCCCCTCGGCCAGCGGGCGGCGCAGCAGGTCGCCCAGCACATCGGTCACGTCGGCGACACCTTCGGTCAGGGTGGCGCCGTGGCGGATCAGATCGTTGGGACCGGCGGCACGGGGGTCCATGGGCGAGCCCGGCACGGCGAACACCTCGCGCCCCTGGTCGGCGGCGAAGCGGGCGGTGATCAGGGAGCCCGAGCGGGCATTGGCCTCGACCACCACCACGCCCAGGGACAGGCCCGAGATGATGCGGTTGCGCCGGGGGAAATGGCTGGCCTGGGGCTGGGTCCCCACCGGCATCTCGGACACCACCGCCCCGGCGGCGGCGATCTCGCGCCACAGCTCGTTGTTCTCGGGGGGATAGACCACGTCCACGCCGCCGGCCAGCACCGCCACGGTGCCCGAGGCCAGCGCGCCTTGATGGGCGGCGGTATCGATGCCGCGCGCCATGCCGCTGGTCACCACATAGCCGGCGCCGCCCAGGTCGGCGGCCATGCGGCGGGCGAAATTGCGGCCATTGAGCGAGGCGTTGCGCGCGCCGACCATGGCGATCATCGGCTTGGCCAGCACCGAGAGATCGCCCAGCACGCACAGCAGCGGCGGCGCGTCGTCCAACGCCGCCAGCCAGGCGGGATAGCCCGGCTCGGCAAGCCCCAGCAGACGTGCGCCGAGACGGTCCGTCGCCTGCATCTCGCGCTCGGCATCGGGTTTGGGACAGATGCGGATGGGCCGCCGCGCCCCGCCCTTGCGCGCCAGATCGGGCAGCGCAGCCAAGGCGGCGCCGGCCGAGCCGAACCGTTGCAGCAGGCGGGAAAAGGTCCGCGGCCCCACATTCTCGCTGCGGATCAGCCGCAGCCAGTCGAACCGTTCAGCGGCTGAAAGTTGCCTCTTCCCCTCATCCATGACGTGCAGGGTGCACCGAGTGCATGCAATCGGTCAAGGGTGCTTCGCCTCGTCGTCATCCCGGAAACGCGCCAGGGCGTCCGGGATGACGGCAGGCCGCGGATCACTTATCGCGCAGGGTGATCGCCTTGCGGGCCAGGATCTGGTCGCACACCGAATTGGTATCCCAGGACGAGTGCTTGCCCAGCGCCGGCTTGATGGAGGACCAACTGTCGGCGAAGGCCTTGCGCCCCAGGTCGCGGAGATAGACCAGGAAGTCCCAGGCCGGCGCGTCCTTGGAATAGACGCCCAGCTTGACCATGTCCTCGTCGGCATGGATGCGGTGCAGGTTGACCCGGCGATAGGGATGCTGGCCGGGCGGCGGGTCCTTGATCATGCCGGCGTCCACCAGCCGGTTGATGGTCTCGATGGCGTTGACCTCGTGGACCAGCGAGGCGTTGAAGGCCACCTCGTTCAAGCGGTCCAGCACCTGCCGCGCCCCCTTGGGCGGTGGGCCGTCGCGGTGCAGCGGATTGAGCGTCACCAGCAGCAGATCCTCGGCGTCGGCCTCGCGCAGCCGCTCGACCAGCGGGGTGAGCGGCGGATTGCCCATGTAGCCGCCGTCCCAGTAATGGTGGTCGCCGATGGTGACGGTATGCAGCGAGGTGGGCAGGTTGGTCGACGCCCGCACCGCGTCGGGCGACACGCCGCCATCGATGAACAGTTGGCGACGGCACTCGCCGATATCGGTGGCGGCGACGATCAGGGTGGGGGTTCCCGCCTGGGGCAGGGCGAAGATGGCCGGAATCTCGGGCAGCACGTCGCGCAGCACGGCGGTGAGATAGGTGCCCAGGCCGGATTCGGCGGCCGGGGTGTTGGCGCCGGCCACGTCGGCCCAGCGGGCGGCGGGGGAATCGTCGATGTTCCAGCCCTGGGCCAGGCCGATGGCGGCGACGAAGGGATTGCCCCCCCAGAAGGCGGCGCGGGCCACCGTCTCCCACAATTCGCGGACCTTGGTGCGCGCGGCCTCCGCCATGCGCTTGGACCGCGCGCTGGCCGGGCCGGGCTGGGCGGCGCCCTCGTGATAGCCATAGGCCATGGCGGTGGCGGTCAGCGCCCCGGACGAGGCTCCGCTGATGCCGACGAACTCGATGGTGCCGGCCGCAGCCTCGTCCAGCAGCGCGTCGATCACGCCCCAGGTAAAGGCTCCGTGCACGCCGCCGCCCTGCAGGGCCAGCGCAATCCGATGGGGTTTTCCCATGAGCATTCCTCCCGGAGAGGACGGTTGCCGTCCTTGTTTTGTCGAAGCGTACCGCGACCCCGCCCCCGCTGGCAACCGCAGGTATCGTTACAAATCCCCCAGGTTCCTTACCCGATTGGACAAGCCGGGCCGGCGCGCTATGCTGGCCGTCCTTTCGATTTGGGGTGAAGGGACCAAGACCATGAGCGATACCGGCGTCACGCCCGGGCTGCAACGCGTCTTCCCGCGCGGCACGGTGATCTTCAAGGAAGGCGACCGCGGTTCCGAAGCCTACATGCTGCAGCAGGGCACCATCCGCATCTTCAAGACGGTGGCGGGCCGCAAGGTCACCATCGGCCGCGTCTGGCCGTTCCAGGTGTTCGGCGAGATGGCCCTGCTGGACGACGGCCCGCGCATGGCCGCCGCCATCGTGGACGACGACGCCACCTGCCTGGTGCTGACCAAGGACGCCATCCGCTCCATGATGGACCAGGCGCCGCCGGGGCTGAACACCCTGATCCACTCGCTGCTGTCCACCATCCGGGAACTGGGCGACGACCTGGCCGACGCCAGGGCCATGCTGGCCGAGCACGGGGTGGAATGACCTGTCATCCCGACGGCCATCGGGAGGAGGGATCTCGTCCTGGCACGGCATTGCCATTCCTGAACCGTCGTTCCAGGCGGAGCTCCCTCGCCAAGGCTCGGGATGACAGGAGCCCTGCGTGATCCAGGTCCTGGCGGCGCTCGCCCCGGTCATCGCCCTGATCGCCCTGGGCCACCAGATGCGGTCGCGGCGCTGGATCGACGATTCCTTCTGGCTGCCGGCCGAGCGCGCCACCTTCTTCCTGTTCTTTCCCGCCCTGCTGGTCACCGCCCTGGCCCGCGCCCGGCTGGACGGGCTGCCGGTGGGCGGCATCATGGCCGCCGAAGCCGGCGCCGTGATGATCATGGCCGTGGGAACGGGACTGGCGGCCTCGGGACTGAAGCGGGCGCCGTGGCGCCTGGACGGCCCGGCCTTCACCTCGCTGTTCCAGTGCTCCATGCGCCCCAACACCTATGTGGGATTGGCGGTGGCCGCCGGATTGTGGGGAGCCCAGGGCGTGGCGCTGGTCGCCATCTGCACCGCCGCCGTGGTGCCGCTGGTCAACCTGCTGGGTATCCTGGCCCATCTGCGCTGGGCCGGCCGGAACGGAGCCGCCTTCCGCTGGCGCGACGCCATCGTGCCGGTGGTGCGCAATCCGCTGATCCTGTCCTGCGTGGCGGGCATCGCGCTCAATCTGGCCGGCATCGGCATGCCGCCGGTGATCGGCCCCTTCCTCGACATCCTGGCCGGCGCCTCGCTGCCGCTGGGCCTGCTGGCGGTGGGCGCCGGCATCCGCCTGGGCGATTTGAGCCGGGCCGGCGCCTCGGTGGGGCTGTCCATCGCCACCAAGATGGCCGGGCTGCCCCTGCTGGTCCTGGTGCTGGGCACGCTGTGCGGACTGGACGGAGCGACCATGGCGGCCTCGGTGCTCTACGCCGCCCTGCCCGCCGCCCCGGTCTCCTATGTGGTGGCCCGCCAGATGGGCGGCGACGCGCCGCTGGTCGCCACCATGCTGTCGGCCCAGACGGTGGCCGCCGCCCTGATCATGCCGGTGTGGATTCTGGCGCTGTCCGGGCGCTAAATCCCCTTGCGGCGGAATTAAAAAAACGTATGCTCGTTTAACGCACCAACCGGCCTGTATGAGGGAACGAGCGATGACCGGCTTCAATTCCGCGCTGAACTTCGACCTGGGCGAAACCGCCGACATGATGCGCGACTCGGTCGCCGCCTTTGCCGCCACCGAAATCGCGCCCCGCGCCGCCGAGATCGACCGCAGCAACGAGTTCCCCAACGAGCTTTGGCCGCGTCTTGGGGCCATGGGCCTCTTGGGCATCACGGTGGACGAGAAATACGGCGGCGCCGGCATGGGCTATCTCGAGCACGTGGTGGCCATGGAGGAGATCAGCCGGGCCTCGGCCTCGGTGGGCCTGTCCTACGGGGCGCATTCCAACCTCTGCGTCAACCAGATCAAGCGCAACGGCAGCGAAGCGCAGAAGATGAAGTACCTGCCCAAGCTGATCTCGGGCGAATATATCGGCGCCCTGGCCATGAGCGAGCCCAATGCCGGCTCGGACGTGGTCAGCATGAAGCTGAAGGCCGAGAAGAAGGGCGACCGCTACATCCTCAACGGCACCAAGATGTGGATCACCAACGGCCCCGACGCCGACGTAATCGTGGTCTATGCCAAGACCGACGTCACCGCCGGGCCGCGCGGCATCACCGCCTTCCTGGTGGAAAAGACCTTCAAGGGCTTCTCGGTGGCGCAGAAGCTGGACAAGCTGGGCATGCGCGGCTCCAACACCGGCGAACTGGTGTTCACCGATTGCGAAGTGCCGGAAGAGAACGTGCTGGGCGCCGTGGGCAAGGGCGTCAACGTGCTGATGAGCGGCCTGGACTACGAGCGCGTGGTGCTGACCGGCGGGCCGCTGGGCATCATGGCCGCCTGCATGGACGTGGTGGTGCCCTACATCCACGAGCGCACCCAGTTCGGCCAGCCCATCGGCACCTTCCAGCTCATGCAAGGCAAGC
This sequence comes from Phaeospirillum sp., assembly GCA_030824585.1. Taxonomy (GTDB): domain Bacteria; phylum Pseudomonadota; class Alphaproteobacteria; order Rhodospirillales; family Magnetospirillaceae; genus Phaeospirillum. Next base: position 51,637 of record JAVBXM010000021.1, on the reverse strand, counting down.
TGGCCGACATGTACACCACCTTCAACGCCTGCCGCGCCTACACCTACGCGGTGGCCAAGGCCTGCGACCGGGGCGAGACCTCGCGCAAGGACGCCGCCGGCGTGATCCTCTACGGGGCGGAAAAGGCCACCTGGATGACCCTCGAGGCGATCCAGACCCTGGGCGGCAACGGCTATATCAACGAATACGCCACCGGGCGTCTGCTGCGCGACGCCAAGCTCTACGAGATCGGCGCCGGCACCAGCGAAATCCGCCGCATGTTGATCGGCCGCGAGCTGTTCGAAGAGACCAAGTAACCTTTCAATGCCGTCATGGCCGGGCTTGACCCGGCCATCCATGGACCCCCGGTATCCAAGTCCGGGGGTGACGCCGAATAAAGCGGAATTTGCCAGCCATGAGCGTCATCAAAAGCTCCGTCAATCCCCGCTCGGACGAGTTCAAGGCCAATGCCGAGGCGACGCAGGCCCTGGTCGACGACCTGAAGAAGGTGGTGGCCCAGGTCAAGATGGGGGGCGGCCCCGCCATGCGCGAGCGCCATATCGCGCGCGGCAAGCTTTTGCCGCGCGAGCGCATCCGCCGCCTCCTCGACGTGGGCTCGCCCTTCCTGGAATTCTCGCAATTGGCCGCCTGGGATATGTATTCCAAGGACGTCATGGGCGCCGGCATCATCACCGGCATCGGCTCCATCAACGGCCAGGAATGCATGATCGTCGCCAATGACGGCACGGTGAAGGGCGGCAGCTATTATCCCTTGACGGTGAAGAAGCACCTGCGCGCCCAGGACATCGCGCGTGAGAACAACCTGCCTTGCGTCTATCTGGTGGAATCGGGCGGCGCCAATCTGCCCAACCAGGACGAGGTGTTCCCCGACCGCGACCATTTCGGCCGCATCTTCTACAACCAGGCCCAGATGTCGGCCTTAGGGATTCCCCAGATTTCCGTGGTGCATGGTTCCTGCACCGCCGGCGGCGCCTATATCCCGGCCATGAGCGACGAAAGTGTCATCGTCAAGAATCAGGGCACCATCTTCCTGGGCGGCCCGCCTTTGGTGAAGGCCGCCACCGGCGAGGTGGTCTCGGCCGAGGAACTGGGCGGCGCCGACGTGCATTGCCGCACCTCGGGGGTTACCGACCACTATGCCATGGACGACGGCCACGCCCTGGCCATCGCGCGCCGCATCGTCGGCAACCTCAACCGCACCAAGCCGGCCGGTCTCAAGATGGCCGCGCCGGAGGAGCCGCTTTACGACCCCAAGGAAATCTACGGCATCATTCCCAACGACCGCCGCAAACCCTACGACGTGCGCGAGGTCATCGCCCGCATCGTCGATGGCTCCAGGCTGGACGAGTTCAAGCAGACCTACGGCACCACTCTGGTGTGCGGCTTCGCCCATATCTGGGGCTATCCCGTGGGCATCGTCGCCAACAACGGCATCCTGTTCTCGGAAAGCGCCCAGAAGGGCGCCCATTTCGTCGAGCTGTGCAGCCAGCGCGGTATTCCGCTGATCTTCTTGCAGAACATCACCGGCTTCATGATCGGCAAGAAGTACGAGGCCGGCGGCATCGCCAAGGACGGCGCCAAGATGGTCACCGCCGTGGCCTGCGCCAAGGTGCCGCGCTTCACCGTGATCATGGGCGGATCGTTCGGGGCGGGCAATTACGGCATGTGCGGCCGCGCCTACCAGCCGCGCATGCTCTATATGTGGCCCACCGGCCGCGTCTCGGTGATGGGCGGCGAGCAGGCGGCCAACGTCATGGCCCAGATCAAGAAGGATGCCATGGAGGCCAAGGGCCAAAGCTGGCCGGCCGACGAGGAGGAGGCCTTCAAGGTCCCCATCCGCGAGCAGTACGAGACCCAGGGCCACCCCTACTACGCCGGCGCCCGGCTGTGGGACGACGGCCTGGTCGACCCCGCCGAGACCCGCATGGTGCTGGCGCTGTCGCTCTCCGCCTCCTTCAACGCCCCCATCGAGCCGACGAAGTTCGGCGTGTTCCGGATGTAGGAGGATGGTGATGAACAATCGTCAGACCCACCTGCATTCGCGCGGCACGCGGGAAGATTCACCACGAAGGCGCGAAGGGGAAAAGAGGGCACGAAGGAAAGAATTTTGTTCCCCTTCCTTCGTGCCTCCTTCGTGCCTCGGTGCCTTCGTGGTTGATCCGTCCCCTCCATTCCCGAGAAAGTCCCGATGAGCGCCCTTCTCATCACCACCGCCGACGGCGTGCGGACCATCACGCTGAACAAGCCTGAGCGGCACAACGCCTTCGACGACGCGCTGATCGCCGAACTGGCCGCCGCCTTCCGCGACGCGGGCCACGCACCGGGCATCCGCGCCGTGGTGCTGGACTCCACCGGCAAGAGCTTCTCGGCCGGGGCCGACCTGGAGTGGATGAAGCGCATGGCCGACTATTCCCAGGCCGAGAATCTGGCCGATGCCCAAGGCTTGTCCGACATGCTGGAAGCCATCGATGCTTGCCCCCGTCCGGTGATCGGCGTGGTCCAGGGCGCCGCCTATGGCGGCGGTGTCGGGCTGGTGGCGGCCTGCGATCTGGCCGTGGCGGCGGAAGGGGCGACCTTCTGCCTGTCCGAGGTCAAGCTGGGCATCATCCCGGCGGTGATCAGCCCCTATGTGGTGCGCGCCATGGGCGGCCGTCAGGCCCGGCGCTATGCCGTCACCGCCGAGCTGTTCGGCGCCGCGCAAGCCCAGGCCACCGGGCTGGTGCACGAGGTGGTGCCCGCCGAACGCCTGGACGAGGTGCGCGACAAGTGGCTGGCCCGCCTCAAGGGCAACGGGCCCGAGGCCATGGCTGCCGCCAAGGGCCTGATCCGCCGGGCCGCCGATGACCCGCTGGACAGCCAATTGCGCCACTGGACCGCCGAACAGATCGCAAGCCGCCGAGCCAGCGACGAGGGCAAGGAAGGCATCCGCGCCTTCCTGGAAAAGCGTAAGCCGAGTTGGGTGGTGAACTAGTTCTTTGTGCGTCATGGCCGGGCTCGGCCCGGTCATCCACGTGGTGCAGCAATTCCCAAGGGATGGAGTTGCGGGCCGGCGTGGATACCCGGAACAAGTCCGGGCATGACGGTCATCAAATTTAGAGCGTCTCGGGGAACAAGCATGTTCGATAAGATCCTCATCGCCAATCGCGGCGAAATCGCCTGCCGGGTCATGCGTACCGCGCGGCGTCTGGGCATCCGCACCGTGGCGGTCTATTCCGAGGCCGACGCGGGCGCCATGCACGTGGCCATGGCCGACGAGGCGGTGCTGATCGGTCCGGCTGCCGCCGCCGAGAGCTACCTCAAGGGCGATGTGATCCTGGAAGCGGCCAAACGCACCGGAGCCGGAGCCATCCATCCCGGCTACGGCTTTTTGTCCGAGAATGCCGGCTTTGCCGAGGCCTGCGGCCGCGCCGGCGTGGTGTTCATCGGCCCGCCGGTGGGCGCCATCCACGCCATGGGCTCCAAGGCCGAATCCAAGCGGCTGATGGAAGCGGCGGGCGTGCCGCTGGTGCCCGGCTACCACGGCAAGGGCCAGTCCCTCGACGAACTGACCCGCGAGGCGGCGGTGATCGGCTATCCCGTGCTGGTCAAGGCCTCGGCCGGCGGCGGCGGCAAGGGCATGCGGGTGGTCGCCGAGGCCGCCGGCCTGGCCGACGCGGTGGCCTCGGCCAAGCGCGAGGCCAAGGCGGCGTTCGGCGACGATTCCCTGCTGCTGGAGACCTATCTCGGCCGTCCGCGCCACGTGGAAATCCAGGTGTTCTGCGACACCTTCGGCAATGGCGTCTATCTGTTCGAGCGCGACTGCTCCATCCAGCGCCGCCACCAGAAGGTGATCGAGGAGGCCCCCGCCCCGGCGCTGGCCGACGAGACGCGGCGCGCCATGGGCGAGGCCGCCGTCTCCGCCGCCCAGGCGGTGGACTACGTGGGCGCCGGCACGGTAGAATTCCTCTACCAGGACGGCCGCTTCTTCTTCATCGAGATGAACACGCGGCTTCAGGTGGAGCATCCGGTCACCGAAATGATCACCGGCCTCGATCTGGTGGAGTGGCAACTGCTGGTGGCCGCCGGAGGCAAGCTTCCCCTGGCCCAGGAGCAGCTTGCCCGCAAGGGCCACGCCTTCGAGGCCCGCCTTTACGCCGAGGACCCTTCCCGGGACTTCCTGCCGGCCATCGGCAAGCTGGTCCATCTGGCCCCGCCGGCCGAGAGCCGCCACGTGCGCGTCGATACCGGCGTGCGCCAGGGCGACGAGGTCACCCCCTTCTACGATCCCATGATCGCCAAGCTGATCGTCTGGGACGAGGACCGCGACGCCGCCCTGCGCCGCCTGCGCCGGGCGCTGGCCGATTACCAGGTGGCGGGCGTCACCACCAACGTCTCGTTCCTGGGCGCCATCGCCGCCCATCCGGCCTTTGCCGCGCTGGAGCTGGACACCGGCTTCATCGAGCGCCACCGCGCCGACCTGCTGCCGCCGCCCGCCCCGGTGCCGGCCATGGGGCTGGCCTTCGCCTCCCTGGCCCTGCTGCTGTGGCGCGAAGACGACAGCGCCAAGGCGGCGGCGGGCTCGGGCGATCCCCACTCCCCCTGGCACCAGACCAACGGCTGGCGGCTCAACGACGACAACCACCATGATTTCCGCTTCGTGGATGCGGGCGAGGAGCGTCGGGTCACCGTGCACTTCGTCGCCGACGGCTGGTCCCTGGACCTGCCCGACCGGACCTTGCCGGCACGGCGCGCCAGCCTGGCCGGGACCACGCTGGCGGCGGAGATCGGCGGCGAGCGCCGCACCGCCTCGGTGGTGCGCTCGGGGCTGGACATCACCGTGCTGCATGACGGCCACGCCTGGAAGATCAAGCTGGACGACCCCTCGGCCACGGCGGCCGAGCGCGAGGGCGGCGACGACCGTCTGGCCGCCCCCATGCCGGGCACCGTGGTGCAGGTGTTGGTCAAGCCGGGCGACGTGGTCGCCGCCGGCCAGCCGCTGATCGTGGTCGAGGCCATGAAGATGGAGCACGCCATCAAGGCGCCCGCCGAGGGCGTCGTCGCCGCCATCCACTTCAAGGTGGGCGACGCGGTGGCCGAGGGCACCGAATTGCTGGCCTTCGAGGTGAAGGAATAGGCCTCTCCGGACGGAGCGGGCGAGACGCCCGCGCTCCGGGACGGGCCACAAGGTTGGAGCGCGGGCGTCTCGCCCGCTAGACATCAAGGACTCGAGCCCCATGCGTCATCCCAGCCGCATCAAGATCGTCGAGGTCGGTCCGCGCGACGGCCTGCAGAACGAGGCCAAGCCGGTCTCGGTGGAGATCAAGGTCGGTTTGATCGACCGGTTGACCGAGACCGGCCTCGCCGCCATCGAATCGGGCAGCTTCGTCAGCCCCAAATGGGTGCCCCAGATGGCCGCCACGGCCGAGGTGATGGCCGCCATCAAGCGGCGGCCGGGCGTATCCTATCCGGTGCTGACCCCCAACCTGCAGGGGCTCGAGGCGGCGCTGGCCGCCCGGGCCGAGGAAGTGGCGGTGTTCGCCGCCGCCTCCGAGACCTTTTCCCAGAAGAACATCAACTGCTCCATCGCCGAAAGCCTGGAGCGCTTCGCCCCCCTGGCCGCCCGGGCGCGGGCCGAGGGCCTGCGGGTGCGGGGCTATGTCTCCTGCGTGCTGGGCTGTCCCTATGAAGGTCCCATCGCCCCCGCCGCCGTCGCCGAGGTGGCGGGCAGGCTGGCCGCCATGGGCTGCTACGAAATCTCGCTGGGCGATACGGTGGGGGTGGGCACCCCCGCCAGGGCCCAGGCCATGATCGATGCCGTGGCGGCCCGCCTGCCCGTCGAGATGCTGGCCGCCCACTTCCACGACACCTACGGCCAGGCCCTGGCCAACCTGCTGGCGGTGATGGAACGCGGAATCATGGTGATGGATTCCTCGGTGGCCGGGCTGGGCGGCTGCCCCTATGCCAAGGGGGCCGCCGGCAACGTGGCCAGCGAGGATCTGGTCTACATGCTGAACGGCATGGGCATCCATACCGGCGTCGACCTGGACAAGCTGATCGCCGCCGGAAAGTTCATCTGTTCGGCGCTGGACCGGGCCACCGGCTCGAAAGTGGCGCGGGCCAGGGGATGACAACCCGATGGCCCTGGCGGTTAGTATGTCTCTATGATAGCCTGTATCCATTCGAAAATGACATTGCTGGCACGGGCCCATGTCCACGGATTTCTGGGTTGATGCGCTGAGCGTCGGAGTCGATGAATTCGACCGCGCCCACCGCGAGCAACTGAACACCATCGGTGAAATCGAGGCCGCCCTGGGGCGGGGTGATCGCCAGGAGGCCGCCGCCCTGCTCGAACTCCTGCTGCAGCGCCTGACCCTGCATCAGGCGGAGGAGATGGACATGCTGGTCCGCACCTCCTATCCCGGCATCGACCATATCCGCGACGTCCAGTCGGCCAATCTGGCCCGGCTGGGCCGGCTGAAGGAGCAGGTGGAAAACGGCGGCCATCTGCCGGATGCCCGGCGCATCGCCACGGAAATGCGGATGGCTTTCGTCGACTATCTGCTGAAGGGCGACATCAACTTCAAGAGCCATCTCGACATGGCCGGATACAGCCACCGGTGATGTCAGGCTCGCCGGCCATTGTCACCCCGAGGCGCCGCCGAAGGGTCTTTCAGGCCCGGACGGCGGCCCTGGCGGATCAGTCCAGCGGAGCGGGCGGAGCCCGGTGAAAGAAATCGGGATCGGCGAGAGTCGAGGCGGAAACGGTGATCATGGTCTTGGGCTGCGCCTTGTTGAACAGCCGGGCATGCATGATGCCGTCCACGTGCTCGAAAATCTTCTCGACCACCCAAACGCTCTTTTTGGTGTCGTGGGTCTTGATGAACATGTCGCCGACCTGTGCATCAACGGACTTGCGCTTGAACATTCCTACTCCCGCCGAATTCACCCGGATGAGATGATCATCCTGCCGGAGCCTGGGGCGGCCCCGATCCGACAGAGGTTATATGACACGGAGCCGGACGGGAAGCCGTGTCGTGAATTTTGTGCCATGCGGGATAGGAATCCGTGACCAGCCACAGCGCTATCGTATTGATCGACTGCGAGAATTTAACCAGCCTCCGACAGTTGGAATCCCTTGGCCGCTGGGCCGGGGCCGGCCGCGTCGAACTGTTCGGGCGCGAGGCGTCCATGGTTCCCTGGCGAAAGGCCCTGGCCCGGCGGGGAATAAGGGTGGCGGCGGAAACCCCGATTCCCGACGACGCCCCGTCCCAGGCCGCCGACCAGGCCATCGCCCGCGCCGTGCGGGACATGGCGGCCAGGCCGGTTCCCGGACCGGTGGTGATCGCCTCCAACGACAGGGGCTTCGCCGCCGACATCGCCCATCTGGCGGCGGCGGGCATCATGGCCCGCCAGGACTTCGACCTGGAGGAGACCGGCCTGCTGCGCCTGGTGGTGAAGGAGACCGCCCGGCCCGACGGCTGGGCGGCGGCCGGCGGCGTCGGCGATCACCTGATCCGCCGCTTCGGCCTCGACATAAGGGGCCGGCTGCCCGCCCTGGCGGTACGAGCCGGCATCACCCTGCGCCACGACCGGACCGGCCTGTGGCTATGGCTCGATGGGGATTGAAGGCAGCCCGGCGCTTGGAGCGGCGTGCGTCCAAACATGACGCGCGCCGCGAACGGCCGCCATTGAGGCGGCGGCCAAGCGGCCGGAGGGCCGTGCCCGGCGAGGGGCGAACTTAAAGCTAGACCGCCGACGGGATGCCCGCGTGGTCGTCCTTGGCCAGCTCGCGCTCGACCCGAACGGCATGGCGCCACGCACTGATGGAAATGCCAAAGCCGGCGATGGTCAGAACGCCGATGGCGGTCATCACGATGTCCATGGTGGAAACGATCATGGTCCTCTCCTTGGCCGCATACGTTTCGCGGCCTGTCCTCGCCATGTACACGCCTTCTCGCACATGCGAAAGGAGTTCGAGGGCAGCCATGCGCAAACCTCATGCATAGCTGCGGGAGGAAGGAATCAATAAGCGGGGACCCGCACGGTCACCGTGGTGCCCTCGCCCGGCCGGCTGACCAGGGTCAGGCTGCCGCCGTGCAGTTCGGCGAAGGACTTGGCCAGGGGCAGGCCCAGCCCGGTGCCGGCATAGCGGCGCGACAGGCTGGACTCCACCTGGACGAAGGGCTGCATGGCCTTTTCCTGGCTGTCCTGGTCCATGCCGATGCCGGTATCGGACACCGCCATGACCAGATTAGGCGCCTCCAGCCGGGCGCTCAGACGCACCGTGCCGCCGGCCGGCGTGAACTTGACGGCATTGGACAGCAGGTTGAGCAGGACCTGCTTCATGCGCAGGGGGTCCAGCCGCGCCACCCCCACGCCGGGGGCGGACTCGCACTCCAGGACCACCTCGGCCCGCGCGGCGCGCTCGGCCACCAGACGGATGGCGGCCTCGAGCAGTTGAGCCACGTCGGTGGGCTCGGGGCTCAGGTCGAACTTCCCCACCTCGACCTTGGCGAGGTCGAGGATGTCGTTGATGATGCGGAGCAGGTGGTTGCCCGATTCCCACACCGAGGCGATGTATTCGCCGTAACGGGTATTGCCCACCGGGCCGAACACCTCGGAGCGCATGACGTCGGAAAAGCCGATGATGGCGTTGAGCGGCGTCCGCAGCTCGTGGCTCATGTTGGCGAGGAACTCGCTCTTGCAGCGGTTGGCCTCCTCGGCCTGGCATCGTGCCAGATCCAGTTCCGCCGTCCGCTCGGCCACCCGCTGCTCCAGCCGCTCGTTGGCCTCCTTCAGGGCGCGCTGATAGGCGTGGCGCTCGGTGACGTCGCCGATGGAGCCCACCATGCGGGTCGCCACTCCGTCGGCGTCGCGCACCGCCAGACCGCGCGCCAGCATCCAGCGCCATTGCCCCTGGCGGTCGCTGACCCGGTATTCGCATTCGAAATGGGCGTCGATCCCCTTGAGGTGGCGCACCAGGGTGGACTGATAGCCTTCGCGGTCGTCGGGATGGACCAGCTTCAGCCATTCGTGCGAGGTGGTGCGCAGCGTGTCGCTGCCGAAGCCCAGGATGGAGAGCAGTCGCGCCGACAGGTACAATTCCTTGGTGATGGCGTTCCAGTCCCACAGGCCTTCGTTGGGGCCGCGCATGGCCAGGGCGTAGCGTTCCTCGCTTTCCCGCAGCGCCTTGGTGGCGGCGATCAGCGCCCCCTGGGTGCGCTGCGCCTCGCGCTGGGCGGCTTCCAATGCCTTGATGCGCGCCCGCAGCCGCGCCACGGAATCGTTGCGGAGAAGTTGCCGTCCCGGTTTCCCGCCGCGCGGCTCTTTGATTGCCACACCGACCTCCCGCAGCCGAACGCCGGGAAAGTGTACGCCCGTCCCGTCCGGCGGAACAAGTTGCCCATTGGGGAAAAACGCCTTCCATGCAAACCTTCCCCGGCGGTTCCGCATTTGTCGGCGGCGGAACGCCGTCCTACCATTGAGCGGGACACAGAGGAGGGCATGGCGATGTTGCGCCTTCGCGATATGCTGCTGATCGGAAGCGGGGTGGCCTTCCTGGTCTGGGCGGTCCTGCCGCCGTCTTCCCTGGCCATTGACGAGGCCTGCGCCCCCCATGGCGGCCCGGCGTCGATCAGCGCCTCGCTCTTTCCCGGGACATTTTGGGAAAAGCAACTGACGGCGGCGGTGGCCGAGCGGGACGACCTGCTGGCCCGGCCGGCGCGGCGGGCCCGTATCGAGGCGCAGATCCAGCGCGAGGCCTCGAACATCGAGGGCCGCATGGATCGGCTGAACCGGGAACAGAGCCGGATCGACGACCGGGCGGAAAAGGAGCGGCACGACATGGCCGAACAGAGCGCCCGCCTGAAGCGGGTCGCCTGGCTGATGGGCTGCGAAGGGGAAATCCGCCAGCGGCTGGCGAAATAGCGCCGAATTGCGATGGGCGCGGTTTATGCCGCGAAAGCCAGGCGGGCGAAGGCCCGCGCCCGGCGATCGAGGGGCCGAAGGAACCTATTCGTGCTCGGGCTCGGGGCCCGATTCCACGTCGATGGGCACGCCCGGCTGCAGCTTGGAGGTGCGGATGGCCAGGGCGCTCTTGACGTGGCTGATGTTGGGGGCGGCGGTCAGCCGCGTGGTGAGGAAGCGCTGGTAGTCGTCCCAGTCGTGGGCCACCACCTTGAGCAGGAAGTCGGTCTCGCCGGCCAGCATGTGGCACTCGCGCACCTCGGGCCAGCCCTTGACCAGTTCCTCGAAGGATTTGAGGTCGGCCTCGGCCTGGCTGTTCAGTCCCACATGGGCGAACACCGTGACGTTGAAGCCCAGGGCGCCGGGATCGATCTCGGCGTGGTAGCCCTTGACGTAACCCGCGTCCTCCAGCGCCCGCACCCGCCGCAGACACGGCGGCGCCGAGATTCCCGCCCGTCGCGCCAATTCGACATTGGTCATCCGGCCGTCGGCCTGCAGGTCGGCCAGGATGCGCCGATCGATGCGGTCAAGCTTGACCCGCTGCATAAGGGAACTCCAAAACCGCTTAGGTTTGCGAAATTATATTACTCAGGCGCCGCCAGCAAGTCCGACGTTCTGTCGCGGCGACGATTTTCACCGGGCCGGCCCCTGCCTCGGCGGCCACGGCCATAGCCATAAGGAAACTGAGAGTTAATATCCTTCGCAAGCCGGGGCATGGAGGCGGTTTTATAATCATTCCATCTTGCGCATACCGGGAAACCAGACTAGATTTCTCGGCATCATTCTCCACCACGCCCCAAGACGGAGCTTCCATAATGTCCGACGCGACTGTGAACCCGACCTCCCTGGTCACCAAGGCCGCCCCCGACTTCACCGCCCCGGCCGTGATGCCCGACAACGAGATCAATCCGTCGTTCAACCTGAAGTCCTATCTGGCGGGCTCGTACGGCGTGGTGTTCTTCTATCCGCTGGACTTCACCTTCGTCTGCCCGTCCGAGATCCTGGCCCACGACCACCGCGTCAAGGCCTTCGCCGAGCGCAACACCAAGGTCATCGCCGTCAGCGTCGATTCCCACTTCACCCACCTGGCCTGGAAGAACACGCCGGTGGAAAAGGGCGGCCTGGGCAACGTCCAGTTCCCCATGGTGGCCGACCTGACCAAGAACATCGCCAAGTCCTTCGGCGTGCTGATCAACGACTCGGTGGCGCTGCGCGGCACCTTCATCATCGACAAGAACGGCGTGGTGCAGTCCGCCCATGTCAACAACCTGCCGCTGGGCCGCAACGTGGACGAGGCGCTGCGCCTGATCGACGCCCTGCAGTTCACCGAGGAGCACGGCGAGGTCTGCCCCGCCGGCTGGAACAAGGGCAAGGCCGGCATGAAGGCCAACCCGAACGGCGTCGCCGAGTACCTGGCCAAGCACGCGTCCGAACTGTAAGATTCGGAATTGAAATCAAGGGCGCGCCGCTTGCCAGCGGCGCGCCCTGTCCATATGCTGTAGCGCAACAACATCTAATTAAACCGGGAAGCTGTCGATGGCACACCACCACTCCAAGGTTCTGATTCTGGGCTCCGGGCCGGCCGGCTGCACCGCCGCCATCTATGCGGCGCGCGCCAATCTCGAGCCCATGCTGGTTGCCGGACTGCAGCCCGGCGGCCAGTTGACCATCACCACCGACGTGGAGAACTTCCCCGGCTTCGCCGAGGCCGTCCAGGGCCCCTGGCTGATGGAGCAGATGCAGGCCCAGGCCGAGCACGTGGGCACCCGCTTCATGGACGACACCATCGTCTCGGTGGACCTCTCCAAGCGTCCCTTCACCGCCGTGGGCGATTCGGGCGACACCTATACCGGCGACACGCTGGTGATCTGCACCGGCGCCACCGCCCGCTGGCTGGGCATCGAGTCGGAAAAGACCTTCTCGGGCTTCGGCGTGTCGGCCTGCGCCACCTGCGACGGCTTCTTCTTCCGGGGCAAGGAAGTGGCGGTGGTCGGCGGCGGCAATTCGGCGGTGGAAGAGGCCATCTATCTGGCCGGCATCGCGTCGAAGGTCACCCTGATCCATCGCCGCGACAGCTTGCGCGCCGAAAAGATCGCCCAGGACCGCCTGTTCGCCAATCCCAAGGTTTCGGTGGTGTGGGACAGCGCCGTCGATGAGGTCGTCGGCGACAGCAATCCCCCCGGCGTCACCGGCGTGCGCCTCAAGAACGTCAAGACCGGCGCGCTTAGCGTCCTGCCGGTGGACGGCGTGTTCATCGCCATCGGCCACACTCCCAACACCGACCTGTTCAAGGGCGCCCTGGAAATGGATGCGGAGGGCTACCTGATCACCGCCCCCGGCTCGGTCGCCACCAACATTCCCGGCGTATTCGCCGCCGGCGACGTGCAGGACAAGATCTACCGCCAGGCGGTCACCGCCGCCGGCACCGGCTGCATGGCGGCGCTGGAAGCCGAACGCTTCCTCGCGGCGCATGGACACGGCGGCTAACTTACGGCACAGTAGCCGGCAATGATTGGGGAGGCGGAAGTAATAATCCGCCAGGGGAGGAGACCGGTCGCACCATGGACTGGGACAAGCTGAGGGTTTTTCACGCCGTAGCCGAGGCCGGCAGCTTCACCCATGCGGGTGAGGTGCTCAATCTCAGCCAATCGGCCGTCAGCCGCCAGATCAGCGCGCTGGAGGAAAGCCTCAACCTGCCCCTCTTCCATCGCCACGCCCGCGGGCTGATCCTCACCGAGCAGGGGGAGTTGCTCTACCGCACCGCCCGCGACGTCTTCTCCAAGCTGGCCATGACCGAGGCGCTGCTCACCGAAAGCCGCGAGCGCGCCCAGGGACCGCTGAAGATCACCACCACCGTGGCCTTCGGCTCGCTGTGGCTGACACCCCGCATCAAGGACTTCCTGGACGCCTATCCCGACATCTCGGTGACCATGGTGCTGTTCGACGGCGAACTGGACCTGGCCATGCGCGAGGCCGACGTGGCCATCCGCATGATGCCGCCGCGCCAGCCCGACCTGATCCAGCGTCATCTGCTGTCCATGAACTACGCGGTATTCGCCTCGCCGGCCTATATCGAGCAGTACGGCATGCCGAAATCCGCCGACGACTTGGACAACCACCGCATCATCGTCTATGGCGACGACACCCGGGTCTCGGCCCCGGTGTCCAACGTCAACTGGCTGCTGGAAGCCGGCGCCTCCCCCGACCGGCCGCGCAAGCCGGTGCTGGAGGTCAACAACATCTATGGCATCTACCGCGCCGTCAAAAGCGGCCTGGGGATCGCCGCCATGCCGGAATACCTGCGCGGCGAGGCCGAGACGCTGGTGCACATCCTGCCCGAGCTGAAGGGCCCCAAGGTAGAGACCTACTTCGTCTACCCCGAGGAACTGCGCCATTCCAAGCGCATCACGGTATTCCGCGACTTCCTGCTTTCCAAGATCGCAGAATCCGTCTGATCCGGTAAAAACCCTATCAGAAAGGGCAAGGCATGCGCGGATCGCATGCCTCTGTCCTGGTTTTTGGTGTGGTTCAAATCCCCGCTATGCCGTACATGAGTACTTACGACTTGCTGCAGCGCAGCAGGTCACGAGATCGGCGGTTCCCGCCACCTCGTTCCCAGGTGCAATGCCTGGGTTCCGGGTCTTCGGACCCTACGTCTCCTAGACGTGAAGCCTCCCTGTTTGACTTTACCCCCCGGTGCATAACCGGGGGGTTTCTTTTTCAAGGGGTTAGCGGATTTGGGCATCTCTTTGATTTAGCCTCAAGGGAAGCCGACACCCCATCGGGGACTAGCCGGGGACTACAAACCGGCGGGCGGGCCATCATACCGTGGGCTGCAAACCCCACCATCTCCCCATGGACCCACTGGGATCAGCATGCACCATGGGTGCAAAGCTCACGGATGCGCGCGAACGGCAGTGGCTTTGCTACTCGCTAAATCGCGAGGCATACTCGGGGGATGGTGAGAACTCATAAACCCTCAAATTGGCAACGCTCCACTGAGGAGCTTGCCGCCAGTGCCCGTGATAATCTCGCTCTCACGGGGGCTATCGCTCAACCGCGAGCGCATCGCGCACGCTTGCTGATGCTGGTGACGGCGCCAGGGGCGGCAGGATGCTGCGCTAGGTGACACAGGGCTATGCGGCAGCCGACGACTTCGACCGTTGGGCTAAGCCGGAGGATTTGATCCGGAACCGGTGATGCAGGGAGGTGGCGCTATTGCGCGGCTGATCGCCGGGGCGCGTTTGGCGAACGGCACGCAGATCAGGGCCGCAACCGTCAGAATGGCGATCATGGCCCAGGCTTCGTTGATGGCCTGGGTGAGGGCCGCCTTTTCGATGAGCGGCCGCATGATGGCCTCGGTGGTGGCGTCAACCGGTCCATTCCACTTCGCGGCAAAGATCTTGAGCGGCAGTCCGACGAATCGGGCCGTCTCCATATCCCCGGCCCTCAGCCGTTCGGTGATCTCGGCGCCGTGCAGGGCCGAACGGCTGTAGATCACGGTATCGATCAGCGCCAGGCCGATGGCGCCGCCGAGATTGCGCATCAGGTTGAACAGACCGCTGGCATCGGGCACCCGGCTCCTGTCCAGAGTCCCAAGGGCCAGCCGCGTCGGCGGCAGCAGACAGAACATGATGGCGAGGCCGCGGATCACCTGGGGCCAGAACATGCCGTCATACTCGGTTCGCGGTGTCTGGAAGGCGCTGAGCCCAAGGCCGAGGGCAAACAGCGCGAAGCCCATCGCCGTCAGCAAGCGGGCATCGATCCGTCGCTCGAGCCCCACGGCGACTGGGGCGATCAGCAATTGCGACAGGCCGGTGACCAGCATGATCGTTCCGATCTCCAGGGCATCCAGACCCCGAACGAAGGCCAGGAAGACCGGCATGAGATAGACGGAGCCGAACAGCCCGATTCCCAGTACGAAGCTCAAGATGCAGCCGATGGTGAAACTGCGGTCGGCGAAACTACCGAGATCGACCACGGGGTGCCTGACCAGAAGGGTTCGGCGGACGAAGCCGCAGGCACTGGCCAGGCTGAGGGCCAACAGACCCAGGACCAGACCGGCGGTCCACCCTCGCTGCGGGGCTTCCTTGAGGGCAAGCTCCAACGTGACCAGGGTGATCGCCATCAGTCCCAGCGCCTGGAGGTCCAGAGTCCGCACCTCGGCGAGGCGCAGGGGCGTCCTGGGCAGCAGCAGCGCGGCGAGAATGGCCGAAGCAATGCCGGGAAGCACATTGATCAGGAACAGCCAATGCCAGGAATAGGTCTCGGTGATCCAGCCCCCGACCACCGGGCCGATGGTTGGCGCCAGCACGGCCAGCACTCCGGCCATCATGGTGGCGATCCCCTGGCGGGGTACTGGAAACAGCAGGAAGACCGCCGAGAACACCGCCGGTATGAGGGTGCCGCCGGCAAATCCCTGCACGATCCGCCAGGAAATCAGGGCACCGAAGCTGCCGCTGGCGGCGCAGCCCACCGACGCCAGGGTGAAGATGGAGATGGCCGCAACGAACAGCCGACGCATGCCCAGCAACCGGGTGAGAAAGCCGGTCAGCGGAATGGCGATCACTTCGGCGATGAGATAGGCGGTCTGGACCCAGCTCATCTGTTCCGGCAGAATGTTCAATGCGTTCTGGATGGTCGGCAGTGAGGTCGCCACCACCTGAACGTCGAGGATCGCCATGAACATGCCGATGCACATGGTCGTGAAGCCGATCCAGGTTCCCACGGACTTTATTTCAGGGCGCGGCGACATGGCGCAATCCACCCAGCGCGGCATTCTCCGACCGGATGCGAATGGCGAGAATGGCGGCATTGGCCGCCGAGAACGCCAGGGCATACCAGGCCAAGCCAAGGCAAAGCGGCAGGACGGCGATCTCGCCGATGACGATGACATAGTTGGGATGGGCCAGATAGCGATAGGGACCGGCGGTGATCAGGGGGGCGCCGGGCAGAATGATGATACGCGTGGTCCATCGCCGGCCCAATGACAGCAAGACCCAGACGCGTAGACCCTGCAGCGCCACGAACACCAGAACCCAGGCTAGATTGAGCGGGTTCGGCCAGCCGATCAGCCACAAGCCGCCAAGCCAGAGCGCATGCAGGGCGACGATGACCCGGTAATGCTCGGGTGCGACTTCGAATGCCCCCTTGGCCAGCAGCGCGCGGGTATTGCTGTGGGCCAGCCATAATTCCGCCAGCCGTTCGATGGTCACCATGGCCAGCAGGATGACGGCCGGAGTCATGCCGCCCTCTTCAGGGCGGCGCAGGTGGTGGTGAAGCCCGGTCCCATGGCGGTCACCAATGTCCGCGGCGGCAGCCCGGCCGCGATGACCCGCTCCAGCACGAACAAGGCGGTGGGGGCCGACATATTGCCGTATTCGGCCAGGATATCGCGCTCATGGTTCAGCGACCCTTGGCCAAGGGAAAAAGCCCGTTCCAGGGCGTTGACCACCTTGGCTCCCCCCGGATGGAAGGTGAAGCGGTCGATGTCGTCCAACCCCAATCCAGCCCGTTCCAGGATGCCGGCAATGGCCGGGTTCATGTTGGCCTCGGCGAAGGGCGGAATATCGCGGTCGAAAATCACTCCGAAGCCTTGGGGATCGATGGACCAGCCCATGATGTCCAGCGTATCGGGCCAGATGTGCTGGCCGCTCATTTCGACGGTGGCGATGCCGGCATCCCCGGCCCGCAGGACGCAGGCCGCCGCGCCGTCGCCGAACAGGGCGGTGGCGACGATGTTGGCCTTGGTCAGTTCATCGAGCCGGAAGGCCAGGGTGCACAGTTCGATGGCGACCATCAGCACGACGCTGCCGGGACGTGACTGGGCCAGACGGGATGCGATGGACAGGCCGGAGACACCGCCGGCGCAGCCCAGACCGAAGACGGGAACCCGCTCGATGTCGGCGCGGAACCCCATTTGTCCGGCGACGTGCGCCTCCAGACTGGGTGTGGCGATGCCGGTCGACGAGATGGTGACCACCGTATCGACCGCGTTGGCGGTCAGACCGGCGGCATCAAGCGCCTTGGTCGCCGCGTCCACGAACAACTGAATGCCGCCGTCCAGATAGGCCCTGCTGCGCTCCGGCCAGCCCAGCGGCTCGAAATACCATTCCAACGGCCGCACGCCATAGCGGCGGAGAATGCCAGAGCTCAGAAACACCGCCGACAGGCGTTCGAAGTCTTCAAAGCGGCTGGCAAAGCCTTGATACGCCGCTGCGGCGACATCGTGCTGCTCGAAGCGAAAGGGAGGAACAGCGGTGGCAATGGAAACCAGTTGGACGGGCGGCAGCATGGATTCTCTCCGACGTAAGGTCGCATCAGTCCAGCGTGCGGACGTATTTTTCCCGGTCCCACTGACGGGTCTTGGCGGCGGCGACGAAGGCATCACAGGCCCCCACATCCACGATTCCTCCATCGATTCCGACGTTGGCCGCGTTGAGGAGCGTCCGTCCACCGCCGTCGGCGGCAATGGCCTTGAGGTGGGCGAAGGCGTTGCGAACGAAGTCGATGGCGGCACTGTCTTGCGACAGCGCCTTGGCGCCGTCTTCGGAAAGGATGATGGCGACGGCGTCGAACAGCACCGACGGCGTACCGGCAAGCTGTCCGTCCACCTTGCGCAGGGTGCCATCGTCAAGTCTGGCGCCGCCCACCTTGGGAGCGATGATCTTGACCGCCGCTCCGGCATCGGTGGCCGCCTTCTTGATCGCCTTGATGGCGTCGCGGTCCGAACCGTCGGCGATCAGGATGCCGACGGACCGTCCGTCCAGCGTATCCTTCATCTTGCCGATAAGCTGGAGTGCGGGTGAAAGAGGCATGTCCTGCACGGGGGCCGCCGGCAAGGGAGCGGGCGGCATCTGCTCAAGGCCGAGGCCGTCGGCAACCCGATGGGCCAGGCCATCCTCCACATGCCGCAGATGGCCGACCATGGCTTCGCGCACATGGAGATGCTCGACCTTGGAAAGCTCGAACACCAGGGCCGAGGCGATGTGCGCCTGCTCATGGGAGGATTGGCTGAGATAGAACTGCCGCGCCTGGCTGTAGTGGTCGGCGAAGCTTTCGGCCCGGATGCGGCCTTTCTGGCCAATCTCGATGATCGCCGCATGATGCAGCTTATCCGGCGGCGTCTCCCGGGGGGAGTCCTTGGACAGGGAATTGGGCTCGTAGGCCACACGCCCCTGCGGCTGGCTCATTTGCATGTGCCCATCGCGCTGGTGATTGGCGAACGGGCATTGGGGGGCGTTGATGGGGATCTGGTGGAAATTGGCCGATCCCAGTCGCGAGAGCTGGGTGTCGAGATAGGAAAACAGGCGCCCTTGCAGCAGCGGATCATTGGAGAAGTCGATGCCCGGCACCACATTGGCCGGGCAATAGGCCACCTGTTCCGTTTCCGCGAAGAAATTGTTCGGCCAGCGGTCGAGAACCATGCGGCCGATCACCTTCAAGGGCACCAGTTCCTCGGGGATCAGCTTGGTCGCGTCCAGATGATCGAAGGGGAAGGTGTTGGCCTCCTCCTGGGTGAACAGCTGAACCGCGAAATCCCACTCGGGAAACTGCCCGGCCTTGATGGCTTCGAACATGTCGCGGCGATGAAAATCCTGGTCCGCACCGGCGATCTTGGCCGCTTCGTCCCAAAGGGTGGATTGCAGGCCGAGCCGGGGACGCCAATGGAATTTGACGAAGGTGGATCCGCCGGCTTCGTTGATCAGACGGAAGCTGTGCACGCCAAAGCCCTCGATCATCCGCAGCGACCGGGGCAGCGTGCGGTCCGACATGATCCACATCACCATGTGCATGGATTCCGGGGTCAGCGAAATGAAGTCCCAGAAGGTGTCGTGGGCGGTCGCCGATTGGGGAAAGCCGCGATCGGGCTCCATCTTCACTGCATGGATCAGGTCGGGAAACTTGATGGCGTCCTGGATGAAGAATACCGGGACATTGTTGCCGACCAGGTCCCAGTTGCCCTCCTTGGTATAGAACTTGACGGCAAATCCGCGCACATCGCGCGGCGTATCGACGGACCCGGCGCCGCCGGCCACCGTGGATATGCGCGTGAAGACCGGAATCTTTTCGCCGGTCTCGGTCAGAATTCGGGCGGTGGTGTATTTCTTGAGCGAATGGGTCAGCTCGAAGAACCCGTGCGCGCCGGTGGCCCGGGCGTGCACGATGCGCTCTGGAATGCGCTCGTGATCGAAATGTGTGATCTTTTCGCGGAGAATGAAATCTTCCAGCAGGGTCGGGCCACGGGGATTGGCCCGAAGCGAATTCTGATTGTCGCCGAGCGCGACGCCCTGGTTGGTGGTCAGCGCGTGATGCTTGCCGCCCTTGATCTGGTGCAGCTCACCGCCGGCAGCCAGTTTGGAGTTTCCGTATGGAGGCCGGTTTTTCTTCAGCTCATGGTGGGCGGAATTGCTGTCTGTCTTATCTTTTTTCATTTCTGTCTCATCCTCTGAATAAAATATTGGCTATCTGAAAAGGAAATAGATGAGGATCAGGATGGGGATTGGAACGCCGACCAGCCAGAGAAGTGCGTATTTCATTTCGCCCTCCGTTGTTCCGCCTGTGTGTCATGGAGAAGCGGAACCGCCGCCTGCGGCGACAGCACGCGGAACGTGAAGCTTTCCTCGAAATAAAGGCGAACGCGCTTGGCGTCGTGGTCGAGATACCCGATGGAAATGTCTCGCCCGGCCACGAGTTCGAAATCGCCGCCACGCAAAGAGATGACCACTGCGCCGCTCAGGCCGGGTGCCCAGACGATGGGGCCTTCGACGATGCGGCGGATGTGTTCGAGGATCGGGTAACCGGCCTTGGTCGTCTCGATCAGGTCGGTGTAACAGCGTTCGCCGAGCGCCACCGCGTAAGGTCCGCCGATCCCGGCCTCGCGGAGTCTGGTGACGGCGGTGGTGATGACGGCGGGATAGGCCTCGCAATCATCGCCAAGCGACAAGGTGCCGTCGGAGCCGATTTCGCAAATGCCGCGAATATGAGCTTCCGGGTATCCGTGGAAGACGGCGACGTCTTCGGCAATGGCGATCGTGCGCGCCGCCGCCACGAGCGAATCCAGGTTCGGGTCCTTGGCCCCGCGATCGACCGCAGCGATCTCGGTCCGGGCCAATTCGAAGGGGACCCTGATTTCGACCAGCGGCTGGCTTAGCCGGAGATGGGCCTCGACCGTTCCGTTCGGTGCTCCGGGGATTGGCGCCATCCGTCCGGTGCCGACGGCCGAGGTCGCCAGGCCGAGCGGGCCGACAAAGTCGACGATCCGACGGGCGCCGAGCATTTCGATAAGCGTCCGCTTCGCCTCTTTCTCGATTTCCAGCCATGTGGCCGTGGTGATGGGCGCGAGTTCGCGAAACAGGCTGTTCATGACACCTCACCGCGCAGGCTGCCGATGGCAAGGGAGCCGTCGGCGATGGGAGCTGCCGTGGCTGGCTTGGGGGAGCGGATTGGGCCGTCCTTGAACAGATAGGCCTTCAGATGATCGTTCAGGGCTCCATCGTGACGCCGCAGCCATTCCAACAGCATGGCCGCGTGCTCCTTCTCCTCGTCGCGGTTGTAGGTAAGGATCGCCTGCAGTTCCGGATCTTCCGTCGCCAGGGCGCGTTGGTCGTACCAGTCGGCCGCCTCCAGTTCCTCCATGATGGAGATGGTCGCCCGATGCCGGTCAATGGCGTCGGGCCCCAACCGTGCCGGGTCTTCATGCAATGTCGCGCTTGATGCCGCCATGTCGCACCCTCCGTCCGCGGAAGCCATCCCCGAGGAGGCCATGAGGAACCGTAGCGGGTGGGATGATCAGCCGGCAGGGTCGGAAAATCCCCGGGGGCGGCGGCCTGAGCAGGTTCCGCTGCGGCTGAGTAGATTCCGCTTCTCCATCGCCAAGGGCGGCGAGAGTAGATTTACCATCCTACGAGTAATCCGGGAGAAGATGTTATGGCCGCAGCCACGAGTGAGCACGCGACGACGGCAATCAAAAGCAGCGTCGAAAAAATATCCGGTGATGCCAAAGACAACGCCAAGGCAATGTCCAAAGGCGGAGCCATCGCCATGGACGGCTTCCAGGAACTGGCCGCCCGGAATGTCGAGAAATTGGGAGACGCCCTCAGGGAGATATCCTCCGTGAAGACTCCGGTGGAGTTCTTCGAAGTTCAGCAGAGGTTGATCAAGGAGAGCTTCGACGCCGCACTGTCCGACAGCCGCGCCATCGCCGAACTCACGGCTTCCGTCTTTTCCACCGCCGCCGAGCCGATGCAGAAGCGCTTCCTGGTGGTCTAGCCTCCCCTAAGTCTTGCTGTGCGCGCGGTATCGCACGATACCGCGCGTAAGGGCATGGCGTCACCGACCAGATCGGCGAATTGCCCGTTCTTGTGTTCGGTCCCGTCTGAGGAGGCACCGGTCGAGGCGCCGAGACTGGCACCCCAACCCAACAGGACGAGGGGGGCGATCAACGGGCTGGCGACGAACAGGCTTACATTCGCCGCCACCAGGGCCACTTCGGCAAGCGCGCCGATTCCGGTGCCGATTCCGGCTCCGATTGCGCCGTCCACCAGCACGTCCTTCAGGACCTCATTGCTGGCCGCCAGTGGTGTGGTGGCAGGCGGAGCCCGGGCAGCGTCGAAAATTTGAATCCGTCCGGGCGGCAATCCCTGCTCGACCAGTGTGGAAGACGCGCTTTCCGCTTCTTCCCGGCGGGCGAAAAAGCCTGAGACGTGGTGGCGATATGCATCCAAGTTTCTTCTCCTTGCCTGGCCCCGGACAGGGCGGCTGGAGCTCAGGCCGATGGCGAGGCAATACGCCGTACCAAACCTTAGTCACCGAATGCCGGAGGACAAGAGTCTCGGAATCTACCAACGGCGATCATCCAAGAACCAAGCCTTGGGCATGCATCGTCAGGCGAATGAGCCCGGCCACCACTCCCAAGGTGGCGACACCGGCAGCCCAGATGAGGAGCAGCCAGCCGAGCCTCTTCCACCACGGCGCATCAGTGATAGCCATTCCCCGTCCTGACCTTGCCGCGAAACACATAATAGGTCCAAACCGTATAGATCAGGATCACCGGGATGGTCACCACCGCGCCGACCAAGGTGAAGCCCAGGCTTTGCGGCGGGGACGCGGCGTCCCAGATGGAGATGGCCGGCGGAATGATATTGGGCCACAGGCTGAACCCCAGTCCGCCGTAGCCGAGAACCATCAGCGCCAAGGCCCACAAGAAGGAGGGCAACTGCGCTTTGCGGGTCAGCGAGCGCAGCAACAAGGACAGGACAGCCGCCACCAGCAACGGCACCGGGGCAAGCCACACCAGATTGGGAAGGCTGAACCAGCGAGCCGCGATTCCGCTATCGGCCAACGGTGTCCATAGGCTGACGGCCATCATCACGGCCGCCAGGATCCAGGCTAGCCGCCGTGCCGTGACATAGGCCCGCGCTTGCAGGCCGCCTTCGGTCTTGAGGATCAACCATGTGCTGCCGAGCAAGGCATAGGCCACCAGCAGGCCGGCCCCGGTAAACAGTGAAAACGAAGAAATCCAATCGAACGGGCCGCCGGCATAGGCGTGTCCCACCACCGGAATTCCCTGGATATAGGCGCCAAGCGACACGCCCTGGAAGAATGTCGCGGCAACCGAGCCGCCGATGAACGCCTTGTCCCAGAAGTGCCGTTCGTGATCAAGGGCCTTGAAGCGGAACTCGAACGCCACCCCCCGAAAGACCAACGCCAGCAGCATGAGAATCATGGGCAGATACAGCGCGCTGAGCACAACGGCATAGGCCAGGGGAAACGCCGCCATCAAACCGGCGCCGCCGAGGACCAGCCAAGTCTCGTTGCCGTCCCAGACCGGCGCCACCGTATTCATCATCACGTCCCGCTCGTCCTTGTCGGTGAAGAACGGGAACAAAATCCCCAGCCCGAGGTCGAACCCGTCCAGCACCACGTACATCATGATGCTGAACAGGATGATGGCGGCCCAGGTCAGCGGCAGATCGATGCTCATCCTTTCGCCTCCTCCAGGGTGTTCGACTCCGGCCCCAGTCGGATGAGCCGCAGCATATAGACGATGCCCATGCCGAACACCGCCCCATACACCAGCACGAAAAGCAGCAAGGTCAGGCTCAGTTGCGTCACGCCATGCGACGACACCGAATCGGCGGTGCGCAGCACCCCGTAAACGGTCCAGGGCTGGCGTCCGATTTCGGTGGTGAACCAACCGGCCAGCAGCGCCACCAGACCGGACGGCCCCATCCAGAGCAGAACATGAAGAAAGGGGCGGCAATGCCACAGCCTGCCGCCCCGGCGTAACCAAACGCTCCACAGGCCCAGTGCGATCATCAGAAACCCGATCCCCACCATCACCCGAAACGACCAAAACACCACCGCCGCGTTGGGGCGGTCTCGCGGCGCGAACTGCTTCAGCTCCGGCAGCCGCCCGGTCCAGCTATGGGTCAGGATCAGGCTGCCCAAACGCGGGACGGCCAGCGCGAAACGGGTTTCCTCCCGCTCCATGTCGGGCAGGCCGAACAGGATCAGCGGCTCGCCGTCACCGCTGTTTTCCCAGTGCCCCTCCATGGCCGCGAGCTTGGCCGGCTGGTACTCCAACGTATTCAAGCCATGGAGATCCCCGATAATCATCTGAAGCGGCGCCAGTATCACCAGCAGCCACAGACTCATGGACAGCATCTTGCGGACTGCCGGCTGATGGTTGCCGCGCAGCAGATGCCAGGCGGCCGAGGCGCCGACCACCAGCGCGGTGGCGAGAAAGGCGGCAACGCTCATATGGGCCAGACGATAGGGGAAGGACGGATTGAAGATCACTCGCAGCCAGTCGGTGGGAACCGCCCGGCCTTCGAGGATCTGATAGCCTTGCGGCGTTTGCATCCAACTGTTCGACGCGATGATCCAGGTTGCCGAAATAAGCGTGCCCAGTGCGACCATCACGGTGGAGAAAAAGTGCAGGCTGGGTCCGACCCGAGTCCATCCGAACAGCATGACCCCCAGAAAGCCTGCTTCCAGGAAGAAGGCAGTCAGGACTTCGTAGGCCAGCAGCGGTCCGGTGATGCTGCCGGCAAATTCGGAAAAACGGCTCCAATTGGTGCCGAACTGATAGGCCATCACCAGCCCAGACACCACGCCCATGCCGAAATTGAGGGCGAAAATTTTCGACCAAAAATAATAAAGATCAAGGTAGACCGACTGTCGGGTGCGCAGCCAGGACGCTTCCAGAATCGCCAGATAACTGGCTAGCCCGATGGTAATGGCCGGGAAGATGATGTGGAACGCGATGGTGAAGGCGAACTGGCACCGGGAAAGGTCGAGGGCCGTCACTTCCTGCGCCTCCCCAGTTACTTCGGAACGGGATTCTTCATTGCCACAGATCAGGCATCGCCCCCGAGCAACGGCTTGGGCCGCCGATCCGGGTGGTAACCGGAATCGATCCACATGATGTGGTCTTCCACACAACCCTTCAGATCGTCGGCCACCGCTTCGAATCCCGCCTTCACGTCTTGTGGAAAGCCCAGCCCTTAGCCGTTGAGCTGGGCCAACTCGGCCTCGAGCGTCTTATGGCGTTTCTCCAGTTCCTCGATATCGGCGAATTTCTCGAAATGTTCGGGGGAATCCGTTTCGCTGGCCTTCTGCCGAAGGAGCGATATTCGTTCCGCGAACGCCGTCAGTCGGATTTCAAGCCCCGGATGCAAGCCGGCCTGTTCCATGTGCCGTCTCCCGTGGTGGCGGCACTCCAGAGTTGATCCACCAGATATAGAATAAGCGGGTGAGATAATTGTGAGCAGACCCGGAAATTACTCAACATCCGGTGGATATCGAAGGAAAACTCCGTTGGTTTGGCCGATGGGCGGTACCATGCAGGATTCACGCTGGTCATCGATGGCCTGTGTCGGAACTCCGATGATAAACTAAGTGAAGGTGGCCACACCGTCCGCGCCAATGCTGTAGAACCGGCACGGCAATGACGTATTCATGCCGACGCTCGTCGGAGAATACGTGGATGACCTGAAATACACCCGCTGTATCCGAGCCGATGTTGACGGGATCGATCCGAAAGCGGTCATCATTTTGGTGACGGAGACGGCTGGCGAGAAGATTGCCAACATGATCTATGCCGCTGGTGTTGATCTCTTTCCTGAGAAGCCGGTTTCCGTAAAAATACCGAGAGCAGGAGTGGAAAGTGTCCTGGGCCGTACCTGATATGGATGGCTCAAGCTGGTATATCTGCGACATACCCGGCCATCACCCAAATGGCCGCTTCCGAGCGCGACGCGCGGGCAAAAGGATGACCGACAAGGGCGCATTTTTGTAGTTGCTCTGCATGATCAAGGGGCGACTTCGTCGGCCGCCCACGCAGAAAATTATCCACACCTATTGCTACGGCACTACACTAACAGTCTATGACACTTTCGGCGAAGGCCCACAAATGCATGAAGTCGGATTTGTGTATGTACTAACGAATCCGCACTATGTGCCCGGTTTGGTGAAGATTGGCGAGACCGGGCTACTGGCCGAGGATCGTGCCAAGAAGCTGTTTACGACAGGCGTTCCAGCGCCCTTTACGGTGGAATATCGGGCGGCGACATCCCGGCCGCTTGACGTCGAGGGAAAAGCGCACAAGATCCTTGCCGCCCACCGAGTGAACTCCAGTCGGGAGTTTTTCTTCGTCACCGTCGATGAAGCGATCGAAACAATCCGCTTATCTGCAGTTGAAGCAGGAGGGATTGCGAGCTGGAAATCAGCGACCCCACATTACCTCCGAACCGAAGACCGCCTTGCACTCAGCCTGGAAGCAGGCCAAACATTCGTCCACCTAGCTTATCGCGATCAGACAAGCCTGCTGACCGAGGAAATGGGCGTTGTTAACGTCTACCAGGCACATTCCAATGGCGATCTACTTGAGATTCTGGTGACCAAATCTCCTGAGAACGTTTCAAGTTATTCGGAAGGTCACTACTGGGGAACGATTGATCCAGTTCCATTTCTTGATCGAGACGGCAAGGCTGTGAATGGGATTGTTAATGGGCTGGAAATCTTGATGCCCGGAGAAAGACTTGTTTGGCTGCCCGCCCCCGATCAGACCACAATCCATTCGGCCGTGATATTTGAAGCCCTGGATTATTGCCAGCTTGTGAGCAGGACCTGGAGTCCGCAATTCATCGATAATATTTTTCCGCTTGGCTTTGATGTGCTTACGGTTGATCAGGCGCCGCCCGAGTCAGTAGCCGCAGTACAGGCAGCACTCAAACTTCCGATTCCACGGCATTGGGCACCTCATTCAAACCGAGGGGAAGAATGGTCGAAACTGGGGACGGCTCGAAGGCCACCGAGCTACTGGTTACCGCAGTTGAAGCTCAGAAAGAGAAGTGAACAGGCTCACAAGTCAGAACCGACGGACCTGAGTGAGTAACTTGTACTCCGCCCCCCACTTTCATCTTTCAGCAGAATGCCTCGGACGACGAGGTCGCTAATGTCGCGCAAGGCCGTGTCGGACGACACTTTCGTGAGCTTCGCCCACTTCGATGACGTCAGCTTACCCTCAAAACCATCGAGGAGCTTATTGATCATCGCATGTTGCCGCTCGTTCAACGGCGGCCCCTCAATCCCTCTCCAGAAAGCGGCCTTGCGGAGAACCTTGGCAAGAATCTGCTCGGCCCCGTCGATGGCGCGGTCGAGACAAGCCAAGAACCAGATGATCCAGTCGGTAACGTCCAGATCGCCCTTTTGCGTGTGTTCCAGCACGGTGTAGTAGCCCTTCCGCTCCAAACGGATCTCCGCCGACATACTGTAGAAGCGTTGCGGGCTGGTTTCGGAGCGCGCCAGCGCCATGTCGGCGATTGCCCGGGCAATCCGACCATTGCCGTCTTCGAAGGGATGGATCGTCACGAACCAGAGGTGGGCGATGGCTGCTTTCAGCACGGGATCAAGCCCCCGCTCCCCCTCGAACCAGGCAAGGAAGGCCGTCGTTTCCTCGGAAAGCCGAGCCGCATCCGGCGCCTGGAAATGCACACGCTCATGGCCATAGGGGCCTGAAACGACCTGCATCGGCCCAGATTGCTCGCTACGCCAGGCTCCGACGGTAATCCGGGTCATGCCGCTTCGGCCGGTCGGAAAAAGGGACGCGTGCCAGTCGAATAACCGCGCTTCGGTCAGCGTCTTGTCGTAATTCTGCGTGGCGTCGAGCATCATCTCGACAACGCCTTCGACGTCCCGGTCCACCGGGGAAAGCGCGCCGATATCCAGCCCGAGACGACGGGCAATTGACGAGCGCACCTGCTCCTTGTCGAGCTTTTCACCCTCGATTTCGCTCGATTTGACCACGTCTTCGGTCAGAGTGGCGAGAACAGCTTCGGCCCGAAGATTGAAGCCAAGCGCCTCCATGTGCCCGATCAACCGACCTTGTCGATGGCGGACAGCGGCCAACGGTCCACCGATCACTTGCTCGGACCATCTGAACCGAGGCCAATCGTCCTGCTCGTGGATATAGGCCATATTCACCGTACCTTTCGCGGTGAATATGGCCTTCTTTCTCCGCAGCCACAAGGGCAATCACCGCAATAGTTGCGGCGAATAAGCGAACGATCTCCGCAAACTCAATTCAAGCCCCCTAATCGGATTATCTCAGGCCGCCTCCCAGACCTTGTTGAGAATGCGCGCAGCGATCTCGGCCTTGTCTTGCGGCAGGAAGCGACCGTAGTGCTGGGCGACCATCTCCGGCGTGTCCTGAATGGCGTAGCTTGCCTGTTCGTAGGAGCCGGTCTGCTTCAGGATGTGGGTTGCCAGCACGTCACGCACATTGTGCGGCCCATGCGGGAGAAGTCCTCTGATCGCACCGCGCCCGGTCCAAGGATTGAAGATGCCGTAGCGTTGGATAGCGAGCCGCCAGGCCTCATAGAACGTATTCTGGTCGTAGGCGGCATTGGTGCTGGTCATCTTCGCGGTCTTGACGAAGAAGGTTCCTGGATCAGCCGCTGCTCCGATCAACCGGGTACGGTGCCGGTCGATATACGCCTCGAGCTTTTCGTAGAGGCCCCCGAGGTCCGGGAGAACCAGGCGGAACGGCTTGGCGCCGAAGAAGGACGAGCTGGCGTTTTTGAACGCGACCGATGGGATCAAGATTTCCCAGCCGTGATCCCGGGAACTCCAGCGGAGTTCACCCCGCTTCATGTCCTCCAGGCGCCGCTCCGGCGTCGGCAGCACCTCCCGCCGGCAGAGAAGAAGCTCCCGGAGATTCTTCTGACGCAGACCGGTGTGCAGGCCAATCCGCAACAGCAAAAAGGCCCGCACGGCTTCGGCAGCGGCACGCGGATGCCGTCGCTCGTCCGGCATGCGGCGCAGAATCTCCTCGGTGATCTTACGGTATTCGCCGACCGGACTTGACGCTTCGAGGACAGGCAAGATCGGTTCGAATGGATCTCGGTGAATACGGGCGACGCGATCGATTTCCTTGATGCGCCGGCGAGCGTGACGATACATCCGATCGCAGGCCGCCGCCCAATCGGCCCTGGCGTCGTCAATGTCCTGGCGCGTGATCAGCCCGTCAATTTCCTTGAGATGATCGCCGATGCGCGGTGTCTGCCGCAGCCAGCCGGTCTCCTCTCTGCTCAAGGCGGCGGCGATCGACAGCAGATCGATTTCCCACTTGGTATAAAAGCCACGGCGCTGCTCCCGCCATTGCAGATACCAATCCCACGCCTGCGGAAAAATCATCATCGCGAAGGTAAGACTCTTCGGGTCTGCACCGAAGCCCCGAACCTCACTTGCAGTCGGCGCCGCGAAAGCGCCAAACCATAGGCCGAAATGCTCAATTTTCTGCGATGCGGTTTCCTCACCCCACACGCCATTGCGCTGCAAGCCGAAGGCGGCGAAGGTCGAGGTCTTGAATGTCAAGAGCTCTGCGAGTTCGGCACTCAGTTGGGCTGGCGCATCAGTGATGCCAGATTCATCCGGCACCTTTGCGATGGATGATTTCCGTCGCGGTGCAGAATCACAGGCGAAGCGAACCGCATAACGCTGACGCATGGCGGCGGCCTGATATCGCCGGTAATCCGTGGAGCCGCTGATAACGACAGTGCGAACCCAGTCGAGAATTTCCGGCATTATGGTGCTGTAGCCCAAAACCACTCACTGCCAACGCCTTCACGTCGGTGCGCGCAGTTGATCGGTGACCCTGCCGAGAGCGCCGTAAGCCCAGCGAGGGATTGCCTCCGGTGCCGGAATGAGTAACTCCTTCAGCGTCCGATTGGCTTGGCGACCATAGCTGTATCGCCATTGATTGGCACGAATACAGGCTGCGTAAAACATCAATGGTTCTGCTGCCATGGGCCGTCTGGGCGTCAGGACGAATAGATCGCGGCCGGAATAGAACGGCTCAAATTGTGGAAAAGTCTCCAGTACCGATCCTCCGGCCGCTACAGAAAGCGTGCCTCCAGGAGCTGGCGCAATACCCGGCACAGGAGCTACACGCGCCGCAACGCCATTATTCCGCGCTGTCCGAGAAACAAAGTTGACACCATCGGTCTTCCGAACCAGCCGCACAAGCTCAAGGTCAGTACCAAGCTCTACATTGAATACTTCTCGAACACAGACTCTTTCCGCTTTTATATAATTGGGAGATACTTCTGGTGGAGTTGATGATAACTCTTGCAACTGCGCCAATTTCGCCGCAAAAATCTCATCAAAGTTAACCGACCGCACCCAGCCCGGAACTGCATTTGGGCTTGGTAAATCTATGTCTTTGAGAGTGCGGTTCGCCTGACGGCCGAATCCAAAGCGAAACCTGTTGGCGGTGATGCACGTGGCCCACCAAAGCTTGGTTTGCTCCGTCATGGGCTTCTTCGGTGTTAGGATCATGACGTGGAAGCCCGTGTAGTAGGGGCGTGGTTGCAAGAAGGCGACACCTGCGCCGCCCTGGCCGTTTAGCGCGACAGTGATTGTACCGGCTGGCGCCGGGGTTATGCCGATGATGGGGCTGACACGCGCCGTCACACCATTA
This sequence comes from Phaeospirillum sp., assembly GCA_030824585.1. Taxonomy (GTDB): domain Bacteria; phylum Pseudomonadota; class Alphaproteobacteria; order Rhodospirillales; family Magnetospirillaceae; genus Phaeospirillum. The sequence goes on along the minus strand of JAVBXM010000021.1, from coordinate 21,705 downwards.
TTTCGTGCCGCTCGTCCGACAAAATTCACGGCATCCGAACTATCCGACTGCTCCAGGCCGTTGAGTTCGAAGCTGTGCCCATATTCCAACCTGAATAGTTCACTGACCTTCGGCATCATCCACCTCGGTATCGGAGGTTCCTTGGATACCTGCTAGGCAAAACAGTGCGTAGTTGCGAACGACGCGCTCGAACTCCGCCTGGGTCAACTTGCCATAGTCCGTCTCTATGTACGCCTCGGCACACCATTCATCGTTCGCCGCCACTTTCTGAATGACGCTTTCTCCGGCGTGTACTTCCCGATTCCGATACATCTCAATCCAGCGGTCCCGAATGCCGGACCAAGCGTCATTCTGGTCGATGCGGCCTTTGTGCTTGGTTTTGACGAAGCCGTCGTCGCGCCAATACCCAAACCACGTCTTGCGGGTGCTCCTGGCATGGGGCCTCCCCGCAATCCACACCATGATGCAGGTTACTGTGCCCACCGGATAGAACAGATCCGCCGGCATAGACATCACGGCATCCAAAGTATGGTGCTTCATAAGTTCCGCACGCACCGGATTTGGAGATATTGCGCAAGACATCGGTACAATTGCGATTCCCGAAGATCCCGCTTCAAGGCAGTCGAGCATTTGTTTTACAAAATATAGTTCATGCAATCCGGCATCGCTCTTAGATTGTGCGTATGGTGGATTAAGCATTCCGACGTTTGGCTTCATTCCTTTAATAGCTTTTATGACGGCGTCGTCAAAGCAGCTTGACTGATGCAGGTTCGCCTTGCCGTCTCCACGTAGTATCATATTGGAGGCCGCCAGTGCGAACATCTTGGGATTATTCTCAATCCCAATTAGTCTATATTTCTTGATGTCGGTGCGCTGCTCTTCGGTTATGGCTTTCCGTAACATGTGCTGCATGGCAGATATAAGGAAGCCACCGGTACCTGCACAGATATCCAGTACCTTCGACTCCGGTCCGACATCGGCAATTAACGAGAAAAGCTCTGCGACGTGACGTGGCGTCAGGACGATCCCTAACGCCTTCTTGTCGCCTGCCGTATATTTAAGAAACTCACCATAAAACTGACCGACAACGTCAAAATCATGGTAGATATTTATATATGGCCATACATTATCGCATATTCGTCCGATTATTTCCTTGAATACGCCATCAGGGTACTCCTTCTCCGTTTTGCTGTCCGGCTTTCCTAAATTTGGATTAACTGCAATCGAGGAATATGGTTGCAGCATCGTATCCTTTTTAGCCTGTGGGATATCGGCCTTGTCGAGTTCTTTCTTGATAGCGCCAAGCCAAGCTTCCTGCACATCTTCCGCAGGCAATGCGCTGAATGTTTTCATGAATGGCGTATTCATCAATGCGATAAGAGTTCCGCTGACAAGAAGCGGCTTATCTTCCTCTGATATTTTGGCTTTTGTCCAGATTAGCTCATGCAATTCCCGGGAAAATGCCAGCAAGTCGGAATGGCGCTTCTTGGCAACATCAGGATCAAACGACGAAAGGCGATAATAGTCATCGTATGGGATGATATCGTCTACTGTCGCTCCTGATTCATTGGACAGCGCCTTTGCCTCAGTTGTTCCGGATGGAACGATGAAATTCGAAACAGTTATGGCGCTTTCGGTAGTGCCGCTAACGGCGACCGCTACGACCGTGTAATGCTTCGCAAGGTGTCGCGCATAGTGAAGCACGCCATCTACGGCGTAATCGACGGGCTTATCCCTATCGGGGCTTTCATGGCGCCTCACATCAGACTTGCACTCGAAGACAATGAGAAAGCCGGTATCTTTCCGGTTTGATATTATAAATTCCGGATAGCCGTGATTTTCCTTGGTGTTCTTGCTTGACTTAGAGAGAAGCGCCTTCACCTTCGCGATTTCTGATTTTTGCTCTTCTACGGTTATGCCGTTATCCGGCGCAAAATAACCGAGATCCCGCAATCTATTTCGTACTAGATTTTCTGTTAACCGCTCGCTACGGCTTGGCTTGGCTTGGCTTGGCAGGCATGTTGCCGATCCTGTCGGTTGTCAATGTGTTGAGGTGGCGACTACGACCCGAGGTGTAATGTGCGGCAGCCGATAGCCGCCATGCACTTCAGCACGAAAGTGAAGTCGAACTTCCCCCGGCTCACCTTGTTCTTGAGATTTGGCACCGTTTCTTCAACGCCGATCTCATGCAGCAGTTCGGCCAGACGGTCATAGGTAACCCCCCGCCGGGTCATCTCTGCCCGGAAGATGCGTTTGGCCTCGGCCTTCCATTCGTCTTCGGTCTTCATTGAGAAATACCGCCAATGTGTACGGCCGTCATCATACACGATACAATTGGCTTGACAAGCGCACTCCGTAGGATCATCATTAGCGATACTATTGGATCGCATATGGTGACCTCCATGCCCAAGCTCAAAGGCCAGCATTTCCTCCTCTCTCCCGCCTGCCGCACCCTGTCGGAGACGAAGGTCGCCCGCATGAGCGAGGACGAGGCGCGGGAGATGTTCGCCAAGCTGCGCTGGGCCAAGACCGGCGGCGAGGCATTCTGCCCCCGCTGCGGCTGCCTGGGCTGTTACGCACTGCCGGCCAAGCGCAAATGGCGCTGCAAGGGCTGCGGCTACGACTTCTCGGTGACCAGCGGCACCATTTTTGCCGACCGCAAGATGGCGTTCCGCGACATCCTGTTGGCGATCTACAAGTTTGCGAACGCCGCCAAGGGCCTGTCCGCCCTCCAGCTTTCCCGCGAATTGGGCTGCGACTACAAGGTGGCCTTCGTTCTGCTGCACAAGCTGCGCGAATGCATGGAGGCCGAAACCATCGGTGAGCAGGTAGGAGGCGAGGACGCCCATGTGGAGGTGGACGGCGCCTATTTCGGTGGCCATGTCCGCCCGGCCAACCGTAAGAACGACCGGTTGGACCGGCGTCTGGTCGAGAATCGGTCGGGCAAGCGCCAGTGCGTCGGCGTGATCCGCCAGCGCGGCGGCCGCACCCTGCCGTTCGTGGTGGCCGACGAGGCGGCCCTGGTGCCGGTGATTGGCCGCAAGGTGCGCAAGGGCACCACCGTTCATGCTGACGAAGCCGCCGCCTACGACGTGCTGCACGCCCGTTACGCCATGAAGCGGATCAACCACCAGGAAGCCTATTCCCTGGATGGGGCCTGCACCAACGGCGCCGAGAGCTACTTCTCCCGCCTGCGCCGGGCCGAATGGGGCATTCACCACCACATCAGCGGCCATTACCTACGGCGCTACGCCGCCGAAATGGCATGGCGAGAAGATCACCGCCGCGAAGACAACAGCCGTCTCACCAGCACCATCGTCTCCCTGGGCATGGCCCGAGGCCCCTCGGTGGATTGGCGCGGCTATTGGCGCCGGTGGGAAGACCGGGCGGCAGCCTAAAGCTCCGCGACTTTCCAGCGGGCGCCATGCCCGTCATCGCCGCCAACCCGCTCCAGCACCCCGTTCTGCCACTGTCGGCGCACCACGTTGTGGACCTTGTGCTGGAAGGCGAAATAGAGTTTCTGGTCGCTGGCATCCATCAGGCAGTCGCGCATGATGGCGCGGGCCACGTCGGTCGGCGACACCGGCTCGCCGGCCTCCCGGACCTTCTCCAGCACCCGGCGGGCCAGTTCACCCCGGCGGAAGCCCTCGCGCGTCCGCCGCCGCTTCACTTTGGCGGGAACATTGGATGGCAGTTCCACCTCGACCACGCCGAACACCTTTAAAGCTTCAGTCAGGACACTGAGATCGCGGCGCAGCCCGTTGGCCTGGTCCTCCAGGTCGAGCAACCGTTCGCCTAATTCCGTCTTCTTCGCCGTCAGCGCCGAGATCGCCGCCACGGTCACGGCGGCGCTGTCTGCGAATGCAGGCAGAGCGGGAGAAATCGTTGCGGGGATTGTCATGGTCTGCCTCCGATCCGGTTGGGTCGGAGGCGAGTCTACGTCAGGCGTGGCGTGGTGTTGACCGGTTGGCTTGGGCTACAGCACCATAATGCCGAGAATTTCCGCCTGCTCATGACGCGGGCGGCTGTTGAAATCATCAGGCAGATGCCAGGCCAGGCGGCGACGTTCCGACGCCGGGACGTCATCCAGATCAAAGCCGGTTGCCGCACGGACCGGGTTGGCTGCCTTCTCGGCAAAATACCCTTCCGGTAACCGGTAACGCCTTTCGATCCGGCGCAGGACTTCGAGACTCGTCACCGAACGAGGGGCCTTTGACCCGCGCACCCAGGAGACCAGCGTGCTGTGGTGCATGCCGTCTTCCGGTCTGACGACAGCCCTATAAAGGTGATAGATCGTCTCACCGTGCCGAGCAGCATGCAGGTGCAAAGCGGCACCTAAGCCATCGGGTTCATCCCAAGTGCCCTCCAGCGGTTCGGGAAATTCCACGACCGCCTTGGGGGGCTTGCCCTTCGACTTCTTTGGCGGTGGGCTCTTCCTCCCACCACTATAAGCGGCCGTTTGAGGCTGTAGTTCAACTTCGGCAACAGAACAGGAATGGGCTGATTTCATTGAACTCTTCCGGTTTTATGGGGCCGCTCCGTTACCAGAAATTCAAGCCTCAAAGAAGCAATACCGATGGGCTATCAACAGCGTAAACAAAGCGGATGAAACCTCCGCTCACGTTGGGTAAGCTGCGCATATGATGACCGTGCCCGAAACGCTGCTGCGCACCATTGTCGAGGTTTACGCCCCTCGGCGTGTCGTGCTGTTCGGCAGCCAGGCCCGTGGCGATGCCGGCCCTGAGAGCGACATCGACCTCGTTGTTGTCCTCGACGACGATGCTCCCGCTGAGAAATTGTCGTGGCGGAATCGCGATGCCGCGCGACGGGGCTTTACCGGCGCGGTCGATATCATCCCCTGTCGCGAAAGCACCCTGGCTCAGCGGGCACGTGCCTCGGGGTCGTTCGCGGACGTGATCCTTCGTGAAGGTGTCGTCATTTATGAGCGGCACTGATCCCGCTCTTACCGCCCGGTGGGCCGAGGCCCATCGTTGGTTCGCCAAGGCGGTGGAGGATAGGCGCTCGGCCACTCTGATGCTGGCCGATGACCCTCCGCTGCTGGATCCGGCGGCTTACCATTGCCAGCAGGCCAGCGAAAAGCTACTGAAGGGGCTCCTTGTCGCGGCAGGCATGACCGCACCCAAAACCCACGATCTTCGGCGGTTGGAGGCGTTGGTTTCACCGCTCCACCCGTCCTTGGCTTCCGAGATTGCTGCGGTGGCCAACTTGACCTCCTGGGGGACGGCGACCCGTTATCCTGATTTGGAACCGGACCTTGGCGTGATGCCCCAAGATATCCGAGATGCCCTTGCCCATCTCGAACGTCTGTATGCGGCTATTCTCGCGCTTGACCCGGCGACAACGGCAATTCGGTAACACGAAGTCCTGGCCGCCCAGGCGGTGGAGGATGAAGCCACCCTCATCATCAAGGCCGCCGAAGCGATTCATGAGGAAAGCCGGTTTCTACTGAGGGCCTTTCCGCCGGGCTTTGAGCGCGATAACCTTGCGACCCTCCAAGGCATCAGTGACCACGGCCGTGACGTGTCGGCCCCAGGCCGCCAGAGCTGCAGCCTTCTCCTCAAGATAGTCATGGCGATTGTAATGTCGCGCGGTCACATCGGTCTTGGCGTGGTTCAGCACCCGGCCGATAACGTCATGGGAAATCCGCAACGACGCGAGGCCGCTGGCAACAGTACGGCGGATGTCGTGGAAGGTCCAATCGACGACCTTGCTTTCCCGGTCAAGGATGTCCTTCAACCGCTTCTGGCCCGCATAGGGGCGCTTGCCGCCGGTGGTGAAGACAAACTCGTCACCCAATTTCGGCAGCGCCTCCAGAACGGCCTTCGCCTCATCGGATAGCGGGACCACATGCTCGCGCTTACCCTTGTTGCGACCGGCGGGCAGGGTCCACAGGCTGGCCTCCATATCCAGTTCCGCCCACGGCAGGCAGCGGACCTCGTCGCGGCGCTGGCCGGTCAGAATCATCATCTTGACCAGTCCCCGGCTCGGCTCCTTCAGGGTGTCGGCGGTCAGCCAGATGGCCTTCAGTTCGTCATCGGTGAGGACGCGCTCGCGCGGCACCTCCCCCTTGAACTGCTTTTTCACGGCGGCGGCGGGGTTGGCGTCCAGGTATTCCCGCTCCACGGCGAAGTTGAGCGCGGCCTTCAATGCCGCATGGATCCGGTTGACCTGAGCGCCCAGCCCCTTCTTGTGCTGAAGATCGTCCAGCAGTTCGATGATGTCGGCGCGGCGCAGATCGACCACGGGCTTGCCGCCCAGTTTGGGCAAGACATGCTGCTCGAACATGCGTTCGGTGAGTATCCAGCGCCGCTGATTCACCTTGGCGTACTTTTCGATGTATTCGGCGACCACCCGGTTCAGGCTCCGGCTGCGGGCCTTCCCTTCCTCCCGTCGAGCGAGGTCCGCCCGCCGGACCGCGTCCTCCTGCTCCAACAGATCAATTCCCCGTGCAGCGGCGGCAACGATGTCCTTTGTCCGCGAGCGGGCATCAGCCAGCGACATGAGCGGAGGGGTAGTGGGAGAGGTGCGATAGTGGCCGATTGTCGCCCGCTTCTGGGAGCCGCCCTTCGGGCAGTAGCGGACGCACCATGAATAGGCCCCGTTGTAGGTCACCCGCAGGATCAGGCCGGGCTGCTTGGCGTCGCCGATATCGAGACGGCCAGTGGCCGGGGGCTTGATCGCCTGCAACCTGACAGCCGTCAGTTCTTCCTTCACCGCACCCTCCCCCAATCTCGGGGACTAGCCGGGGACTACAAAAGCTGTGGCTCCGGCTGGCCTGATTTGGACCGCTGAAGACTACACTGAACTGAATATGATTATATTTCAACCATGTAGATGGCGAGGGAAAATTGGGCCGGATTGCGGAATACCCGCCTGGACTGAATTTTTCACGTCTCCTAGACGTGAAGCCTCCCTGTTTGACTTTACCCCCCGGTGCATAACCGGGGGGTTTCTTTTGGGCGGAAATGACGACCTGCGGCCAGAGCGCTCAAATTCCTCTCCGGCAGCCTCCACCATGAACGCCCTCTCTTTTTTGCTATAGCCGACAATATGCACTAAACAGTTGTTGTCGTATTTTTGTATTAGGATATCCTTTCGAAGCTACACGATTATGGCGAACCGGCATTTTGGAGGAACCGATGTGGAGAACATCTATTGGAGCTTGCATAATGATTGCGTCTCTTTCCGGGTGCGCCACTCGCGCCGTAATCAGCGATATCGGAGAGGATAAAGTAAAAGTTATCGCATCCGGCGGCGATCAGAGTGTAATTTTAGCAGAAGCAAACCGTGGTTGTGCCAACTATAATAGATATGCCGTCCAAATGAGCTGGAGATGCTTAGATGGATACTGCATCCAGAAGGAATATTTGTTCGTTTGCAGGAAGCCGTCATAACAAGCGCCGAATCAAGGAAACAAATTCGTCTAGCACTTAGCGGGATAAACCTCCTGGTCGCTTTGCACGCTTGCTTTCACATGCTCTGGCTGGGGGGGCTTCGGTGGTCTGCCACAAGCGACAAGGCCACTTTGCTTTTCAGTGGGCCGCAGGCCCGGCCCGCGCTATAGTCGCCCCATGGGAACATATGGTGATCAGATACCGGCTGTCTGCCGGGATTGCGGGGCCCTGGGGACCGGGGACGGGGCTTGCGCCGCCTGCGGCTCGGCGCGGCGGATAAGCCATGCCGAGTTGCTGGACCTCACCATCGCCCATATCGATTGCGACGCCTTCTACGCCTCGGTGGAGAAGCGCGACAACCCGTCCCTGGCCGACAGGCCGGTGATCGTCGGCCACGCCGGCGGGCGCGGCGTGGTGACCACCGCCTGCTACGTGGCGCGCAAGTTCGGGCCGCGCTCGGCCATGCCCATGTTCAAGGCGCTGGAACTGTGCCCGCACGCCGTGGTGATTCCGCCCAACATCGCCAAGTACAAGCAGGTCAGCGCCGATATCCGCGCCCTGTTCGAGAAGGCCACGCCCCTGGTGGAGCCCCTTTCCCTGGACGAGGCCTATCTGGACCTGTCACCGGGGGTGCGGCTGGTGGAGCGGCCGGCGGCGGTGCTGCTGGCCCGGCTGGCCCGCGCCATCCGCCTGCAGGTGGGGATCACCGTTTCGGTGGGCCTCAGCTACAACAAGTTCCTGGCCAAGATGGCGTCGGACCTCAACAAGCCCGACGGCTTCTCGGTGATCGGCCGGGGCGAGGCGTCCCGCTTCCTGGCGCCGCGCCCGGTGACCGCGCTGTTCGGCATCGGAGCCGCCACGGCGGCGCGCATGGCCGAGCAGGGCATCACCACCATCGCCCAGCTTCAAGCCCTGCCCGAGGCGGAATTCGTGGCGCGCTGGGGCAAGTTCGGCCGGCGGCTGGCCGGCATGGTGCACGGCATCGACACCCGACCGGTCAATCCGGACCGCCCGACCAAGAGCGTCTCCACCGAAACCACCTTCGTCCGCGACACCCGTGACGGCAAGGTGCTGGCCGAGGCGCTGGTCCCCCTGGCCGAGGGCGTGGCGCGGCGGCTGGACCGGGCGCATCTGGCGGGACGCACCGTGGTGCTGAAACTCAAGACCGCCGATTTCAAGGTGGTCACCCGCCACCAGCGACTGGCCGACCCCACCGGCCGGACCGAGGTGATCCTGCGGGCCGGGCTGGCCCTGCTGGAACGTCAGGCGGACGGCCGCGCCTTCCGCCTGCTGGGCATCGGCATCACCGACCTCTGCCCGGCCGAGGAGGCCGATCCCCCCGGCCTGTTCGGGTGACATATGGGCTGCCGTCCGACGGGATTCGCCCTTAACGCTGCGGCGCCGGGGATTCCAGGAACTCGGCCACCGCCTGATAGAGCTGCTTGCGGTTCTTCTCGATCAGCGCCGCGTGGGTGGCTTCGCCGACCATGACGTAGCGCTTGTAGGGTGAGGTGGCGAGCTTGTTGAACAGCTTCATGCCCATGGCCGGCGGAGCTTCCATGTCCCACTCGCCCTGGATCACCAGGGCCGGGATGGACAGGCGCTCCGGGTTCCAGCGGGGCTTGCCCGACGCCCAGTAGCGCATGGTGTCCAGCACCACCCCGTTGGGGGCGCGCACCGTATTGGGGGTGGCGGGCTCGGAATCGCTGGCCAGGGTGGCCTTCAGCCATTCGCCGAACACCGCCTTGGGCAGCACGGCATCGCGCTTGGCCTCGGGCACCGCCTTCAGCCAGATGTCGCGGGCGTCGCGCGGGTCCACCTGGCGCCAGGCGGGTACCCGGGCGAGGTCGGCATCGGAGGGCGGCGCCACGTCGCGCAGCCATTGCGGCGCATAGAGCACCAGGCGCTCCACCTTGTCCTGGGCACTGTTGGCATAGGCTCCGGCCAGGGTGGCCCCCCACGACCAGCCGACCAGCACCACCTTTTGGGAATTGCGCCGCGACAGGATGAAGTCCACGGCGCGGGTGACGTCGTCGACGGCGTCGGTGGTGTCGACCACCGGAGCATTGGCCTCGGGGGTCTGCTTCATCTCGGGCGGATGTCCCGATTTGCCGTAGCCGCGGATGTCGAGCGAATAGACGTCGTAGCCCCGCGCCGCCATCCAGTCCATCCAGCTTTGGCCGTCCACCGCCATGTCGAACGAGGAATGGGCGGGATAGGTGGCGCCGTGCAGGAACAGCACCGTCTTCTCCGGCTTGACGTCGTAGAGGGCCGCCGGATGCTTGTTGCGGATATAGAGCTTCTGGTCCGGCCATTTGCTGCTGATGGAAAATTCCTCGGTCACCGTCTCGGCACCGGCGGAGGTCACCGCCCCCATCAGCATCGCGGCGGCCAGAAGGCCCAGCCGCCACCCCGTCTTCGTCGTCATTGCCCGTCCGCTCCCTTATTGATCATGCCGCCCCGGCCCCCACGGGCAGCCGCACGGTCACCACCGTACCCTCACCGGGCACCGATGCCAATTCCACCCTTCCGCCATGGAGATCGACGAAACGCTGGACCAATGCCAGGCCGATGCCGGAATCGCCGTCGGCCTGACCGGCCGGCAAGGCCTCGCGGCGCCCGGCCAGGGCGAAGCCGCCGAACAGCCGCTCCTGCTGCTCGTCGGACAGGCCGGCACCGGTATCGCTGATGGTCAGCGCCAGTTCCGTCGGCCGCCGCTCCGCCCGTACCGTCACCCTGCCGCCCGAGGGCGTGCGCTTGAGGGCGTTGCCCAGCAGGTTGAACAGCACCTGACGCAGCCGGCGCTCGTCGGCGACGATCCAGCCGATATCCAGCGGGCAGTCGAAATCCAGGTGCAGCTTCTTCTCCCGCACCCGCTCGCGCACCAGTCCCAGCACGCCCGACAGCATGGGGTGGATGTCGACGGTATCCAGTTCCAGGGTCATCTGCCCCGCCTCGATGGCGGCCAGGTCGAGGATGTCGGAAATCAGCGCCTGCAGCCCCTGGCCCGCCTCGGTGATGCCGCGGGCGTATTCGTGCTGGCGCTTGTTGAGCTTGCCGAAATACTCGGCGGCCAGCATCTCGGAAAAGCCGATCACCGTGGTCAGCGGCTTTCGCACCTCGGCCGAGACACTGGCGATGAACTCGCTTTTCAGCAGATCGGCGGCGGCCAGCGCCTCGTTGCGCTCGCGCAGGGCCCGCTCGACCCGCGCCGAATCGGTGACGTCCAGCCAGGTCAGCAGCATGGCCCCGTCGGGCAGCGGCACCGAGGAGAAGTCGACGATGGAATCGTCCAGACGCTCGACCCGGCCGCTCTGGGGCGCCCTGGTGTTGAACAGCGACATCAGGCGCTCGCGCACCTCGGGCCACACCGAGGCGCGCTCGGCGCCGCCCTCGAAATAGGGCCGGTGGGCCTCGACCAGTTCGGCCAGATGGGGTTCGGCCTCCAGCATGGCGGCGGGCAGGTTCCAGATGCGGGCATAGGCGGGGTTGTAGAGCCGCAGGCGCCCGTCGCCCCGGAACACCGCCACGCCCTCGTGCAGGTGGTCCAGGGTTTCCCGCTGCACCGCCAGCGCGGTGTTGAACGAGCGTTCCAGCGCCAGGGTATCGGTGACATCCTCGTAGGTGAAGATCAGGCCGCCATAGGGATGGGCGGCGATCATGCGGCGCAGGGTGCGGCCGTCGGGCAGGTGCAGCAGGGTTTCGGCGGCGTCGATCAGCGAGATGAACCGTTTCAGCTCATCTTCCTTATAGGCGCGGTAATCGGCCACCTCGGGCAGCAGCCGGCGCTCGCGCAGTGAATCCAGGACGGCGCCGTAGGTGGGCTGCGTCCCCAGCCACTCGGCCTCCAGCCGCCACAGCCGGATGAAGGCGGTGTTGAAGAAGGTCAGCCGCGTGTCGGTGGAGAAGATGGCGATGGCGGTGGCCAGATGCTCCAGCACCTGGGCGTGGGCGCTGGCGTGGCGGGCCAGTTCCAGCTGCAGGTCCTCGATACGGGTGAGGTCCATGGCGTAGCCGGCGGTCAGCAGGCCGCCGTCATCGGTCTCGAACGGCGCCTCGGTGATCTCGGTGAAGCGGCGCTGGCCGCCCAGCACCAGATGGAAGGATTCGGCGCGGGGCTCGCCGGCCGCCCGGGCGCGGGCCGCCAGGGCACGGGCCTCGCGCACCGAGCCGTCCGAGGCCAGTTCGATCTGCCCGGCCACCGCCGCCTGGGGCGAGGCCACGTCCACCGCGCGGGCATAGGCCCGGTTGACATGCAGCAGGGACAGATCGTCGTCGCGCACCCAGATGGGAATGGGCAGCACGCCCAGCAATCCCTCGATCCGCTCGCGCTCACCGGCCAGCCCGGCCAGGCGCGAGGCCAGTTCCGCTTCGAAGGCGGCTCCCTCGGTGACGTCGTGCATCCAGACCAGATCGGCCAGGGCCGTACCGTCCGGTCCGGCGGCGCGCACGCCCACGGCGCGCACCCGGCGGCCGCCGTCGCGCAGGCGCAGTTCCAGCTCGAAGCCCTGCCCCTCCTCGCGCAGGCGGCGGGCCGCACCGTCCAATTGGGCGGCATCGGCGGCGGCGAAGGATTCCAGCACGTCCGTGAAGGTGGAATCGGTACCGCCGAACAGGCCCAGCAGCACGGCGAGGCGGCGCGAGCAGATCTCGCGCTCGGTCCCCAGCCAGGCATAGAAGCCGTCGGGCGCCGCCAGCAGGCTCTCGCCCAGCCGTTCGGCCAGGGCGCCGGCCCGCAGGGCGTCGGCGGCCAGCCCGGCCATGCGCCAGCGCAGCAGCACCAGCACCGCCACGGCGGGAACCAGGACCAGCAGGGCGCCGATGCCCAGCGACAGGGGATCGAACCGGAGCGAGGCCAGGGCGTGCGCCTCCTGGGCCGCCGCATCGCCGGCCGCCAAGATCAACGCCAAACCCGCCGCGACTCCCACGCGCATTCCATAATCTCCCCGATACGGCCCCAAAGTGCCGATGAGCGGAGCAAAAGACAAGGGGTGGTTGCCCCCCGGCCGTCCGGCTGCTAAACCTCGGCCGCTGTTCCGAGGAGAGTGCGTGATGCTGAAGGGCCTTTACGACTGGATGATGGCCAAGGCGGCCCACCGGCATGCCATCTGGTGGCTGGCGGCCATCTCGTTCATCGAAAGCTCGTTCTTTCCCATCCCGCCCGACGTCATGCTGATCCCCATGGTGATCGCCGCGCCCACCCAGTGGCTGCGCATCGCCATGATCTGCACCCTGTCCTCGGTGGCCGGCGGCTTCCTCGGCTACGCCATCGGCCACTACGCCATGGATTCCATCGGCATGGCCATCCTGGGCGCCTTCCACCTGCAGGAAAAGTTTCACGCGCTCAAACCGATCATCGACGAATGGGGCGTGTGGTTCATCATCGTCAAGGGCGCCACCCCCATTCCCTACAAGCTGGTGACCATCACCGCCGGCGCCTTCGACTTCGATCTGACCAAGTTCACGTTCGCCTCCATCGTGGCGCGCGGCATGCGCTTCCTGCTGGTGGCGGCCCTGCTGTGGAAGTTCGGTCCGCCCATCCGCGACTTCGTGGAACGCCGCCTGAAGCTGGTCACCACCGTATTCATCGTGGTGCTGGTGGGCGGCTTTTTCGCGGTCAAGCTGCTGTAGCCCGGCGGGCGGGGGGAGGATTGCCCCCCTGCTGAACCCCCGATAACCTTCGGAATCCGGCGGCAAAGACCTTGCCGATTCCAAGCAATTGAATTATTCTACTTCTCACTCCGACACTCGCCCCAGCTCCCCCCACTCCGCCGGGGCGGGCCGCCGGAGCCCCACCGCTCAATCTCAGGGAGACGGGTGGGAAAAGGGCCTCGCTCGCGCCACCCTCCCCCCATACGGGGCGCGAAGCAGCCACGGGCGGCGAGGGACGGAGCCGAGAGAATCGGCCCCCATCCCTCGCCGGCCCATAAAGCCCCTCAGCCCTCTTCCTTGTCCCGCCGGCGGTGGATGTTCAGCCCGATCTCGTCCAGGAACGCCTGTTCCTTCTTGTCGCGCTCGGCCTGGGCGCGGCGCTCGCGTTCCTTCTGGGTCAACTCGTAGGTCTTGAGCTGGTTGAAGGCCTCGGCCAGCTCGTCGCGGGCCCGGATGATTTCCTGGCGCACCTGGTCGAGCATCTGCATCAACTGTTCGCGCCGCGACAGCCAGGCATTGGCGAAGGCGGCATAGGCGAAGCCCACGCCGGCCGCGTCGGCGGACGCCACCTGCTGCTCATGGATCAGGCTTTGCTCGGCATGGCGGATGGCGGCCAGGATCTCGTCCTCGCGGCCTTGCAGCGCCACCAGGACACGCTGCTTCTCGTCCACGTTCCACTTGGAGAGACGGATGAGGGTTTTCAGCCCCTTGGCGGCCATGGCCGAACCCTACAAGAGGCCGTGATGCCCGGACCTGTTCCGGGCATCCACGCCTGTCCGCCCGAGGGAACGTCCCGCTTGCGGCACCGCGTGGATCGCCGGGGCAAGCCCGGCGATGACGAAATCGCACCCCATCACTTCCGCCCCATGCCGTCGCCGTCGAACGGCATCCCCAGCACCTCGGCCAACTGGGCGTAGCAGGTCTGCAGGTTGGTGGCCTCGGTCTTCAACTGCCCCAGGAAGGTCTCGATGGCCGGGTAGTAGTGGATGGCCTCGTCCACCTTGGGGTCGGTGCCCCGGCGATAGGCGCCCAGGCGGATCAGCTCGGCCATGTCCTCGTAGGTGGACAGCAGGGCGCGGGCGCGGCGCACCAGGGCGTTCTCCTGCTCGTTGTTGCAGCCGGGCATGGTTCGGCTGACCGAGCGCAGGATGTTGATGGCGGGATAGCGGCCGCGCTCGGCGATGGAGCGGTCCAGCACGATGTGGCCGTCCAGGATGCCGCGCACCGCGTCGGCGATGGGCTCGTTATGGTCATCGGCGTCCACCAGCACGGTGAACAGCCCGGTGATGGAGCCCTTGCCCACCCCCGGCCCGGCCCGCTCCAAAAGGCGGGGCAGTTCGGCGAACACGGTGGGGGTATAGCCCTTCGACGCCGGCGGCTCGCCGGCCGACAGCGAGATTTCACGCTGGGCCATGGCGAAGCGGGTCACCGAATCCATCATGCACAGCACGTCCAGGCCCTGGTCGCGGAAGAACTCGGCCACGGTGAGCGTCATATAGGCGGCCTGGCGGCGCATCAGCGGGCTTTCGTCGGAGGTGGAGACCACCACGACGGAACGCTTCATGCCTTCGGGCCCCAGATCGTCCTCGATGAACTCGCGCGCCTCGCGGCCGCGTTCGCCGATCAGCCCCAGCACGGAGATGTCGGCCGAGGTGTTGCGCGCCATCATGGACATCAGCGACGACTTGCCGACGCCCGAGCCGGCGAAAATGCCCATGCGCTGGCCGCGGCAACAGGTGAGGAAGGCGTTGACCGAGCGCAGGCCCAGGTCGATCTTGCCCGACACCCGCGAGCGGGAATGGGCCGAGGGCGGCTGGGCCTTGACCGGATAGGCGGTGTCGCCGCCGGGCAGCGGCCCCAGCCCGTCCACCGGCTCGCCGAAGCCGTTGATCACCCGGCCCAGCCAGCCGCGATCGGGAAAAACCACCGGCTCGGCGTCCTGCACCTCAGTGCGGCAGCCCAGGCCGATCCCCTCGATGGGGGAATAGGGCATCAGCAGCGCCCGGCCCTGGCGGAAGCCCACCACCTCGCAGATCACCCGGCGGCCGTCGCGGGCCACCACGTTGCAGCGATCGCCCACGGAAATGGTCCGCTGGACGCCGCCGGCCTCCAGCAACATGCCCTGAACGGCAGCCACCTGGCCGTAAACCTGGATGTTGGAAACCCGCTCAATGTCGTTGATCAGGTTGCGGACAAGAAATTTCAATTGCACCGCCCCTTCCAGCCGCCTTGAACTCATCAGAATACACCCGTATGGTTAACACATCGTAGAGAGGGATGGGACCGGGGACCTTACGATGCGAGTCTTGGTGGTCGAAGACGACCAGTTAATGTCCAGAGCCATCGAATCCATGCTCAAGGCCGAGGGCATGGTGGTGGACACGACCGCGCTGGGTGAAGACGGTCTGGAGATCGGCAAGCTCTACGATTACGACATCATCCTGCTGGACCTGATGCTGCCCGACATGGACGGTTACGAGGTGCTGCGCCGCCTGCGCTCGGCGCGCATCGAGACGCCGGTCCTCATCCTGTCGGGGCTCACCGAGCCGGACAAGAAGATCAAGGGCCTGGGCTCGGGGGCCGACGACTACCTGACCAAGCCGTTCGACAAGGGCGAGCTGGTGGCCCGCATCCAGGCTATCGTGCGGCGCTCCAAGGGCCACGCCCAATCGGTGATCGACACCGGCAAGCTGTCGGTCAACCTGGACGCCCGCACCGTCGCCGTGACCGGCGACCCACTGCACCTCACCGCCAAGGAATACGGCATCCTGGAACTGCTGTCGCTCCGCAAGGGCCAGACCCTGACCAAGGAACAGTTCCTCAACCACCTTTATGGCGGCATCGACGAACCCGAGTTGAAGATCATCGACGTCTTCATCTGCAAGCTCAGGAAGAAGCTGGCCACCGCCACCGGCGGCGAATCCTACATCGAGACGGTGTGGGGACGCGGCTACGTGCTGCGCGATCCCGACCTGCCGGCGGCCAATTCCAACAAGGCCGGCGCGGCGGAATAAGGCGGGATGCGGGCAAGATGCCCGCGCTCCGGAAAAGCCCGCCGGCGGCGGAGCGCGGGCGTCTCGCCCGCACCACCTACTTCAGATACAGCGCCACCGCCAGGCCGGCGGCGATCACCCAGGCCAGTAAGGGCGACGGGCGGCGCATGCGGCCCTGGTCGGGGAACATGGCCTTGACCGTGTCGGGATGCAGTTTGAGGCCCTGGTTGACCAGCATGGAATAGGTCTTCTCGGTCTCGGCCAGCAGGCGGGGCAGGCGCTCCAGCGAGCCGACCACGCTGGTCACCGTTTCCCGCACCCGGGCCTCGGGGCCGAGATTCTCGCGCATCCAGCCCTCGATCAGCGGCTGGGCCAGATGCCACATGTTGATGTTGGGATCGAGGATGCGCCCGACGCCCTCGGCCACCAGCATGCTCTTTTGCAGCAGCAGCAGTTGCGGCTGGGTCTCCATGGCGAAGGTCTCGGTGACCTGGAACAACTGGCCCAGCAGCTTGGCGATGGAAATCTCGTGCAGCGGGCGGCCCAGGATGGGCTCGGCGATGGAGCGGCAGGCCTGGGTGAAGGTGTCCATGGACTGGTCGGCGGGCACGTAGCCGGCGGCGAAGTGCACCTCGGCCACCTTGCGGTAATCGCCCGACAGGAAACCCAGCAGCATCTCGCCCAGGAAACGCCGCGTGCGCTTGTCGACGCGACCCATGATGCCGAAATCCATGGCGATCAGGGTGCCGTTTTCGCCGATGAACAGGTTGCCCGGATGCATGTCGGCGTGGAAGAAGCCGTCGCGGAACACCTGCTTGAACATGGCCTCGGCGGCCTTGGCCAGCACGTCGACGGGGTCGATGCCGGCCGCCCGCAGGCGGTCGGTCTCGTCCACCGGAATGCCCGAGACGCGCTCCAGCGTCAGCAGACGCTTGCCGGTGCGCAGCCAGTCCACCTCGGGGACCTTGAAATTGTCGTCGCCGCGGAAATTCTCGGCCAGCTCGGAGGCGGCGGCCGCCTCGAAGCGCAAATCCATCTCGAGCGTGACGGATTCCTCGAAGGTCTTGACCGTCTCGACGGGCTTGAGGCGGCGCAGCCGGGGAAGGGCCAGTTCCGCCCATTCGGCCAGCCAGTACAGCAGGTCGATATCGCGGTGGAACTTGGCCTCGACGCCGGGCCGCAGCACCTTGACCGCCACCTCGCGGCCCTGGCGGGTGGTGGCGAAATGCACCTGGGCGATGGAAGCCGCCGCCACCGGCACGTCGTCGAAGGCCGAATAGAAATTGGCGAGCGGTCCGCCCAGTTCCTCCTCGACGATGCGCCGCGCCTCCTCGGGCGAAAACGGCGGCAGTTCGTCCTGCAGGCCCGACAGGTCGGCGGCCATCTCCTCGCCCAGCAGGTCGGCGCGGGTGGACAGGGCCTGGCCCAGCTTAATGAACGAGGGGCCAAGCTCGGCCAGGGCGGCGGCCAGACGCTGGCCCGGACGGCCGCTGCTGACCGGCGACCGGCCGCCGCGCAGCAGCTTCGAGCCGAAGCGCGCGATGGGCAGGTACTCTTCCAGCAGGAACAGGGCGTCGTGGCGCGCCAGGACGCGGCCGATGGTCAGCAGGCGGTTGAGATTGCGAATCGACCGGATCATTTACAGGCGCCACCCCGAGTGGATGGCGGCGATGCCCGCCGACAGATTGCGCACCTCGACCCGGGCGAAGCCGGCGGCCTCGACCATGGCGGCCATCTCCTCCTGGGGCGGAAACTTGCGGATGCTCTCCACCAGATACTGGTAGGCCTCGGCATTGCCGGTGACCATGCCGCCCACCTTGGGCAGCACGTTGAAGGAATAGGCGTCATAGGCCTCGCGCAGGCCCGGCACGATGACGCGGGAGAACTCCAGGCACATGAAGCGCCCGCCGGGGCGCAGCACCCGATAGGCCTCGGCGATGGCCCGGTCCCAATGGGTGACGTTGCGCAGGCAGAAGGCGATGGTGTAGCGGTCGACCGACCGGTCGGGTATGGGCAGTTCCTCGGCATTGCCGCACACCCAGGTCAGCCCGTCCAGCAGGTTGCGGTCCACGGCGCGGTCGCGCCCGACGGCCAGCATCTCGCGGTTGATGTCGCACACCGTGACCGGGCCGCCGCCCCGCTTCTTCCAGCCGAAGGCGATGTCGCCGGTGCCGCCGCCCACGTCCAGCAGGGTCTGGTCGGGCCGGGGCCGCAGCATGTCAAGGAACGCCGACTTCCACAGGCGATGCACGCCGGCACTCATCAGGTCGTTCATCAGATCGTATTTGGACGCCACCGAATCGAAGACGCCGCGGACCAGCGAGACCTTCTCGTCCTCGGCCACGGTCTTGAAGCCGAAATGGGTGGTGCCGTCGTTATGGGAATGGCTGTTGGTCATGGTGCGGCACCTTATCGCGGAAATTCGGCGCTGTCACGAGGAGGGAGGGGACTTGGGGCGGCACCTCCATTATACTCCCGCCATGCCCGAGCTGCCCGAAGTCGAAACCGTCGCCAAAGGTCTGGCCCAAGTATGGGACGGACGCCGATTCGTGTCGGTGGAGACCCGGCGCGCCGGATTGCGCGTGCCGTTTCCCCAGGATTTCGCCCAGCGTCTTACCGGCCGCACCGTGGAAAAGGTCGGACGCCGCGCCAAGTATCTGGTGGTGCGGCTCGACGGCGGGCTGGTCATGCTGGGCCATCTCGGCATGTCGGGGCGCATGACCATCGGAAACCTGCGCAATACCCCGCCCGGCCCCCACGACCATGTGGAATGGGTGACCGACCAGGGGGTCAGCGTGACGCTGACCGACCCCCGCCGTTTCGGCCTGATGACCCTGTGCGACGCCTCCGAACTGGCGGCCCATCCGCTGCTGGCCGATATCGGGCCCGAGCCGCTGGACGATTCCTTCGACGCCCGCGTGCTGGCCACGGCGCTGGAAGGCAAGGGCGGCCCCATCAAGACCGTGCTGCTGGACCAGCGCGTGGTGGCGGGACTGGGCAACATCTATGTCTGTGAAAGCCTGTTCCGCGCCGGCATCTCGCCGCTACGCGCCGCCGGAGCCCTGAGCAAGGCCGAGGTGGGCCGCCTGCTCCCCCAGATCAAGGCGGTGCTCCACGAGGCCATCGCGGCGGGCGGTTCCACGCTGCGCGACCACGCCCGTCCCGACGGAGAACTGGGGTATTTCCAGCACTCCTTCCAGGTCTACGGCCGCGAGGGCGAGACCTGCCCCGGCTGCCCGGGAGCGCCCGAATGCGGCGGCATCCAGCGGATCGTCCAGGCGGGACGCTCCACTTTCTATTGTGCGAAGCGCCAAGGGTGATGGTATAGGCTTTCCATGGCTCGTTTTCGGCATCTGGCTACCGCTTTCGTGCTTACCCTCGCCCTTGCCGCCGGATCGGCGCGGGCCGAGGCGTTCCTGTCCGCCTACGAGGATCTGCCGCTGCCCCCCGGCCTGACCGAGGCGGTGGGATCGGGCGTCTCCTTCGATTCGCCCTCGGGGCGCATCGTCGAGGCCTATGCCCACGGCACCGCCAAGGTCGCCGACATCTTCAAATTCTATGCCGCCACCCTGCCCCAACTGGGCTGGGCGCGCGAGAGCGACCGGGTCTATCGCCGCGAGGCCGAGGTGCTGCGGCTCGAGGCCACCCACGACCGCGCCGGGACGACCCTGCGCTTCACCATTTCCCCCGAGTGACACTCCCCCATCGACACTCCAAGCGAAGAGGAATTTCCATGGCTTTCGAGAACATCACCGTCGAGACCCGCGGCAATGTCGGCCTGATCGCGCTGAACCGCCCCAAGGCCATGAACGCCCTGTGCGCCGCCCTGATCAGCGAACTGGGTCAGGCCCTGGACGCCTTCGAGGCCGACGATTCCATCGGCGCCATCGTGCTGACCGGCTCGGACAAGGCCTTCGCCGCCGGTGCCGACATCAAGGAGATGGCGTCGAAGGGCTACATGGACGTCTATCTCGCCAACTTCATCACCGACGGCTGGGAGCGCGTCACCAAGTGCCGCAAGCCGATCATCGCGGCGGTGGCCGGCTTCGCGCTCGGCGGCGGCTGCGAGATGGCCATGATGTGCGACTTCATCATCGCCGGCGACAACGCCAAGTTCGGCCAGCCCGAGATCACCATCGGCACCATCCCCGGCGCGGGCGGCACCCAGCGCCTGACCCGCGCCGTGGGCAAGTCCAAGGCCATGGAGATGTGTCTCACCGGCCGGATGATGGATGCCGCCGAGGCTGAGCGCGCCGGGCTGGTCAGCCGCATCGTGCCGGTGGCCGAACTGGTGGACGAGGCCGTCAAGGCCGCCGGCAAGATCGCCGCCCTGTCGCGCCCCATCGTCATGCTGTGCAAGGAATCGGTCAACGCCGCCTTCGAGACCATGCTGGCCCAGGGCGTCACCTTCGAACGCCGGCTGTTCCATTCCACCTTCTCCACCCTTGACCAGAAGGAAGGCATGGCCGCCTTCGTCGAGAAGCGCGCCCCCGCCTTCCAGAATAAGTAGGATGGCGGCGGAGCCCGGTGATTCCGCCGGGCTCCGATTCAACGCTTGACGACCTCCCGGCGCGGACATATAAACGCGCCTTCGAATTTGCAACCGTGTTCCAAGGTTCTGATCCATGGCCCATCATAAGTCGGCTAAGAAGCGCATCCGCCAGACCGAGCGTCGCACCGAGGTCAATCGCGCCCGCGTGAGCCGCATCCGTACCTTCGTGAAGAAGGTCGAGCTTGCCATCTCCGGTGGCGATTCCGCCGCTGCCCAGGCCGCCCTCAAGGAGGCCCAGCCCGAACTGATGAAGGGTGCCCAGGCCGGCGTGCTGCCCAAGAATACCGCGTCGCGCAAGGTTTCCCGCCTTGTCGCCCGCGTCAAGGAGATGAAGCCGCTGGCCTAATTGCCAATGGCTTGATTTCCCCGGGATTTCCAAGGGCCGCGCCTGGTGCGCGGCCCTTGTCGTTTTTGCGATTCGAGACAAATCCACGAGTCCTGGATTGCAAGCAAAAAATTTTCAATGTTCGCGTTCCGATCACGTTGCGAGTCAACAACCGGGTCGGTAGAGTCGCGAACCTCGCTGGTCGCAATAAAGCGGCGCCGCGAAATCAATAGAATTTTGCCTTTTTTATTTGTTTTCTGCTTCACGCTACTGTGTGAAGCAGATCACAGTCTGTTGATGACTTTTTGTAATATGGATGGTTGGACATATTTACAGTTTGGTCACATCAGGGTATGACTCGGCGCGACCAATGTCAGGGGAGGCAAAGCCGCATGCGCGCGGGCCGTTCGCGGCCAGCAGGGAGGGGAGCCCAACGCATGAAGCCGCCCCAGGCGGAGAGAGGGACGATGTCGAGGCAAGGTTTCACGACATCGTGGGACGATGGGTCAAGGATTCGGGGACGGCAATGGTAAAGTCTGAGTGGGATCGGGTGAAGGTCAGGCTGAAGGACGAGGTCGGCGACGCCGCTTATCGTTCCTGGCTGAGGCCCATCACCCTGCACGGCATGACCGACGACGCCGTCAAACTGGCCCTGCCGACGCGCTTCATGCGCGACTGGGTCAACACCCACTACGCCGAACGCATCCGCACCCTGTGGGGTGCCGAGAACCCGGCCATCCGCAACGTCGAGATCGTGGTCGAGGCCGC
>JAVBXM010000140.1 GCA_030824585.1 Phaeospirillum sp. | reverse complement strand
GGGTGGGTTCGGTCTGGATGAACATGGGGGTCCTTACGCTTCGGAGCACGAAAACTGCCCCTAGTAGATGGCGTCGGCTATCTCCGAGTCAAGGAGTAGGATGAAGCCGGCCGACGCCAGAGGTACACACCTAACTGATCGCGTCGATCTGCTCCGGCGTCAGGCTGCCGGGCACCAGGGTCAGGGGGACCCGCAGCTTGCCGATATACTTGCCGGTGAGCGCCGTCACCAGCGGTCCCGGCCCGCCCGGCCCGGTATCGGCGGCCAGCACCAGCACCGAGATGGAGGGCTCCTCGGCGATCAGGGCGATCAGTTCGTCGCGGGGATTGCCCTCGCGGACATGGAGCACCGGCATATGGCCGGACAACTGGTTGACGTCGCCGGCCAGCCGGTTGAGCAGTTCCTCGGCCGCCTCGCGCGCCTCGGCGCGCATCAGATTGCCGATGGAGGCGAAATGCTCGTACTCGGTGGGCTCGATCACGCGGAGCAGCGCCACCTGCCCGCCCGAGGAATAGGCGCGGCGGCAGGCGAAGCGCAGCGCCGCCTGCATCTCGGGCGAGTCGTCCACAACCACCAGGAACACGCGATTGGTCGGCATGATGTCCTCCGCGGGGATGCTCAGGCTTTCTTGAAGACCACCGCCGCTAGCCAGCCGGCGAAGGCGGCCAGGGCGATGGCGATGATGCCGTAGATGGCCGCCTGGTGATGGGCGAAATCGTAGACGTCGGCGCCGATGCCGATCTTGCTGACCACCAGCGGCGTGGTCTGGGCGCTGATCACCTGACCATCCACCATCAGGTAGACCTCGACCATATAGACGCCCACCGGCACGTTGGCCGGGAAGTGCACGTCGGTGCGGAACAGGCGCTGGCTCAGCATGCCGATGTCGAGCGCCCTGTCGCCGTACAGCCCCTTCTTCTGGTTCAGCCGCAGCAGCGCCTGCCGGTACTGGGCCTGGTCGGCGCCCCCGTCCTTGACCCGGATGTCCAGGTCCAGGTGGTCCAGGCCGATCTGATGGCGCCCCAGGATGGCGGGCGACGCCAGTTGGTCAAGCGGGCGGGTCGAGGCCACCTGATAGAAGGACGGCGCGTTGTCCACCTTGGCGATGCCGGAATTGATCCAGATGCCCATGGCCCGGTCCTTGCGCCGCAGGGTCTCAGTCTTGTTGGGGCCGCGCACCACCACCACCACGTCGCCGGTCTTGCCGCCGTCCACTTCCTCGATGGCGCCGAACAGCAGCACGTCGGTGCCGGCGAAGCCGGTGGTGATGGCCACCAGATGCTTGGACAGGTCGGCGACCAGCGGCTCGGCGGCCCGGGCCGCGGCGGCGGGGGCCAGCAACAGGGCGAGGGCGAGCAACAGCCGCTTCATCAGTGCTTGCCCCCCGTCCCGGCGGCGAACAGTTCGCCCGGCACCGTGACCATGTCGAACAGCAGCTTGAGGCAGACGCCCAGCACCATCAGGGCCAGCAGCGAGCGCAACTGCTCGCCCTTCAGCTTGATGCCGAAGCGGGCGCCGACCTGGGCGCCGACCACGCCGCCCAGCAGCAGCAGCAGGGCCAGCACCACGTCCACCGTGTGGTTCATGGTCGACTGCAGGAAGGTGGCGTTGGCGGTGACGAAGATGATCTGGAACAGCGAGGTGCCCACCACCACCGAGGTGGGCATGCCCAGCAGGTAGATCATGGCCGGCACCATGATGAAGCCGCCGCCCACGCCCATCAGGGCGGCCAGGATACCGACGAACAGGCCGATCACGGCGGGAACCACGGCGCTGATGTAGAGCTGCGAGCGGCGGAAGCGCATCTTGAACGGCAGGCCGTGCATCCAGCTGTGCTGATGCTTCTTGCGCACCGGGACGGTGCCGCCGTTGCGCCGGCTGGCCAGCAGCGCCTGGATGCTTTCCACCAGCATCAGCGAGCCGACGATGCCGAGGAAGACGATGTAGCACAGCGAGATGACCAGATCGATCTGGCCCAGGCCGCGCAGCCACCGGAAGAGATAGACGCCCAGCGTCGAGCCGATGAAGCCGCCCAGCGTCAGGATCAGCCCCATCTTGACGTCCACGTTGCCGCGCCGCCAGTGGGCCAGCACGCCCGACACCGACGAGGCGACGATCTGGTTGGCCTCGGTCCCCACCGCCACGGTGGGCGGCACGCCCAGGAAGATCAGCAGCGGAGTCATCAAGAACCCGCCGCCGACCCCGAACAGGCCCGACATGAATCCCACTCCGCCACCCAGTCCAAGGATGACGAAGACGTTCACCGACATCTCGGCGATGGGAAGGTAGATCTGCATTCCTTCCGCCCCCTGCCCCCATGCGCTCTCACCCGGCGCTTTTGGGGTCCTTTGGTTGTCGCTCCAACCGGGGTGTGATGGCAACAGGAATTTTATGGTTTTCTAATGTTCGCCCTATTTCAGCGCCGCCAGCATCTCGACCGCCTGCGCCCGCACCCGCAGGGCGGCGTAGCCCTGGGCCGCCAGATGGTTGGGCAGGAAGCTGGAATCGGGGGCGGCGCTCCACACCAGCCAGGGCCGCAGGCGGGCGGCGCCGGCCAGATGGTCGACCATGCGGGTCCAGGCCTCGAGCTGACGGCGATCGGCCAGCACCTTCTCGAAATCGCGGCCCAGTTCGCGCAGCACGATGGAATAGGCGTAAAGCCGGCCCTTGTTGCCGTAGAACACCCCGTCGACGCTGAAATCCAGCAGCACCGGGCGCTTGTCGGCCAGATGGTGGTCGATGGCCTCGGTGACCTCGTCCAGGTCGCGGATCAACGCCTCGACCAATGCGGCCAGGGCCTCGGGCTTGCGCTCGAACGACACCGAACCGGCCGCCACCAGGTCGTTGTAGAGGTCCAGGGAGCGCTGGGCGTTGCGGTACTGCTTCTCGGCCGAGGCGGTGGGCAGCCACGACTTGTGGGTATCGAACTTCCACACCGTGCCGGGATACTTCAGCAGCCCGGCGGCATGGTTGAGGTTGACCTCGACGCCGTTGGGGCCGAAGGCCACACCCTTTTCGGCGTTCAGCGCGCCGACCATGCGGGCCAAGCCGCCCACCAGGCCTAGCTGGAAGGCCGGCATGTCGCGCAGCCAGGCGCCCGGCATGAAGAACGGGTCGTTGGCGTGCCACTTGCTGACGTCCAGCTCGCGGGTGATCAGGGCGGCGGCCACCGCCACGCCGCGCGAGCGGGGGCCGGTGACATTTCCCGGCGCGAAGTCGGGATTGTCGTCCACCTTGCTGATCACCACCATGGCGATGGGGAAGACCAGGACGACGACGATGGCGAAGGCCCACAGCACGAAGCGGCGCGACGGATGGCGCAGCACGGCCGCCACCCCGGCCAGGGCGGCGGCGACGGCGTTCAGCAGGGTTTCGGCGAAGCGCTGGGTCACGGCCGCAGGAACCCGACGATGTCGTAGACGTCCTTGATGATCGGCGCGGCGATGGCGTCGGCCCGCTCGGCCCCGGACCGCAGGATGGCGTCGATATGGGCGGGATCGGTCATCAGGCGCTTCATCTCGGTGTTGATGGGGCCCAGCACCGCGACGGCCAGGTCCACCAGCTCCTTCTTGAACTCCGAGAACTGCTTGCCTTCGAACTGGCTGACCACCTGGGCCTTCTCCTTGTCCGAGAGCGCCGCGTAGATCCCCAGCAGGTTGGAGGCCTCGGGGCGGCCTTCAAGGCCTTCCAGGGCGCCGGGCAGCGGCTCCAGGTCGGTCTTGGCCTTGCGGATCTTGAGCGCGATGGTGTCGGCGTCGTCGGTCATGTTGATGCGCGAGTAATCGGACTCGTCGGACTTGCTCATCTTCTTGGCGCCGTCGCGCAGGCTCATGATGCGGGCCGCCTCGGGCGGAATGATCGGTTCGGGCAGCGGAAAGAACTCGACGCCGAAATCGTTGTTGAACTTCTGGGCGGTGTCGCGGGCCAGCTCCAGGTGCTGCTTCTGGTCCTCGCCCACCGGCACGTGGGTGGCCTTGTAGGTCAGGATGTCGGCGCTCATCAGGTTGGGATAGGCGAACAGCCCGACCGAGGCGTTCTCCTTGTGCTTGCCCGCCTTGTCCTTGAACTGGGTCATGCGGTTCAGCCAGCCCATGCGCGCCACGCAGTTGAAGATCCAGGCCAGTTGGGCGTGGGCCGGAACCATCGACTGGTTGAAGACGATGTGCTTGGAGGCGTCGACGCCGGCGGCGATCATGCCGGCGGTGACCTCGCGGATGTTCCGCGTCAGCTCCGCGGGGTCCTGCCACAGGGTGATGGCATGCATGTCGACGATGCAGAAGATGCATTCGTATTCGTCCTGAAGCCGCACCCAGTTACGGATGGCGCCCAGGTAATTGCCGAGATGGAGGTTACCGGTGGGCTGGACGCCGGAAAAAATGCGCTTCATGACGGGGAATGACTCCGGGAAAAGAATTTCAGGGGCTCAGGTATACTCCCTGGCCCGCCCAAATCAACCCCGCTTCCGTCGCACCATACCCTTGATTTCCCCCAGGCTCAGCGCGCCGAGCAGTTGGGCCGCGGCCAGGAAGGCGGCGGCGCCCAGCGCCACCAGCCCGGCCAGGATGCCCACCGCCATCAACTGTCCCTGGGCCAGCGGCCACAGGACCAGCCTGGCCCCCCACAGCGCCCCCCCCATCACGGCGCAGGCGGCCATGATGCGCGGCGCCTTGGACTTCAGGCGCTGGTCGAGCGTGAAATAGCCGCGCCGGGCCAGCAGCACCGCCAGGATGGCCACGTTGGCCCAGGCGGCGATGGCGGTGGCCAGCGCCATGCCCACATGGCCCAGCGGTTTGGCCAGGGAAAGGTTGAGGACGACGTTCAGCACCATGGCGATTCCCGCCACCCTTACCGGCGTGCCGGTATCCTCGCGGGCGAAGAAGCCGGGCACCAGCACCTTGACCAGCACATAGGCGGGCAGCCCGATGGCGAAGGCCACCAGGGCCGAGGCGGTGGCCGCCGTCTCATTGGGTCCGAAGCTGCCGCGCTCGAACAGCACGCGGATCACCGGGGCGGCGATGACCATCAGGGCCACGGCCGCCGGCAGGGTGAGCGCCAGGCCCAGCTCCATGGCGCGGTTCTGGCTGGCGCGCGCGGCTTCCGCCTCGCCGGCCTTCAACTGGCGCGACAGGGTGGGCAGCAGGGCGGTGCCGATGGCGATGCCCACCACGCCCAGCGGCAACTGGTTCACCCGGTCGGCGTAGTTGAGGTAGCTGACCGCGCCGTCGGCCACCGTCGACGCGATCATGGTGTTGATCACCAGATTGACCTGATAGACCCCGGCGCCCAGGGCGCCCGGAACGATGCGCCTGAACAGCAACCTGACCTCGGGCGTCAGGCGGGGCCGGGTCAGCCCCAATCCCATGCCGACCCGCCGCGCCGCGCGCGACAACCAGACGAACTGCACCACGCCGGCGGCGAAGGTACCCCAGGCCATGGCGTGGCCGGCGGTCTCGGAATAGGGAACCAGGAACCACAGCCCGGCCATGGAGGTGAGGTTGAGCAGCACCGGCGTGGCCGCGGCGGCCGCGAACCGGCCCACCGAGTTCAGCACCCCGGCCTGCAGCGACACCAGCGAGATGAACAGCAGATAGGGGAAACAGATGCGCGAGAATTCGACGGCCAGCCCCATCTTGCCCGGCACCGCGTCGAAACCGGGGGCCAGGCCGTAGATGGCCCAGGGCATGGCCAGTTCCATCACCGCCACGAACAGGGCCAGCGCCAGGCCGAGCACGGCGAAGGATTGTTCGGCGAAACGGCGCGCCGCCTCGGTTCCTTCGGCGGCCATCTTGCCGGTGAACAGCGGCACGAAGGCGGCGTTGAACGCGCCCTCGGCGAACAGCGAACGGAACAGGTTGGGAAAGCGGAAGGCGACGAAGAACGCGTCGGCCACCGCGCCGGCGCCCAGGAAATGGGCGATCATCATCTCGCGCATCAGGCCGGTGGCGCGCGACAGCATGGTGAAACCGCCGACCGTGGCGATGGAGCGGAACAGACTCATGGCCGCACTATTGAGGCAAGCCCGTTCCGGCGCAAGGGGTCCATTGGCTCGCCGGCATCATCACGCCAGATTCAGTTGGAAGCACTGCTCGGTGACCGGCTTGCCCCAGGTTTCGCCGGTCAGCTCCTGGGTGAGGACGAAGCCGCGCGCCTCGTAAAGCCGCCGCGCCGCGTGCAGCCCGGCGAAGGTCCACAGATGCACCGAGGCAAAGCCCTTTTCCCGGCAGAACTCCAGGGCGGTGTCCAAAAGGCGCGAGCCCGCCCCCATGCCCTGGCGGTTGGGGTCGACCATGAACCAGCGCAGATGCGCCCCGGCCTCCAGCCCCTTGGCCCCGTCGATGGCCACCGAGCCGACCATGCGCTCGCGGGAATCCACGGCGCACCACAATTGGCTGGCGAAGCGATGGCGGTCGCGCACGAAGGCGGCCAGTTCGCTGGCCACCTTGGCCTCGAAATAGGGGCCGAAATTCCAGTGAAGCGCGTAATAGCGCGAATGCATGGCCGTGATGTCGCCAATGGCTCCCGGCTGCCACCCGGCCACGATCTCGACCTCGTCCTTCATGCCACTCCTCCCGGCCATGTCGGGAAATCCTGACACGGCGGGAGGGCGATGACCACAGGACTAAAGCAACAGGAGGCCGAGCAGCCAGTAGCTGCCGCCCGGCAAGGCTGCGATCAGCAGGTTGGTGGAAAGATCGTTCATGTCCGCATCCTCCCCGAGGCTGAAGAATAACCACTTCCAAAATACGGTTATTAAGCGCCCGCCGCCGCCGAAATGCGAAGGGTCATCCGTATTAAGGTCAAGACCCCAAGGGCCGCCTATCTGGCGACGATGACGCCCTTGGCGGTGGCCTCGTGATACTCGCCGAAGAACGGGTATTCGCCGGGATCGACCTTGCCCAGTACCACCCGGACCTCGGTGCCGGGAAAGACGATCTTCTCGCGCCGGAGCGGCAGGCACTCGAATTCCTCGGGCTCGGCATCCTCGTTCTTGATCAGCAGGATGACCTTGGTCTTGGCGGGAATCTCCAGCCGCTCGGGGTTGAAGCGGTGGTCCTTGATGCTCAGCTTGACCAGCACCTCGTCGGCGGCCCAGGCACCGGGACTCCACAGGGCGATCAGCAGGACCGGAAGGAAGAAGCGGAGAAAGGCGGGCATGGCTGTCCCTCGGTGAGATTGATAGCGCCTCGCATTCTCATACTCAAGTTCTAGCGCCTTGTCCAGACCGGGATTGCGGGAATTATCCAAGCCACGAATATCTGCATGTTTTTCAATCGATTAACTTGCATGGCCGGCTCCGCGCCGGTGCCGTGGCTTTACCCGGATGAAAATTAAGGCTGTTGACAGGCCGGGCTGGAATGGCTAGGACAGCAAATGCGAGTCACTTGCATTTGCATACTCATCCTTGCAGAGGCCCCCATGATCAAACGCCAGACCACTCTTCCCGCTCTCGCCCTCGTGGCGGGATTGTTCGCCGCTTCCGCCCCGGTCCTGGCGGTGGAATACCCCATCGGCGCCCCCGAGAACCGCTACGGCATGGAGATCGGCGCCGTCTATCTCCAGTCGGTGCGCATGGAGCCCGACGGCATGATGCTGCAGCCCGAGCAGTCGGATATCCACATCGAGGCGGACATCAAGGCGCTGCAGGGCAATCCCAACGGTTATGCCGAAGGGGCGTGGATCCCCTACCTGCACGTGACCTACGAGCTGGTCAAGGAAGACACCGGCGAGGTGATCAAGGGCGACATGATGCCCATGGTGGCCAGCGACGGCCCCCATTACGGCGACAACATCAAGATGAAGGGGCCGGGCAAGTACAAGGTCACCTACACCGTCTATCCGCCCAACGCCCCCGAGAACCACGCCGGCAAGCATTACGGCCGCCACACCGACCGCGCCACCGGCGTGCGTCCGTGGTTCCCGGCCTTCAAGCTGAACTACGAATTCGTCTTCGCCGGCGTCGGCAAGAAGGGCGGCTATTGATGCGCGCCCGTCCTCTAGTGGCGGTGGCGGCGATCGGCATGATCGCCGCCGCCCCGGCCTGGGCCGCCAAGGACCCGTCCACCGCCGACCTGCTGGCCGAGATCAAGCGCCTGGCCAACCGCGTCGAGGAACTGGAGCGCAAGAAGACCGCCACTGCCGAGACCGAGCAGCGTGTCCAGAAGCTGGAACAGCATAACGCCGCCATGGAAAAGGCCATGGAGCAGGACACCATCAGCGAGACCGAGCCGCAGCTCGCCGCCCGCCTGAAGGCCACCGAGACCGACGTGCTGTCCTACAAGAAGGGCAAGAAGATCCTCGACGCCCTGGGCGACGTCAAGGTGGGCGCCGGCATGACCATGGTCGGCCAGAACCTGATGGGCCAGCAACTGGACAAGGAAAGCCAGCTCAACTGGCGCGGCGACGTGACGGTCACCCTGCCCGGCGGCAAGATCGGCGATTCCAAGGGCACCATCTTCACCCATGTGCGCATGGGCCAGGGCCGTGGCGTCGGGGCGGTGAACAATTCCTATTCCTCGCCCAACGCCACCGCCTTCCAGCGTCCCGGCGCCGACAATTCCGATGCCGCCATCGATCTGGTGCAGGCGTGGTACCAGTTGGACGTGCCGACCACCAAGACCAGCCACATGGAATTCACCATCGGCAAGATGGACCCCTTCGTGTTCTTCGACCAGAACACGGTGGCCGCCGACGAGACCCGCTACTTCTTCAACCAGGCCCTGGTCCACAACCCGCTGCTGGATGCCGGCGGCGATATCGGCGTCGACGGGCTGGGCTTCACGCCGGGCCTGCGGGTGGCCTATGTCAACGAGTCGGACAAGTCGCAGGTCTGGCGCCTGCAGGCCGCCATCTACGAGACCGGCGACGGCGCCGCCTTCCAGAACTCCACCGACTTTCCCTTCCGCATCGTCCAGGCGGAAACCACCCAGCGCTTCTTCGGCGGCCTGGAAGGCAATTACCGCATCTACGGCTGGACCAACGACCGCGCCACCAACTTCGACAACAAGCGGGCCAAGCATGCCGGCATCGGCCTCAGCATGGACCAGAAGGTGGACGATTACGTGACCTTGTTCGCCCGTTACGGCTACGAGTTGAAGGGCAACCCCCGCTTCGACCAGAGCCTGAGCATCGGCGGCGAGGTCGGCGGCTCCTATTGGGGACGCGGGACCGACGGTCTGGGCCTCGCCCTGGTGGCGTCGCACACCAACAAGACCTTCCGCGACCAGTCGGCGACCCTGGACAACGACGCTGACGGCAATCCGGATTTCGGCTACAAGGCCCAGGCCTTCGAGCAGTTGGCGGAACTCTACTACCGCTACCGCCTGACGCCGAACTTCGAACTGACGCCGGATGTCCAGATGATCCGCCATCCCGGCGGCGACCCGTCCAGCGCCATCGCCTACGCCCTGGGATTGCGAGGCCAGCTCACCTACTAGCCATGCAACGCCTGGCGCGTTTTCCGAAAATTTCATCCCGGCCATGCCCCGCCTCGTGCGGGGCATGGTTTCGTCTTGAGGATCAGTCATG
>JAVBXM010000082.1 GCA_030824585.1 Phaeospirillum sp. | reverse complement strand
GAGGCGGCCGAAACCGTCCGCGTGGTGGGCCGGGTGGTGCCCGATCCGGCCGGCTTCGCCAAGGTGCAGCCGTCCCAGCCCGCCCGCATCGTCTCGGACCCCGAATTCCCCCTGCCCGTTCCCGGCCAATGGGTCAAGCGCGGCCAGGTGATCGCCGTGCTGGAGCCGACGCTGTCCAGCCTGGAACGCTCGGACAAGCGGGCGGCGCTGTACCGGGTGGAAAGCGAGATCGCCATCACCGAGCGGGAAGCCGCCCGGCAGGCGGCCCTGAAGGGGCTGGTCGCCACCAAGCTGGTGGAGGACACCCGCACCCGCCTGGAACAGCTGCGGCGCGAGCGCGGCCAGTTGCTGGGCACCGCCTTGGGCCGTGACCTGGTGCGCGCCCCCGTCGACGGCGTGGTCACCGACGTCCACGTGGTCCCCGGCGAGGTGGTGGCGGTGGACAAGGCGATGATCGAAATCGTCGACCCGGCCCGCGTGCGGGTCGAGGCGGTGGTCCACGATCTGGCGCTGGCCACCCGCATCGGCGCCGCCACCGCCGCCACCAAGCTGCTGCCCGACCAAGCGGTGCCCCTGGCCCTGCTGGGGGTCAGCCCCCGGGTCGATGCCCTGGACCAGGGGGTGCACGCGGTCTTCGCGGTTCCCGAGGCCCAGGCGCCGTCCCTGCGCATCGGCATGCCGGTGGACGTCTTCCTGGCGACCGGCGCCACCCGCCTGCGCATGGCGGTGCCGCGCGCCGCCATCGCCGAGGCCGGCGGCCGTCAGGTGGTGTTCGTGCGCACCGCGCCCGAGACCTTCGAGGCCCGCCCGATCCGGGTTGACAGAATGGTCGGCCCCCTGGCCGAGATCGAGGGAGTCAAGGCGGGCGAGCGGGTGGTGATCCAGGGCGTCGAGCAACTGAAAGCGCTGAGGTAGCGGCCATGTTCGACGCCATCATCTCGCTCAGCCTGCGTCACCGGCTGTTCGTCCTGGCCGCCGCCCTGGCGCTCACCGTCTATGGCTCCCTGGTGCTGTCCCGGCTGCCCATCGACATCTTTCCCGACCTCAACCGCCCCACCGTCACCATCATGACCGAAGCGGCCGGCCTGGCCCCCGAGGAATCGGAAACCCTGGTCACCCGCCACATCGAGACCGCCATGAACGGCGCCCCCGGCGTGGTGCGGGTCCGCTCCAATTCCGGCGTCGGCCTCGCCATCGTCTTCGTCGAATTCGACTGGGGCACCGACATCTACCGCAACCGGCAACTGGTGGCCGAGCGCCTGGCCTCGACCCGCGACCTGCTGCCCGCCGGCATCAATCCGGTGATGGGGCCGGTCAGCTCCATCATGGGCGAGATCATGCTGGTGGGGGTGCGCTCCAAGGCCGGCGCCACGCCGCCCATGGAACTGCGCTCCCTGGCCGATTGGGTGCTGCGTCCCCGCCTGCTGTCCATTCCCGGCATCGCCCAGGTGATCCCCATCGGCGGCGAGGTCCGCCAGATTCAGGTCCAGGTCTCGCCGTCCAAGATGTCGGCCCTGGGGCTGGGCTATGCCGACGTGGAAAAAGCCCTGGCCGGCTTCGCCCGCAACACCACCGGCGGCTTCCTGGAACAGCGCTCGGCTGAATTCCTGATCCGCAACATGGGTCAGACCACCGACCTGGACGATCTGCGCAACACCGTGGTGGCGTGGCGCAACAACGCCCCGGTCACCGTCGATCAGGTGGCCGAGGTCAGGAACGGCGCAGGCGTCAAGCGCGGCGACGCCGCCATCGACGCCAAGCCGGCGGTGATCCTGGCGGTATCCAAGCAGCCGGGCGCCGATACGGTGGCCCTGACCAGGAAGGTCGAGGCCGCCCTGGCCGAGATCAGCCGGACCCTGCCGCCCGACATCGAGGCCGACCGGGTGCTGTTCCGCCAGGCCGACTTCATCCAGCGGGCGGTGAGCAACGTGGCCGAGGCCCTGCGCGACGGCGCCGTGCTGGTGGCTGTCGTCCTGTTCGCCTTCCTGATGAACATGCGCACCACCTTCATCAGCCTGACCGCCATTCCGCTGTCCATGGTGGTGGCGGTGCTGGTGTTCCAGGCGCTGAATCTCTCCATCAACACCATGACGCTGGGCGGCCTGGCGGTAGCCATCGGCGAGCTGGTGGACGACGCGGTGGTGGATGTCGAGAACATCCTGCGGCGGCTGCGCGAAAACGCCGCCCTGCCCCAGCCGCGTCCGATCCTGGGCGTGGTCCGCGAGGCCTCGAGCGAGGTGCGCAACTCCATCGTCTACGCCACCATGGTGGTGGTGCTGGCCTTCCTGCCGCTGTTCGCCCTCTCGGGTATCGAGGGGCGCCTGTTCGCGCCGCTGGGCATCGCCTATGTGGTGTCGATCCTGGCCTCCCTGCTGGTGTCGCTGACCGTCACCCCGGCCCTGTCGCTGCTGCTGCTGCCCAAGGCCAAGGTGATCAACCACGGTGATTCAGCCCTGGTGCGGCGGCTGAAGGCCTGGGACCGCCGCCTGCTGGACTGGTCCTTCGCCAATCCCCGCGTGGTAATCGTCCCGGCCCTGGCCCTGATGGTCCTGGCGGCGGCTTCGGTACCGTTCCTGGGCCGCACCTTCCTGCCCAGCTTCAACGAGGGCACCGTCACCGTAACGGTGGTGCTGCCGCCGGGCACCTCGCTGTCGGAATCCAACCGGATCGGCACCATCGCCGAGACGCTGATCGCCCAGGTGCCGGAAACCGCCTCCACCGGGCGGCGGACCGGCCGCGCCGAACTGGACGAGCATGCCGAGGGCGTCCATTACTCCGAGATCGACGTGGACCTCCATCCATCCAAGCGGCCGCGCGACGCCATCCTGGGCGATCTGCGGGCCCGGCTGGCCCAGATTCCCGGCATCAGCGTCAATATCGGCCAACCCATCTCGCACCGGCTCGACCACCTGCTGTCCGGCGTGCGGGCCGAGATCGCCGTCAAGATCTTCGGCGACGACCTCGATACGCTGCGCACCCTGGCCGCCGAGGCCAAGGGTCGCATGCAAGGGGTCGGGGGCGTCGCCGACCTGCAGGTGGAGAAGCTGGTGCTGATCCCGCAGTTGCAGATCCGCCTGGACCGCGCCGAGGCCCGCAAATACGGCCTCGGCCTCGGCCAGTTGACCGAGACCCTGGAAGCCGCCCTGCAGGGCAAGGTAGTGTCCCAGGTCCGCGACGGCGAGCGCAGCACCAATCTGGTTCTGCGTCTGGCCGAGGACTGGCGCGCCCAGACCTCGGACTTCCGCCAGATACTGGTCGACACCCCGGCCGGCAAGGTGCCGCTGTCCCTGGTGGCCGAGGTGGTGGAGACCCAGGGGCCCAACCTGATCAACCGCGACAACCTGCGCCGCCGGGTGGTGGTCTTCGCCAATTCCCAGGGCCGCGACCTGGGAGCCATCATGGAGGACCTGCAGGCGGAACTGGGCGGCATGGCGCTGCCGCCCGGCTACACTATCGCCTATGAGGGCCAGTTCCAGAGCCGGCAGGAGGCGACACGGCTGATCGGCCTGCTGGCCCTGGTGTCGCTCGCCGCCATCTTCGCCCTGCTGCATGCCCATTTCCGCTCGGGCCTGCTGGCGCTGATCATCATGGCCAACATCCCCATGGCCCTGGTGGGCAGCGTCGGCGCCCTGTGGCTGTCGGGACTGCCGCTGTCGGTGGCCGGCATGGTGGGCTTCGTCACCCTGGCCGGCATCGCGTCGCGCAACGGCATCATGAAGATCACCCACTACCTCCACCTGCTGCGCCACGAGGGCGAGGAATTCGGCCCGGCCATGATCATCCGCGGCTCGCTCGAACGCCTGACCCCGGTGCTGATGACCGCCCTGGTGGCCGCCCTGGCGCTCACGCCCCTGGTCCTGGCCGGCGGCGAGCCGGGCAAGGAAATCCTTCACCCGGTGGCGGTGGTGATCTTCGGCGGCCTGATGTCGTCGACCCTGCTCGACACCCTGGTCACCCCGGTAGTGGTGCTTTTGCTGGGCCGCAAGGCCCTGACTGGACTTGGACAAGAGGTGCGGACATGATCGCGCCCAAGGAGATTTCGACCATGAAGACACGCCTTCTCACCCTGGCCCTCCTCCTGGTGGTGCCCTCGGCCCTGGCCCACGGCACCCTGGCCGCCTTCTTCGGCGGGCAGATCGCCGAAAGCGGCGATTACCGCGCCGAATTCGCGGTGCGCGACGGGGCCATCCGCGTCTGGGTGCGCGATCACGACGACAAGCCGGTCAAGGCGTCGGGCAAGGCCACCCTGCTGCTGGGCGGCCAGAAGCTGGAACTGCCGCTCAACGCCCAGGGCGATGGGCTGGCCGCCGAGGCGCCGGTCAAGTCCCGCGATAAGCTGGCCGCCGTGGTGGGGCTGCAGGTGGAGGGCAAGCCGCTGTCGGTACGCTTCATGCAGGCCGAGCTGACGCTGCCCGCCGCCCTGTCCCCCCAGGCGGATTCCGGCCGCAAACTGTTCGAGGCGGTCTGCGCCGCCTGCCACGGCGCCGCCCTGCGCGGCTCCGACAGCGGCCCGCCGCTGCTGCACCCCTTCTACGCCCAGGGCTCGGCCCACGGCGACGACATCATCCTGGCGGCCATGAACAGTGGCGCCAAGGCGCATATGTGGAAGTTCGGCGACATGCCCAAGCCCGAAGGCCTGAAGCCCGGCCAGGACCGGGACGTGCTGGCCTATATCCGCGCCATGCAGGCGGCCAACGGCCTGGGAAGCGCGCCGGCCGCCGCCCCGGGGGGCGATCCCCACGCCGGCCACAAGCACTGAGCGGAGGAACCGTCATGAAAAGCTTCGTCGCGCTCCTGCTCGCCCTCCTCATTGCCCTGCCCGCCTTCGCCGCCGAGCGCGAGGTGACCATGTGGAAATCGCCCACTTGCGGGTGCTGCGAAGGCTGGGCCGAGCACATGCGCCAATCGGGCTACAAGGTGAAGTCCATCGACGTGGACGACATCGACCAGATCAAGCGGGCCCATGGCATCCCCGGCCCCATGCAGTCCTGCCACACCGCCAGGGTGGACGGCTACCTGCTGGAAGGCCACGTCCCCGCCGAGGCGGTCGATCGCCTGCTGAGGGAAAAGCCCAGGACGCGGGGCATCGCCTCGCCCGGCATGCCCATGGGCTCGCCCGGGATGGGTGGGCCGAAGGAGGAGAACGTCATCCACACCTTCGGCCCCGAGGGCTCGAAGGTGTTCGGGCGGTATTGATCGTTCTCACCGTCATCACCGGGCTTGTCCCGGTGATCCGCGCGGTACCGCCGGCTCACCATTTAAAGTAATGAGATCGCGGCGCCACATGGATGCCCGGATCAAGTCCGGGCATGACGGACTATAGGAGACGGGCTACGTCCCCTCTTTCCTGAGGTCCCGGACCCGGATCGCCTTGCCCTGCGAGCGCGGCAGTTCGCCGGGCAGCCGGACGATCACCTCCGAGGAGATGCCCACCAGGGATTTCAGGTGATGGCGGACCTGGCGGGCCAGATGGGCGCGGTCGTCCTCGTCCCGGCCGCCTTCCGCCTCGACCTCCACGGTCAGGTGATCCAGCGAGCCCTGGCGGGTGAGCGTCAGCAGGTAATGGGGCGCCACGCCGGGGAAGCCGACCAGCGCCGCCTCGATCTGGCTGGGATAGACGTTGACGCCCCGGATGATCATCATGTCGTCGTTGCGGCCCGTCACGCGCAGGATGCGCACATGGGTGCGGCCGCAGGCGCAGGGTTCATCGGTCAGCCGGGTGATGTCGCGGGTGCGGTAGCGCACCATGGGCAGAGCCTGCTTGGAAAGCGTGGTGATGACCAGTTCGCCCTCCGCCCCCATGGGCAGCGGCTCCAGCGTCTCGGGATCGACGATCTCGAACAGGAAATGGTCTTCCCAGCCGTGCAGCCCCACCCGATGCTCGCATTCGATGGCGACGCCCGGCCCCATGATCTCGGACAGGCCGTACATGTCGCAGGCACTGATGCCGAGGCGGCGGTCCAGTTCGGCCCGCATGGTCTCGCTCCACGGCTCGGCGCCGAACACGCCCACCGCCAGCGGGGCATCCACCAGGCTGACGCCCATCTGCTCGGCCACCTCGGCGATGTTCAGCGCATAGGACGGCGTGGCGGCCAGGGCGCGCGCCCCGAAGTCCATGATCAGGCCGATCTGCTTTTCCGTATTGCCGCCCGACATGGGCACCACCGAGCATTTCAGCCGCTCGGCCCCGTAATGGAAGCCCAGGCCGCCGGTGAACAGGCCGTAGCCATAGGCGTTGTGCACCACGTCGCCGGGACGCACTCCGGTGGCGGCCAGCGAACGGGCCATCAGCCCGGCCCAATTGTCCAGGTCGGCCTCGGTATAGCCCACCACGGTGGGGCGGCCGGTGGTGCCGGAACTGGCGTGGATGCGCACCACCTGTTCCCTGGGCACCGCGAACAGGCCGAAGGGATAGTTGTCGCGCAGATCGGCCTTCACCGTGAAGGGGAAGCGGGCCAGATCCTCGAGATGCCGCAGGCCGTCGGGCTTGACTCCGGCGGCGTCGAAGGCGGCGCGGTAATGGGGAACATTGGCGTAGGCATGGGCCAGCAGGCCCCGCAGCCGCTCCAACTGCAGCCGGGCCAAAGCCGGGCGGTCCAGCCGCTCCACCTCGGGCGCGTACATGAAGGCTCCGCTCATACCGATCCCCCCTCCATAGGTCGAGGCGGGTTTATCGCCCGAGGCCAGACCGTCTGCAAGGATTTCGACCGGATATCACTCCAACTCCAGCACCATCTCCACCACGTCGGGGTCTTCCGAGCGCTGCTTCTTGAAGCCGGCCTTGGCGGCGAGGCGGATCATGGCGTCGTTCTCGATCATGATCTGGGCATAGATGGCCCGGGTCTTTCGCGCGCGCTGATAGCGGACGATCTTCTCCATCAGCATGCTGCCCAACCCGGTGCCCTTGACGTCCGAGCGCACCAGCGCCGCCAGTTCGGCCCGCTGGTTGTCGGGGTCGGTGACGGTGCGGACCACGCCCAGGGTCTCGGGCTGTCCATCCTTGTTGGCCCTGGTGGCGATGAAGGCCATTTCGCGCTCGTAGTCGATCTGGGTGAGCCGCGCCATCTGGTGATGGTGGATCTGCCGCACCTGACCGAAGAAACGCAGCCGCAGGTCCTGGGGCGTCATGCGGGCCATCAGCTCGGCATGGGCGGGCAGGTCCTCGGGCCGGATGGGCCGCAGCGTGACGGACGAGCCGTCGTGCAGCTTGGCGGTCTCCTCCAACTCGGCCGGATAGGGCAGGATGGAGAAATGGCGGAGGTCGGTATCTTCCCACGGCGCCACCCGGATGCGGGCGTCGACGGCCAGGGCGCCGTGTTCGTCGGCGAACAGCGGATTGATGTCGCAGGCGACGATTTCGGGATTGTCGGCCAGCATGCGCGACACCCGCACCAGCACCTCGGCCACCGCGTCGAGGTCGACGGCGGGGCGGCGGCCATGGGATTGCAGCAGCCGCGATACCCGGGTCCGCCCGATCATGCCGCGCGCCAGCGGCAGGTTGACGGGGGGCAGGCCCACCGTGTGGTCGCGGATCACCTCGACGGCCCGTCCCCCCTCGCCGAACACCAGCACCGGGCCGAACAGCGGGTCGCAGGCCACGCCGACGATCAGTTGCCGCGCATTGGGGCGGAAGGCCATGCGCTGGATGGTGAAGCCGTCGATGCGGAGGTCCGGCCGGCTTTCGGCGACGCGGCGCAGGATACCCTCGGCCGCCGAGCGCACGGCGGAAGCATCTTCCAGATTGAGCGCCACGCCGCCCACGTCCCATTTGCGGGCCACATCGGGCGAGGCGATGGTCAGCGCCACCGGATAGCCCACCGCGTCGGCGGCGGCCACCGCGCCCTCCACGTCGGAGGCCAGGCGGGTGTCCTGGGTCCCGATGCCATAGGCCGACAGCAGGGCCTTGGCGTCGGGTTCGGAGAGATTGCCGCCCGGGTCGTTGAGGCCGCGCGCCACGATCAGCCGCGCCGTGCCCTTGGCGGCGGCGAAACCGCCCAGTTGCGAGGGCGGCGTCTCCATCAGCATGTCCTGGTTGCGCTGATAATTGACCAGATGGCGGAAAGCGCGGACCGCCCGGCCGGGGGTGTCGTAGGTGGGCAGGGCCGCCTCGCCGAACAGCTTGCGGGCCGGGGCGGCGGCTTCCTCGCCCACCCACGAGGTCAGCACCGCGCCGCCGTGGCGCTTTTGCACGTCGATCACCGCCTGGGCGGCTTCCAGCCCGTCGGCCATGGCGTTGGGAGCGTGGACCACCAGGGAGGCGTCCACCTCCTCGGCCTCGATCAGCACGCGGAGCATGTCGGAATAACGCTTGCCGCCGGCATCGACGCCCAGGTCCACCGGATTGGCCGCCTTCCAGCCGCGCGGCATCAGGGCGGAAAGCTTGCGCAGGGTCTCGTCGGACAGTTGGGCCATCTGGCCGCCGCCGGGACCGCCCATCTCGGCCAGGGCCATCATGGCGGTGCCGCCGCCGTTGGACAGTACGGCGAGCCGGGCACCCTTCATGGGCTTGGCGCGGGCCAGGGTCTCCACCGCGCCGAACAGCTCGTCGATGTCGTGCACGCGCAGCGCGCCGGCCCGGCGGATGGCGGCGTCGAAGGCGTCCTCGGGCTGGGCCAGGGATTCGGCCAGGAACGGCCCGATGGGATGGTCCTCGGCCTCGGGCACGGCGCGGACCAGCAGAACCGGCTTGTTGCGGGCGGCGGCGCGGGCGGCGGGGATGAA
Organism: Phaeospirillum sp.; assembly: GCA_030824585.1. Classification (GTDB taxonomy): domain Bacteria; phylum Pseudomonadota; class Alphaproteobacteria; order Rhodospirillales; family Magnetospirillaceae; genus Phaeospirillum. The sequence goes on along the minus strand of JAVBXM010000082.1, from coordinate 845 downwards.
GTTGCGGCGCTCTCCGATGGATTCGATGTAAAGCAGGATGGCCCGCGTCTGGTCGTCGTTGGCCAGATAGTCCATCACGTCGGCGAAATCGATGTCGTGGGCGTCGCCCAGGCTGATGAAGTGGGAAAAGCCGATGCCGCGCGGCCGCGCCCAGTCCAGCACGGCGGTGGACAGCGCGCCCGACTGCGAGACGAAGGCCACCTTGCCTGGAAGCGCGGTGACGTGGGAGAAGCTGGCGTCCAGCCGGATGCGCGGCACCAGCACGCCCAGGGCTCCGGCCCCCAGGATGCGCAACGACCACGGCCGCGCCGCCGCCAGCATGGCGTCCCTGTCCACGTCGCCGGCGATGACGATGGCCGCCTTGGTTCCGCGCCGCCCCAGGGCGTCCAGCAGCTTGGGCACCGTGTCGCCCGGCGTGCACAGCACCGCCAGGTCGGGGGTCAGCGGCATGCTCTCCACGTCGCGATAGGCCAGAACGCCGGCCACGGCACGGTGGCTGGGATGGACCGGCATGATGGGGCCCTTGAACCCGGCGGCCAGCAGATTGCGCATCACCACGGCACCAGCCGAACGCGGCCGGTCCGAGGCCCCGATCACCGCCACCGAGGTGGGCTCGAACAGGAAGGAAAGGTTGTGAATGCTCATGGGACTCGAGTTTCTGCCGCACTGCCGAAAATGCAAGTGGGAAGTGGGGATTTTAGCCATCTTCCCGGCGGGCCGGGCTTGGTCTATGGTGCGCCGCTCAGGGGTTCGCCGTAGATTCGGGATTGCATCCAGATGTTGAGAATGGCCGTTGCCGCCGTCGTCCTTTCCCTCGCCTGCGCCGCACCGGCCCTGGCCGCCGA
>JAVBXM010000124.1 GCA_030824585.1 Phaeospirillum sp. | reverse complement strand
ACCCTGGCGGTGAAGCACCTGCCGCTGGACGCGCTGCCCGATCTCTCCGACGTGCAGGTGATCCTTTATACCGAGGTTCCCGGCCAGGCCCCCCAGGTGGTGGAGGATCAGGTCACCTATCCGCTGAGCACCGCCATGCTCAGCGTGCCCCGCTCCAAGACGGTGCGTGGTTTCTCGTTCTTCGGCGTCAGCTTCGTCTACATCATCTTCGAGGACGGCACCGACATCTACTGGGCGCGCTCGCGGGTGCTGGAGTACCTCAGCTTCGCCGCCAAGCGCCTGCCGCCCGGCATCACCCCCACCCTGGGGCCGGACGCCACCGGCGTGGGCTGGGTCTACCAGTACGTGGTACTGGCCAAGGATCGGACGCTGGCTGAACTGCGCACCACCCAGGACTGGTATCTGCGCTATCAGCTGGCCAAGGCCGAGGGTGTCGCCGAGGTGGCCGGGGTGGGCGGCTTCGTCCAGCAGTATCAGGTGGTGGTCGATCCCCAGCGCCTCCAGGCCTACAACATCCCGCTGGCCAAGATCACCGACGTCATCCGCAAGAGCAATATCGACGTGGGCGGAAGGGTGGTGGAACTGGCCGAGACCGAATTCGTGGTGCGCGGTCGCGGCTACCTGCGCGGTATCGCCGATATCGAGCAACTGGTGCTGAAGTCGGAGCGTGGTACCCCGGTGCTGCTGCGCGACGTGGCCCGGGTCGAGCTTGGCCCCGACGAGCGGCGCGGCCTCACCGAGTTGAACGGCGAGGGCGAGGTGGTCAGCGGCATCGTGCTGCAACGCTTCGGCCAGAACGCGCTGGACGTCATCGAACGGGTCAAGGCCAAGATCGCCGAGGTTTCCTCCGGTCTGCCCGAAGGCGTCACCATCAAGGCGGTCTATGACCGCTCCGACCTGATCCTACGGGCCGTCGAAACCCTCAAGCACACCCTGATCGAGGAAAGCCTGATCGTCGCCGCCGTCTGCCTGGTGTTCCTGCTGCATCTGCGTTCGGCCCTGGTGGCCATCATCATGCTGCCGGTGGGCGTGCTGATCGCCGCCATCGTCATGCAGGCCCTGGGCATGACGTCCAACATCATGAGCCTGGGCGGTGTCGCCATCGCGGTCGGCGCCATGGTCGATGCCGCCATCGTCATGATCGAGAACGCCCACAAGCATCTGGAACGCATGAAGCCGGGCGAGTCGCGCGCCGAGGCCCTGATCGCCGCCGCCATCGAGGTGGGGCCGAGCCTGTTCTTCGGCCTGCTGATCATCACCGTCTCGTTCCTGCCCGTCTTCACCCTGGAAGCGCAGGAAGGAAGGCTGTTCAAGCCGCTGGCCTTCACCAAGACCTTCTCCATGGCCGGTGCGGCATTGCTGTCGGTGACCCTGGTGCCGGTGCTGATGATGCTGTTCATCCGGGGCAAGATCATTCCCGAGCACAGGAATCCCATCAACCGCGCCCTGATCTGGAGCTATCGGCCGATGATCACCGGGGTGATGAAGGCCAAGGTCGTCACCATCGCCGTGGCCTTGGTGGCCCTGGCGGCCTCCTGGTACCCGTTGTCCAAACTGGGCAGCGAGTTCATGCCGACGCTCAACGAAGGTACCCTGCTTTATATGCCGACCACCCTGCCCGGCCTGTCTATCACCAAGGCGGCCGAACTGATCCAGACCCAGGACAAGATCATCAAGGGCTTCCCCGAGGTCGACTCGGTGTGGGGCAAGGCCGGTCGCGCCGCCACCGCCACCGATCCTGCCCCCACCGAGATGTTCGAGACAGTGATCAATCTCAAGCCCGAGAGCCAGTGGCGTCCCGGCCTGACCACCGACACGCTGATCGCCGAGATGGACAAGGCCTTGCAGATGCCCGGAATCTCCAACGCCTGGACCATGCCGCTGCGCGCCCGCATCGACATGCTGTCCACCGGCATCCGCACCCCCATCGGCATCAAGGTGTTCGGCAAGGACTTGGACGAGATGGAACGCCTCGCCCGCCAGATCGAGGCGGTGGTGCGCAATGTGCCCGGCACCACATCCGCCTATGCCGAGCGCATCGGCGGCGGCTTCTACCTCAACATCGAGCCCGACCGCGCCCAACTGGCCCGCTACGGCATCACCATCGGCGATCTGCAGGAGGTGATCCTCACCGCCCTGGGCGGTGAGACCGTTACCACCACGGTGGAGGGGCGCGAGCGCTTCTCGGTCAACGTCCGCTATCCCCGTGAGTTCCGCTCCGATCCCCAGGCCATCGCCGAGCGGGTGCTGGTGGCGGGCATGGACGGCGCCCAGGTGCCGCTGGGCCAACTGGCCAAGGTCCGCCTGTCCAAGGGACCGGCGGGCATCCGTACCGAGAACGCACTGCTGTCGGCCTATATCTACGTTGACATCCGCGACCGCGACATCGGCGGCTATGTGGCCGAGGCCAGGAAGGCGGTGCAGGACTCGGTCAAGATGCCGCCCGGCTATTTCGTCACCTGGTCGGGCCAGTTCGAGTACATGGAGCGCGCCATCGAGAAGCTGAAGATCGTGGTGCCGCTGACCATCGGCATCATCTTCCTGCTGCTCTACCTCAACTTCAAACGGGTGACCGAGACCCTGATCGTCATGCTGTCGCTACCCTTCGCCCTGGTGGGCGGCCTGTGGCTGCAATGGTATCTCGGCTACAACATGAGCGTGGCGGTGGCGGTGGGCTACATCGCACTGGCCGGCGTCGCCGCCGAGACCGGGGTGGTGATGCTGATCTATCTCGACCACGCCCTGACCGAGTTGAAGGCCAAGCGTGCCGCCGAGGGACTGCCTTTCACCCGTGCCGACCTTTACGAAGCCATCATGGAAGGCGCGGTGGAGCGGGTGCGGCCCAAGATGATGACCGTGGTCGCCATCATGGCCGGTCTGCTGCCCATCATGTGGAGCACCGGCACCGGCTCAGAGGTGATGCGCCGCATCGCCATGCCCATGGTCGGCGGCATGGTGTCGTCCACCATCCTCACCCTGATCGTCATTCCCGCCCTCTACGGCCTGATCAAGCAGCGGGACCTGCCGAACCTGAAGGAGGAAGCTCATGAATAGACGCGTGCTCGGAATTATCGCGGCTCTCGGCCTGGGCGGAGCCATGGTGTTTACAGCCTTCGAGCCGTCACCTGTCGCCGCACGCGAGGCCGTCGTCTACAAGAATCCGCAATGCGGATGCTGCAAGGGCTGGGCAACCTACCTTCAGCGCAATGGCTACAAGGTCACGGTCATCGACGTCGACAACATGGAAGACCTGAAACGGCGCCTTCAGGTGCCCGACAGCCTGCACTCCTGCCATACCGCCAAGATCGACGGCTATGTGGTGGAGGGCCATGTGCCGGTGGAAGCCATCGATAAGTTGCTGACCAAGCGTCCCAGCTTCACAGGGATTGCCTCGCCGGGTATGCCGTCCGGTTCTCCGGGAATGGACGGCCCGAAGGAGGACAATGTCGTCAAGGCCTTCGGCTCCGGTGGGATCAGGGTTTTCGGGACATATTGATCCTCAGGCAGGCTTTACAATTCTTTACATGCCACGTCGTCGGCGGTTTACACGCGCCTGCTTCAATGAAGGTGTCGCGGAAGGCGACGGACATCATTGGAGGCCGATCATGAAATCCCTGTTCACCCTCGCCGCCGTCATGGCGCTTGCCGTCCCGCTGGCCTTTGCCGCGACGCCGGCCTCGGCCAGCCCCGCCTGCGAGGCCCAGGTCGCGGAAATGCAGGCCGCCTGGAAGGCCGTGCCGCATCCCTACAGCAAATTGGCCGAGCGGAAGAGCCGTGGCGACCACGACCACAACGTCATGGCCGAAACCTATATGAGCGGCCAGATGCGTCAGGCCGAGGCTCAGTGCAAGGCCGGCAACGAGCATGAAGCGCTGCTGCGTCTCGACATAGTCCGCTCCTGGCTGAAGCTCCCCGAGGTGATGCATCCGGCCGAGCACAACTACACCCCGGACAAGAAGGGCTGACATCGGCCCGTCACCGCCCGCGACGGCGTGATTATGGCGACGGAGGCATTACCTCCGTCGCCACCAGCTCTCCGCCTTGGCAATCTGGCCAGGTCCATTCCGGATTAAAAACCGTTCATTTGCCGACCTGTTTCCAGCATGCTATCCACCCCGATGGTGATAGCTGAAAGGATCGCCTTGGTGTCTCGTTTGATGTCCACCCTCCCGGTTCGGAAGCTGGCTGCTCTGCTCAGCCTGCTGATGATCCTGCTTGGGGGACCGGCGGGCGGGGCGTTTGCCCTGTGTTTCAGCGTCGACCATGTGGCGATTGAAGCGATTGAGGCTGGCAGCCTCGATCATGGGCTGGTGACGGGCCTTACCGATGGCCTCACGGCCACACATCAGCTAGCGGGGGCGGTCGATTGTATCGACATCCCTTTAGTCCTGTCTGCTCCGCCGATTCTAAAGAAACAAACGGTACTCGGCTCGGACACGGCGCTGCCCGTCTCGCTGGCTCCGTGGTCTCTTTCTCCCAAGGGGCAGCCGACCATTGTCGCCGCCTTTCCTGCGGAAGGGCCGTCGCTTGACCCGCGCTTGGTCTCCCACCGCTCGGTGGTCCTGCTGATCTGAGATTTTTCCGGTAACCGAACGTCTTTGCGTGTCTGCCTTCGGGCGGATGCGTTCGTCCCGCGTTTGATTATGGAGATCCTCCATGCGTCCCCATATCCTGATCATCGTCCTGCTGGCGGCAGGCCTGTCGGCCTGCGCCTCCATCCCGACCGTCTCTCTGGCCCAGCGTCTGGAGGGCAAGACACCTGAAGATCGCCAGGAAACCCTGCGCCGCGCCTGCCTCACCGAGGCCAACTGGAATCTCGACCAGACGGCGGCCCGCATGCCGGCCAACATGCAGCATCGCTACCGCGATTCGAGCTCCACCCGCGAGACCAGCCACCTGAAAGAGCTGTGCCGCGAGATGGCCGATCTGCCCGCCATCAAAGGGCGCTCCCCCATCGAGACAAAGCGGCGGGCCGACCTCGCGGAGAAGTGCCGCCGGGAAACCGACGACCACCTCGACGTGCGCAGCAAGGAAAGCATCGCGCACATGTCCCGGATGCAGGAAATCTGCGAGGGCATGACGGGGTTCAGCCTTCCGGCGGAACAAGGCTAGTGCTTCTTGCGCCGGGATTTCTACCGCAGTGCGTCTGGAGGTTTTAATGTCTCTTCCTGAGAAGCAGCCCTACGGGCGGCATATATTCCGGCTTGTGCGGGCGAGCGCTCTCGTATCGGCCTTTCTTCTGGCGGCGTGCGAGACGGAGCCTCCCGTAGTGAGGCCCCAACCTCGGCCGCTGGGGCGTGATCTGGTCATGCCGCCATCCCTGGAGAAGGCCGAGCCCTCCACCTCTGACGACAAAAATGTTGTATTCCAATCTTTCGAAGCCCCCACTGGCGAGCTTACGTTGCAGCGTGCTCTCGCTCAGGCGCTGGTGGGAAGCCCGGACCTCGCAGCCTTCTCCTATGATATCCGTGCGGCCGAAGCACGGACGATGCAGGCCGAATTCATCCCCAATCCGGTTCTTGGCGTTGATGCCCAGGATTTCGGCGGCAGTGGGACGCGGCGCGGCTTTGATGGGGCTCAGACCACGCTGTCGCTCAACCAGCTCATCGAGCTTGGGTCCAAGAGGGAAAAACGGGTTCGCTCGGCGCGGCTAGATGAAAGCCTCGCCGCCTGGGATTACGAAGCCAAACGGCTGGACACCCTGCTTGAAACGACCAGAGCCTTTATCGGCCTGCTCGCGGCCCAGCGGAAACTGGAACTGTCTGAAGGCATTCTGGCGCTTGATCGACAGGTTCATACCACCGTGGATGAGCGCGTGCGGGCTGGCCGGGTCTCGCCCCTGGAGGAGCGTCGCGCCCAGGTCGCATTGGCGAACGCGACGGTCTCGGTTGATCGAGCCCGGCGTGAAGTGACCGCCGCGCGAGATCGCCTCGCCATGCAATGGGGCGGCAAGGTCGCAAGTTTCGACCGCGCCATCGGAAACCTCGCTGAGGTATCCCCGCCACGTCCATTGACGGAGTTGCTTTCTCTGGCTGCCCAGAACCCCGACTTGGCGCGTTGGGCGACCGAAGTGGACAGTCGGGAAGCGAAAGTGAGTGTCGAGCGGTCAAAGGATATTCCAGACCCGACGCTTTCCGCCGGTGTCCGCCGCTACGGGGAAGACAGGTCGAACGCGTTCATCGCAGGCATCAGTATCCCCATTCCCGTCTTCGGGTTGAACCGTGGCAACGTCCTCGACGCGCAGGAGCGTCTTGCGAAAGGTCGAGCCGAGCAGAGGGCTGCCGAAGCGCGGGTCACGGCTGCGGTGAGACAGGGCTTCGAGAAATTGTCGTCGGCCTTCGAGGAAGTGAACGCGCTCAACCGGGATATTCTCCCCGCCGCCACCACTGCTTTTGAAGGGGCCGGAGAAGGCTATCGCCGAGGTAAATTCGCCCTGATCGACGTTCTGGATTCCCAGCGGAGCTTGACCGAGGCGCGGGGCCGACTGGTGGATGCGATGGCCGAATACCAGATCGCCCGCGCCGAAATGGAACGGTTGACCGGCCAGTCGATGACCAGCCCCCACCAGCCCGTCCAGGCTCGGACAGGAGAAAAATGATGCGGCAACGGCTTTTACTTTCCACCTTGATGACGGCATTGGCCTGGACACTTCCGGTCTCTGGCCTTGCCCTTGCCGAGGATGCCGCCGTGCCCGGCGAAATTCGCCTCAACGACGAGCAGATCAAGCTGATCGAGCTTGAAACCGCCACAGCAACAGTCGGCCGGGTTGCTAGTGAACTGGCTCTGAACGGCGAAGTGACCCCCGATCTTGATCGGCTGGTGGAGATTCCGCCGCGTGCCGGGGGAGTGGTTCGGGAAGTCACGGGCCGTCTGGGTGAGGCGGTACGCGCCAACGCTCCCCTTATCTCGTCGAGGGTCATCGGGATCAGCCCATATAGCTGGAATGAAAAACCCGCCGGGGTCGGCGGGTCTGGGGACGGCGGATCTGGCCCGCCTGGGGGTCTTCGGTTTGGGGCAGCTCGGATATGGCCAGTTGTGCTTCCAGATCGCGCCATTTGGCTTCGGGCCAGCGGTCGGCCCCGACGATCCAGGCGGCGGCGCGGGCATAGACCCGGCAACCCGCGACGAAGCCCTGGCGAACATCGCCGCTGCCATCCTGGACCTGGAAACGCTGGAGCCGCGCAAGCGCGACAGTCTGGACTTCCACGAATTGGGGGTTTGGGCGATCAAGAAGGCGCTGGAAGCGGCCTACGAAGCTGGGCGGGAGGCCAAGTAACATGGCCCTGAGCGTCCGCCCCACCACCGCCCTGAAGAACCACCCCATGTGGAGCCAGACCGATTTCGAGTACCTGCGGGGCAAGGGATACAGCAACCGGCAGGTTCTGGATTTCTGGGACCGCGATCTGCGCCTTGGCTGCAGGCCGGTGAACTGGAAGCCCACCGATTGCAAGTACCAGACCTCGCTGCGCCGGATCACCCGGCGCTGACAGCCTTCCCGGCGGCGATTTCCTCGAAGCTCCGGCCATCGCCGTCCAGGATGGCCTTCTGCCCGGTCAGCTTCTGCCATCGTCCGACGATCACGTCGGCATAGGCCGGGTTCAATTCCATGGCAAAGCAGACACGACCCGTGGTCTCGGCGGCGATCACCGTAGTGCCGCTGCCCGCGAACGGCTCGTACACCCCGTCGCCCTCGGCGCTGTTGTTGAGGATCGGGCGGCGCATGCATTCCACCGGCTTCTGGGTGCCGTGGACCGTGGCTTCATCCTCGTCGCCGTTGTTGCCAATGGCCCACACCGTGGCCTGATCCCGCGCCCCCTGCCAGTGGCCGGTGCCGCTCTTGCGCACGGCGTACCAGCAAGGTTCATGCTGCCAGTGGTAATCTCCGCGCCCCAGGACGAAGCGGTTCTTCGACCAGATGATCTGGGCGCGGATCTTGAAGTCGTTGGCTTCCAGGCTGTCGGCCACAATCTTGGCGAAGATCGCCGCGTGCCAGACATAGGCCACCTCGCCGGGGAACAGCGCCCAGGCTTCCCGCCAGTCGGCACGGTCGTCGTTGGCGACCTTGCCGGTGCGGGTGGTGGACGACACGCCCGCCTCGTTCCGCCAGGTGGGATCATATTCGACGCCATACGGCGGATCGGTCACCATCAGGTGCGGCACGGCCCCAGCCAGCAGACGTTCCACGTCGGTGGCGCTGGTGCTGTCGCCGCACAGCAGGCGGTGGCGACCCAAGATCCACAAATCACCGGGCCGGGTTACCGGATCGGCGGGCGGCTCGGGGATTTCGTCTTCCCCAGCCTCGTCATCCCCGTCACCTTCGTCGTCGAGGGGAGCCATCAGGGCGTCCAGTTCCTCGGCGGAGAAGCCAATCAGGTCGAGATCGTAGCCCTCGGCATTCAGCGCGTGCAGCTCCGCCGCCAGGGTTTCGTCGTCCCATCCGGCGTTCAGCGCCAGCTTGTTGTCGGCCAGGATGTAGGCACGGCGCTGGGCCTCGGTCAGATGGTCGAGGATCACCACCGGCACCGTGTCCAGACCCAGGGACTTGGCGGCGGCCAGTCGGCCATGTCCGGCGATGACGTTGCCCTTACTGTCGGCCAGCACCGGATTGGTCCAGCCGAACTCCACCATGCTGGCGGCGATCTGGGCCACCTGGGCATCCGAATGGGTCCGCGCATTGCGGCCATAGGGGATCAGCCGGTCGATGGGCCAGTGCTCGACCGTGTCGGGAAACGGATGGGTCATTATCGTTTTCCAGCGTTCTGGATTCGGCGGCCCAACCAGGCCATCACCGGCACGGCCATGGAATTGCCCAGCGCCCGATAGCGCGGGCCGTCGGGACAATCCTGGGCAGCCTTCCGCCGCCAGGGGATCAGGGTGTAATCGTCAGGGAAGCCCTGGAGCCGCTCGCATTCGCGGGGCGTCAGGCGGCGCACCGCCATGCCATGTTGGACTGCCAGTTGGCCTCCGGCATTGTCGCGGCCCAAGGCGTTCATGGCCCGAAGCGTCGGGGCGACACCATCGGCCTCGACCGACTGGAAACCTGTGCCGGCCTTGCAGTCGAACGCCACATAGGTCTGCTGCTTGGTGCCCGGCTCCGCCGCCAGGGCACCGGCAACGTCCAAGGTCCGGACTTCGTTCCGTTGGTTCTGGGCAAACGCCACCGCGTGCTGTTTGCCCGCCTGCAACGTGAACATCGGATCGCCGTCACCGCCGATGCCGATTCCGGCACGGGGATCAGTGGTGCTGATTCCCGTTCGGGCACCGGCCTCCTGAATGGGGATGGCAACCGGCACCAGGGGCGTGCCACGCCCGGTCCCGTCCTCGGAGGCATCGAAGCCCTCGCCGCGCAGGGAATGGGTGACCAGGGTATCGATGTCGGGTCGATGGGCGAGATTGGCCTTAGCCCGCAGGGTGTGGGCGATCAGCGTGTCGGTGCAGTCGCTGTCCACGCCGCGCGACAGGTCGCGTGCCCGCAAGGTGGTGGCGACAAAGGTTTCGGTCTCGAAATCCATCCGGCCACTGGCCGAGGCGCAGGCATTGAGTGCGGTGGCGATGTCGATGGGGCCGGAGGTGTTGTTGCCGCCGAACGCCTCGGCGATCAGTCCGCCGCTGGTGGCGAAAGACGTTTCGCCGCTTCGGCCAGCGCGAGCATCAAGCGTGGGGGCAACACCTTGTTCCGCTTCTCGGCGCGGCGGATGATCCCGGCGCACGCCTTCGCGCTCAAGAAGTACTTGGACGGGATCGGC
>JAVBXM010000142.1 GCA_030824585.1 Phaeospirillum sp. | reverse complement strand
CCCTCATCATGAAAATCGCCGTCATCGTCGGCATGAACAGCGAGGCCGCCCTGCTGCCCGCCGGCATTCCGGTGGGCGCGGCGGGCGGCGTGACCCGGCGGGTGACGGAACTGGCCGAGCGCCTGCTGGCCGAAGGCGCCGAGGGGCTGATCAGTTTCGGCATCGCCGGTGGCCTCGACCCGGCCCTGGCGTCGGGCGATCTGGTGGTGGGACACGCCGTCCAGTGGGACGGCGAGAGCTTTGCCGCCGATCCGGCGTGGGCCGCCCGTCTGCTGGCGGCCATCCCCGGCGCCCGGGCCGGAACCATCGCGGCGGTCAGCCGTATCGCCGCGACGCCCGAGGCCAAGCTGGCCCTGTATCAGGGCGGCGGTACGGTGGTGGATATGGAAAGCGGGGCCATGGCCCGGGTGTGTGCGCGGGCGGGAAAGCCCTTCGCCGTGCTGCGCGCCGTGGCCGATCCGGCCGGACGGGGGCTACCCAAATCGGTATTCGTGGGGCTGGCCCCCGACGGCTCGGCCCGGCCCCTGGCCGTCATGGGGGCGCTGTTGCGCCGCCCATGGGAATTGCCGGGATTGATCCGGGTCGGCCTGGACAGCCAGACCGCCCTAGCTGCCCTGCGAGACGCGGTGAAGGTTGTTGGCCCGGCCCTCGGAATGTAGCATTTCCAGGTTCTTGGCCATCAGTTCTTCGTAGTTGTTGACCGCCGGCCGCTGCTTGTCCAACGGCAGGTCGGGGGCGAAGGGGCCTTCGGTGCGGGGACCGCGCAGGGCGACCATGGCGGCCTTCAGCGGATGGCTGATGGTATCGGTGACGGCGGTCGCCTCATAGCCCGAATGGACCATGCAATCGGCGCACTTTTCGTACTTGCCGGTGCCGTAGGAGTCCCAATCGGTCTCCTCCATCAGTTCCTTGTAGGTCTTGGCGTAGCCCTCGCCCAGCAGGTAGCAGGGGCGCTGCCAGCCGAACACGTTGCGGGTCGGATTGCCCCACGGCGTGCACTGGTAGGTCTGGTTGCCGGCCAGGAAGTCCATGAACAGGGACGACTGGGTGAATTCCCACTTCTTGCCCTTGCCCAGGCGGAACAGCTTGCGGAACAGCTCCTTGGTGGCGCGGCGGTTGAGGAAATGCTCGGTATCGGGGGCGCGCTCATAGGCGTAGCCGGGCGACAGCGTGATGCCGCCGATGCCGATGGACTTGGTGTAGTCGAAGAACTCGGCCATGCGCTCGGCATCGGCGTTGTTGAACAGGGTGCAATTGATGTTGACCTGGAAGCCCCGGGCCTTGGCGGCCTTGATGGCCGACACCGCCTGGTCGAAGGTGCCTTCGCGCGACACGGCGCGGTCATGGTCCTCGCGGTTGCCGTCCAGGTGGACGGTCCAGGTGAAGTTCTTGTGCGGCTTGAAGGAATCGAGCTTCTTTTCCAGCAGCAGGGCATTGGTGCAGACGAAGACGATCTTGCCCTTGGCCAGGGTGCCCTCGACGATCTGGTCGATCTCGCGGTGCAGCAGCGGCTCGCCGCCGGCCAGCACCACTACGGGGGCCGGGCACTCGTCGATGGAGGCCAGGGCGTCGGCCACCGAGATGCGGGAATTCAGAATGGCGTCGGGATAGTCGATCTTGCCGCAGCCCGCGCAGGTGAGGTTGCAGCGGAACAGGGGCTCCATCATCAGCACCAGCGGATAGCGCTTGTTGCCCACGAGGTGCTGCTTGACGATGTAGGAACCGATCTTGATCGACTGATGAAGGGGAACGGCCACGGACGGGACCCTAATTCTGCCTCGACGCGCCCCCCGTTTGGGAGGCGGGCGGATCATACAGGCCGGAGTTGGAAAGTTTCAACGGTTTAAGGAATGTGGGCTTTGCCGCGGCCATCGACGTCGGACGGGAGATCGCCATCCCTCGTTTTTCCCGACCGGCGAAATATGCTATGGTGGCCATCATGAACAAGATGCTGGAACAGGCTATCGCCCGGTTGGCGAAGCTGCCCGAAGAAGAACAGGAAGCCTACGGCCTTCAGCTCCTGGAGGAGATGGAGAGCGAGCGCGGCTGGGATGAGCGGTTCGCCAAGTCCCAGGATTTGTTGGGCGTCATGGCCGCCCAGGCGCGCGGGGAGGCGGCGCGGGGCGACGTGCTGCCTTACGACCCGTCCGATCGCCCCGTCGAGTGATTTCCCGTACCACCCGGACGTTCTGGAAGTGCTTCGATGCCCTGTCTCCCGAGGCGCGGCGGCAGGCGGCACGGGCCTACGTCCTGTGGCGCGCCGATCCGTTTCACGGCAGCCTGCGGTTCAAATGCATTTCCGAAGCCCACGGTGTATGGTCGGCGCGGATCGGCCTGCATTGGCGGGCCTTGGGGACCAGGGATGGCGGCTCCGTCATCTGGTTCTGGATCGGCTCCCATGCCGATTATGACCGCCTCATCGGCTGAAGCGGTTCTTACGCCGCGTCCTCGCTGTCGAGCGCATAGCCGGCGGCGCGCACCGTGCGGATGATATCCACCTCGGTGTCGCAGTTGAGCGCCTTCCTCAGGCGGCGGATGTGGACGTCGACGGTGCGCGGCTCCACGTAGATGTCGGGCCCCCACACGGCGTCCAGCAATTCCTCGCGCGAGAATACCGTGCCCGGGTGCTGCAGGAAGAACTGCAGCAGGCGGAATTCGGTGGGGCCGAGGTGGATGGCCTTGCCGGCCCGCGCCACCCGGTGGGCGGCCAGGTCCATGGTGATGTCGCCCCAACTGATCTGGCCCTTCTGGCTGACCGGCTGGGCGCGGCGCAGCAGGGCGCGCACGCGGGCCATCAGCTCGGGCAGCGAGAACGGCTTGGTCAGGTAGTCGTCGGCGCCGGTGTTCAGCCCCCTGATCTTGTCGCCTTCCTCGCCCCTGGCGGTCAGCATGATGATGGGCAGTTCGCGGGTGGCGGGCTTGCGGCGAATCTGGCGGCAGACCTCGATGCCCGACAGCGAGGGCAGCATCCAGTCCAGCAGCACCAAGTCGGGCTTGCGCTCGGCCAGCGCGGTCAGCGCCTCCTCGCCGTCGCCGGCCTCGGCGACGCGATAGCCTTCCTTTTCCAGGTTGTAGCGCAGCATGGTGGCCAGCGCCGCCTCGTCCTCCACGACGAGGACCAGGGGCTTGGAGGCATTGGCGGTATCGCGGGCGGTCATTCCTGGGCTCCGAGGGAAACGCCCTTGGGCCGGTCGCCCTTGGGCTGGGTGCCGAGAATCTGGAAGTGCAGGGTCTCGGCGATGTTGGTGGCGTGGTCGCCGATGCGTTCCATGTTCTTGGCGATGAACAGCAGGTGGGTCGACGCGGTGATGGTGCCGGAATCCTCGGTCATCTGGGCGATCAGATCGCGGAAGATGGCATTGTAATGGGAATCCACATCCTCGTCGCGCCCCCAAACGCCGATCGCCTTGTCCAGATCCCGATCCACATAGGCGTCGAGGATATCCTTCAACTGGGTCTGCACCAGTTCGCCCAGGCGAATGACGCCGCCGGTCTTCGGCGTGGGAGGAAGCTGGTTGAGCACGATGGCGCGCTTGGCCAGATTGGCGGCGTAATCGCCGATGCGCTCGATCTCGCCCGAGATGTTGAGCGCCGCCACGATGTGCCGCAGATCGCCGGCCATGGGCTGGCGCAGGGCCAGCAGGCGCACCGCGAAGCTGTCCACCTCGTGGTCCAGCTCGTCGATGCGGGCGTCGCTGTCCACCACCTTGTGGGCCAGCTCGTCGTCGCGCCGGGCCAGGGATTGCAGCGCCGCCCCCAGTTGCGCTTCGGCCAGCCCGCCCATGCGGGCGATCATGCCCGACAGGTGGGCCAGTTCGTCGTCGTAGGACTTGACGGTATGGTCGCTCATTACCTCAGCCCTGCTGAAATTGTCATCCCGACGACCATCGGGAAGAAGGATCTCCTTCCGGCGTGATGCCGGGCCGGTCGGCTCCATGCCGAGCGGAGATCCCTCGGTTTCGCCTCGGGATGACAGGCTTTGACTTTCGGCGCCATCAACCGAACCGTCCGGTGATGTAGCCCTGGGTCAGGGGCTCGCGGGGGTTGGTGAAGATCTCCTCGGTGCCGCCAACCTCGATCAGCTTGCCCAGGTGGAAGAAGGCGGTGCGCTGCGAAACGCGGGCCGCCTGCTGCATGGAATGGGTGACGATGACGATGGTGTAGTTGTCGCGCAGCTCGTCGATCAGCTCCTCCACCTTGGCGGTGGCGATGGGGTCGAGCGCCGAGCAGGGCTCGTCCATCAAGATCACCTCGGGCGCCACGGCGATGGCGCGGGCGATGCACAGGCGCTGCTGCTGGCCGCCCGACAGGCTGGTGCCGGATTCGGAAAGGCGGCTTTCCACCTCGGCCAGCAGGCCGGCCTTTTCCAGGCTGTTCATGACGATCTCGTCCAGCTCGGCCTGGTCGCGGGCCAGACCGTGGATGCGCGGCCCATAGGCGACGTTGTCGTAGATGGACTTGGGGAAGGGGTTGGGCTTTTGGAACACCATGCCGACCCGGGCGCGCAGTTGCACCACGTCCAGTTGGCGGTCGTAGACGTCGCTGCCGTCCAGCGTCAGCGAGCCGGTGACCTTGGCGCCGTCCACCATGTCGTTCATGCGGTTGATGCAGCGCAGGAAGGTGGACTTGCCGCAGCCAGACGGCCCGATCAGGGCGGTGACCTCACCGGCCGGAATGTCCAGGTCGATGTCGTGGAGCGCCTGCTTGTCACCGTAATGGACGTTGAGGCCGCGCGCCGAGATCTTGGAGGTTCCACGGGGAATGAACTGGTTCATGATTGCTCTACCACCGGCGTTCGAATTTCTTGCGCAGCATGATGGCCGCCATGTTCATGGCCACCAGGAACAGCAGCAGCACCATGATGGCGGCCGAGGTCTTCTCGACGAAGGCGCGCTCCGAGCTGCCGGCCCACAGATAGATCTGCACCGGCAGCACCGCCGAGGGGTCCAGCGGGCTCTTGGGGATGTCGACGATGAAGGCCACCATGCCGATCATCAACAGCGGCGCCGTCTCGCCCAGGGCGCGGGCCATGCCCAGGATGGTGCCGGTCAGCATGCCCGGCATGGCCAGCGGCAGGACGTGATGGGCGACGATCTGCAAGGGCGAGGCGCCCAGTCCGGCGGCGGCCTGGCGGATGGAAGGCGGCACCGCCTTCAGCGCGGCGCGGCCGGCGATGATGATGGTGGGCAGGCAGATCAGCGCCAGCACCAGCCCGCCCGCCACCGGCGACGAGCGCGGCAGGTGGAAGACATTGAGGAACACCGCCAGGCCCAGCAGGCCGAACACCACCGACGGCACGGCGGCCAGATTGTTGATGTTGACCTCGATCAGGTCGGTCCAGCGGTTCTTCGGCGCGAATTCCTCGAGGTAGACGGCGGTCGCCACCCCCAGGGGGAAGCTGATCAGCAGGGTCACCGCCAGGGAGAAGAACGAGCCGACCACCGCGCCCCAGATGCCCGCCTGTTCCGGCGCCCGCGAGTCGCCGCCGGTGAAGAACTGGACGTTGAAGGCCTTGCGGATCTGCCCCGTCTTCTCCAACTCGGCCAGCCAGCCCAACTGGCGGTCGCTGAGAGCGTTGCCGTCGGCACCGACCTCGCGCGGCGCCTGGCCCTTGTAGACCATGTCCAGCTTGTCCGAGGCGGGCAGCCACAGGGTGGCCCGGCCGCCGATCACCGACGGATTGGCGGCGACCATGCGGCGCATCTGCTCGGCGCCCATGGTGCTGACCATGGCCGACAGGTCGCGCCGGGTGCCGCGGTCGGCGTCGGGGGCCAGCCGGGCGGCCAGGGCGTTGCGCACCAGGGCCGGGTAATCGGCGGTGTCCAGCACCTCGGGGGCGCGGTTGCCGTCGGGGTCGATCACTTGCGGGTCGAAGGCGACCTCGACGGCGATCTGGGTCTGCAGGAAGCCGGTCCAGCCCTTGGCGATGACGGTGCCCAGCAGCAGAACCAGGAACCCGGCCGACAGGACGATGGAGGCGAGGCCCAGGAGGCGGAAGCGCCGCTCGGCGGCGTAGCGCCGGTTCAGGCGGGCCGCCACGGTTTCGGCGGTGCGGACCGCCGAGGTGATCTCTGTCATCTCAGTCATATTTTTCCCGATACTTCTGCACGATGTGCAAGGCGATGACGTTCAGCCCCAAGGTGATGGCGAACAACATCAGGCCCAGGGCGAAGGCGGCCAGGGTCTTGGGGCTGTCGAACTCGGTGTCGCCCACCAGCAGGGTGACGATCTGGACGGTGACGGTGGTCACCGCCTCCAGCGGGTTGGCGGTCAGCTTGGCCGACAGGCCGGCGGCCATGACCACGATCATGGTCTCGCCGATGGCCCGCGACACGGCCAGCAGCACGCCGCCGACGATGCCGGGAAGCGCTGCGGGCAATACCACCTGGACGATGGTCTCGGAGCGGGTGGCGCCCAGGCCGAAGGCGCCTTCGCGCAAGGATTGGGGCACCGCGGTGATGACGTCGTCGGACAGTGACGAGATCAGCGGGATCAGGGTGATGCCCATGACGAAGCCGGCGGCCAGGGCGCTTTCCGCCGCCACGTTGAGGCCGAACGCCCCGCCGATGGAGCGGATCACCGGGGCCACCGTCACCACGGCGAAGAAGCCGAACACCACGGTGGGGATGCCGGCCAGGATCTCCAGCGCCGGCTTGGCGATGGCGCGGATGCGCGGCTGGGCGTATTCCGACATGTAGATGGCCGAGAACAGGCCGAGCGGCAGGGCCACCACCATGGAGATGGCGCTGATCAGCATGGTGCCGGTCAGCAGCGGCACCATGCCGAAGGCTCCGGTGCTGCCCACCTGGTCCGAGCGGGTGGACATCTGGGGACTCCAGCTCAGGCCGAACAGGAAGTCGACGAAATCCACCATGTGGAAGAACCGCATGGCTTCGAACAGCAGCGAGAGCACGATGCCCACGGTGGTGAAGATGGCGACCGTCGAACTGGCCACCAGGAAGACGTTGATGATGCGCTCGACCCGCGGGCGGGCGCGCAGCTCGGCGTGGACGCGACGATAGGCGAAGGTGGCGCCGGCCAGGGCCAGGGTCACCGTCACCGCCACGGCGGCGGCGAAGCCGGTCTGCTGCAGGCGATTGTAATGCTCGGCGGCGGCGGCGAAGTCGGGATTGGCGGTGGCGTGACCCTGGGCGGCGTTGCGCACCTCGTTGATGATCACGTCGATACGCTCGGCGGGCAACTGGCGCATGGCTTCCGGCAGGTCGGCGATGACCAGGGCGCGGATCAGGCTGGGCTCGAACATCAGCCACACGGCCAGGATGGCGAAGGCGGGCAGGCCGCACCACAGCGCCACCCACCAGCCGTAATAGCCGGGCAGCGAGTGGAGGGTGCCGGGATGGCCCGAGGCGACGGCGAAGGCGCGCTTGCGCCCCATCTGGAAGGCCAGGGAGGAAAGCAGCAGCAGCAAGGCGGCGAGGGTGACGGTCTGCATGGATTGGGCGGCCCGGAAAAGGAATTGGGGGAGGCCGTCATGGCCTCCCCCCTCGCGATCACATCTTCAGTTCGCCCAGGTTGCGGGCGTTGGCGGCCTGCTCCTTGCGGGTGGCGTCGGGCGAGGCGATCAGGCCCTTGTCGGCCAGATAGCCTTCCTTGCCCCAGGCCTTGTCCGAGGTGAACTCGGTGACGTATTCCTTGACGCCGGGGACCATGCCGACGTGCTGCTTCTTGATGTAGAAGAACAGCGGGCGCGACACCGGGTACTTGTTGCTGGCGATGGCGTCGAAGGTGGCGATCACGCCGTCCACCGGAGCGGCCTTGACCTTGTCGCGGTTCTGGTCGAGGTAGCTGAAGGTGATCACCCCCAGGGCGGCCGGATTGGACGTGATCTTCTGCTGGATTACGGTGTAGTTCTCCGACACCTCGACCCAGGCGCCGTCCTCGCGCACCGTCTGGCAGGCCTTCTTCTTGGCGGCCTTTTCCATGTCCTTCAGCTCGGGCTGCTTGGCGCAGGCGGGGTCGAGGACCAGTTCCACATAGGCGTCGCGGGTGCCGTGGTTCGGGGCCGGGCCGTAGACCAGGATCGGTTCCTTGGGCAGCGACGGGTCGATGTCGCTCCAGTTCTTGTAGGGGTTCGGCACCAGCTTGCCGCCCACCACCACGTCCTTGGCGGTGGCCTTGTACATCTGTTCGCGGGTGAGCGCGAAGTCGGGGCCGGCCTTGGAATTCATGAACACGATGCCGTCATAGCCGATCACCACCTCGGTGATGCCGGTCACGCCGTTCTTGGTGCAGAACTCCACTTCCGACGGCTCGATGCGGCGGGACGCGTTGGTGATGTCGGGGAAGGTCTCGCCCACGCCCGAACAGAACAGGCGCATGCCGCCACCGGTGCCGGTGCTCTCGACCACCGGGGTCTTGAACTTGCCGGCCTTGCCGAAGGCTTCGGCCACGGCGGTGGAGAACGGGTAGACGGTGGACGAGCCGACGATGCGGATCTGATCGCGGGCAAGGGCTTGGCCGGCGGTGGCGACGGCGGCCAGGGCGACAGCGGCGACGGCCAGGGTCTTGGTGGACATGAAACCTCCGGGGGAGTGCAACGGGATGGGGAGACGGGCTCCCACGGCCGGCATCCTATCGGCGCTGTGTTACAGCCCGGAGACGGTGGCGTGAAGGTTTTATGACAGAAAGATTAATTGTTGTGAATCAATGGACTGACCGCCGAAAGCAGGTGCTTCAAGGCATCTTCCAGGCTCCATCCGGCCAGGTTTCCATAGCCCAGGATCAATCCCGGACGCCCTTTTGTGACACGGTGGAAGCCCAGCGGCGTGGGGGCCAGACCGTGGGCGTGGGCGGCCTTGGCCGCCGCGTCCTCGTCGCATCCCTCGGGCAGCCAGAGGATGGCGTGCAACCCGGCCTCGCCGGCGGTGACCGGCAGGTCCGGCCCCAGGATGCGGGCCGCCGCATCCAGCAGATCCCGCCGCCGCCGGCCGTACAGGGCCCGCATGCGGCGCAGATGGGCGCCGAAATGGCCTTCCTCCATGAAGGCGGCCATGGCCGCCTGGGTCAGGCCGGCCGGGGCCATGTCGGCGGTGCGCCGCGCCGCGACGAAGGCCGGCCGCAACGGGGGCGGCACCACCAGCCAGCCCAGGCGCAGGCCGGGGAACATGCTTTTCGAGAAGGTGCCGAGATGGAGGGTGCGGCCATGGCGGTCCAGGCCTTGCAGCGAGGCGGTGGGGGGGCCGGCATGGCGGAAATCGCTGTCGTAATCGTCCTCGACGATCCAGCCGCCCCGGAGGGCCGCCCAGTCGATCAGGGCAAGGCGGCGGGCCAGCGGCATGGTGGCGCCGGTGGGAAACTGGTGCGACGGGGTGACGCAGGCCAGCCGCGCCTCGGGGCAGCGCCGTTCCGCCAGGGCGGGGTCGAAGCCGTCGGCATCCACGGGCACCGCCTCGGCCACGGCGCCGGCGGCGCGCAGCACCCCCGACAGGCCGCCATAGCAGGGGTCCTCCACCAGGACCCGGTCGCCAGGCTCGACCAGCACGCGGGCCACCAGATCAAGGGCCTGCTGCGAGCCGCCCACCACCATCACCTGATCGGGATCGCACCGCACCGCCCGGCCGCGTCCCACATGCTCGGCGATGGCGTGGCGCAATGGCGGGTGGCCCAGGGGATCGATGCCGCACATCAGCTCGACCGGCGGGCGTCGCCACAGCCGGCCCAGCACCCGGCGCCACTCGGCATGGGGAAAGGCCGCAAGGTCGGGCACGCCGGGGGCGAAGGGCCGCGACGGATCGCGCACGATCATCA
>JAVBXM010000143.1 GCA_030824585.1 Phaeospirillum sp. | reverse complement strand
CGTCGGCCACGGCGGCCCGCTCGGCCAGCATGTCCTCGGGCAGGATCAGCACCGCCGGGCCGGGGCGGCCGCCCATGGCGGCGGCGAAGGCGCGGGCCACCGCCTCGGGCAGGCGGTCGGGCGAGGTGATCTCCTCGACGCGTTTGGCGAGCGGCCGGAACATCTGGACCAGTTCCACCTCCTGGAAGGCCTCGCGTCCCCGGAATGGCCGGTCCACCTGGCCGATCAGCAGCACCATGGGGGTGGAATCCTGGAAGGCGGTATGGACGCCCACCGAGGCGTGGGTGGCCCCGGGGCCGCGCCCGACGATGCACACGCCCGGCCGGCCGGTCAGCTTGCCGTGCGCCTCGGCGGCATAGGCGGCACCGCCTTCGTGGCGGAAGGCCAGGACCCTGAGCCTGTCGCGGCGATCCCAGGCGGCGTCCAGGAAGGGCAGGAAGCTCTCGCCCGGCACACAGGTCACCGTGTCGGCCCCCTGGCCGATCAGGGCATCGGCGAGAATCTCGCCGCCGGTACGGGATGCGGGGCCGGATTGGGGCATGGAACTCTCCCACACTTCAGTGAAAGTGGCTGTGACGGGGCGCGCGGACAAGATAGGCTGTCACCGGCCGGTCCGTCCATGGACGGCATGGAGGAATCATGGCGACCGATTGGTCCGGATTGGAAAAACGGCTGGAACAGGCGATTGGGGCCGAGCCCGGGCTCGACCGCGATCTGGCCGCGGCGTTCGCCGTCGCCGAGGCGCCGTTCACCGCCTCGGTTGCCGATTGCCGCGCCCTGGTCGGGGCGGCCCTGCCCGGTATGAAGCTGCACCTGGGATACGGCGCCAGCGGGATGTTTCCCTATGCCTCCCTGTCGGGAAAGGGGCTGTACGTCGTGTCCGAGGCCCCCACCGTGCCGCTGGCCATCCTCAGGTCGCTGGTGGCGGCAGAAACAACCCGAGGGCGGTCAGCGCCGCCCGCAGCCTGACCTCGTCCCGGTTCCCGTCGAAGCGGTGCTCCGCGTGCCGCGTCGCCTGTCCCCGCCGGGCCAGGGCGAAATGCACCAATCCCACCGGCTTGTCCGCCGAGCCGCCACCCGGCCCGGCGATGCCGGTCACCGCCACCGCCGCATCCGCGTGGGAGTGGCCGAGCGCTCCTTCGGCCATGGCGACGGCCACCTCCCGGCTGACCGCGCCATGGGTGGCGATCAGCGCGGCGGGGACGCCCAGCATCTCGGTCTTGGCCTCGTTGGAATAGGTGACGAAGCCGCGCTCCACCACCGAGGACGAGCCGGCAATGGCGGTCAGCGCCGCCGCCACCAGGCCGCCGGTGCAGGACTCGGCGGTAGCCAGCCGCTCGCCACGCTGTCCGGCGGCACTCAGCACCCGGACGGCAAGTTCGGTCATGGAGACGGGAAGCATGCTCAACCCCACATGTGGTTGAAGAGGATCAGCAATCCCAGGCCGTACAATCCGGCCAGGATGTCGTCCAGCATGATCCCCAGCCCGCCGCCGATCCGCCGGTCGGCCCAGCCCACCGGCCAGGGCTTCCAGATGTCGAAGACCCTGAACAGGACGAAGCCCGCCAGGTAGAACAGGGGATCGAGGGGGGCGGCCATCAGGACCAGCCATTGCCCGGCCACCTCGTCGATGACCACTTCGCCGGGGTCCTCGGTGCCGGTGCGGCGGACATAGACCGCCGACGCCCACCAGCCGACGGCGAAGCAGGCCAGGGTGGCTGCCAGCAGCAGGGTCGGGCCGCCCGCCGCCATCAATCCCCAGGCGAAAGGCAGGGCGGCGGCCGATCCCCAGGTTCCCGGCACCTTGGGCAAAAGCCCGGCGCCGAACCAGGTGGAAAGCAGGGTGGCGGGATGCAGGACGGAAAGTCCCGTGCGGCGATAGAGCAAGAGGCGGCCTCCATGAAACGGCGTCACCATACCATCGGTACCGGTTGCCACAATTACCATCCGAACGTCATATGGCTGCGGACCTGGGGAGATTGTGAATCATTTTGATGAATGTCATCTATAGCAATAAGTTCGTCACAATATTCAACTTGTGCGGGACTGGACAGAGTCTGATGAGTATGTGAGAATCCCTACCTATAAAAGGCTTCTCCAAGACATCGGATGATTAATTGTTCCGGGGTCATTTTCGCTTTTCGTATTATCCGTAGGAATACTACTTATTCTTTTGTTTAATGCGCCACGGCATCACAGAGGCGGCAATGAACGTGCCTCGGGGAGCAGGATTGATCGGCAGGCACGGCCTCATGGTGAGGCTGGTGTTCCTTGGTATGGCCGCCTGCGTGGCGCTATGGGCGATCCTTGAATTCATGCATCAACGGGACCTGGCCGGTCTGGTCGACCGTATCCTGGTGGAGCGGCTGGAGCAGAAGGCCGGGCGCGATGCCGTGCGTCTCGAGGCCATGCTGCGATCCCATCAGGGGCTGGCCACCCTGGTCGGCCGGCTGGAAGGGGTCGGCGTCGACGGCGAGCCCAACTGGTTGCCGGGCCGGGACGAAAGCGGCGCCTTTCCTCCTGTGGATATCCTTGCCACCCTGGCCTCCGGCGAACCCCGGCTTTGGGCGCTGGAGGGGCGGGGGATTCCCGCCGGACTGGCGTCCGTGCTCGCCGGTCTGCCGCCGGGGCGGGTTCAGCGCATCGCCTCCCTGGACTCCGGAGCCGTCCTGATTTCGGCCGCGGCCCTGGCCGGGGAGGGGGGGCGCCGGGTGGCGGTGATCTCGGTGATCGACGACGGTTTCCTGTCGGCGACCATGGGGGCCTATCTGGATCGCGGCTTCGCCATGGTGGCGAGCGAGCCGGGCAGCGGCCGGGTGGTCGCCCGGGCCGGAGATTCGGATGGGGCGTTGCCGTCGGGCGCCCTGAAGGACTGGGCCGAGACGTTCCTGATCGCCGGAGCGGGGACATTCGGGGGGGGCGAGGGATTCGCCGGGCTGGCCTTCGCCACCGCCTTGCCGCGCGACCGCCAACGGGTGATGAGCGAGCCGCTGATCGCCATGGAACGCTCGAGCCGGACCATCATGGGGGCCGGGCTCAGTTCGCTGTTCTTCGCCGCCCTGGTCTACGTGGCCTGGCGAATCCGCGAATCGGCCCGGCGGGTCGCCGCCATGACCCATCAGGTTTTCGCCGCCGAGACCAGGCGGAAGGCTGGCAACGATGAACTGGATCACCTGGAGGCCGAGGTCGAAACCCTGGTGTCCGAAGTGGAGCGTTCCCGCCGGGCCCTGCGCGAGGAAGAGGAGGCGCGCATCGGCCTGCTGACCGAGCAGATGGCGCTTTCCACCGAGAACGAGCGGCTGCGGCTGCTCCATTCCGTCACCGAGTTCATGGGGATCGGCATCATCCGCGTCGTCGATGCCGGGCCGCAGGCCGAGAACGCCGTCATGCGGGACTTCGCCGAGGCGGCGGGAGGATTGGAGCCCTTCTTGCAAGCGCGCACCAGCGGTGACGACGTGGTGCGGATCGGCGAGGGGGACGGTGCCCGCGTCTTCGAGACCAAGCTGGCCCGGACCGTCGATACCGGCCTGATCCTGGTGGAGGATGTCACCACGCGCCGCAAGGCCGAGGAATCCATCACCATCTTCGCCCAGTTCCCGTCGCAGGACCCCAATCCGGTGCTGCGGGTGAGTGGCGACGGCGTGGTGACCCACGCCAACCAGGCCGCGTCGCGGCTGCTGGAATTCTGGGGGATCGACGTGGGCGGGACGCTGCCCGAGGACTGGAGGGGCAGCATTATCGAGGCCTTGTCCTCCCGGTCGCAGACCGAGATCGAGGTCACCATCCGCGACCGCATCCTGTCGCTGGTGCTGGTGCCGCTGCCGGGAACGAGCGTGGTCAACGTCTATGGCAGCGACATCACCGGCCGCGTCGCCGCCGAGCGTCTGCTGCACATGGTCAACGAAAGCCTGGAGCGCCGCGTCCACCAGCGCACCGAGGCCCTCAAGGCGGAGATCGCCGAGCACATCCGCGCCGAGCGGGAACTGGTGGCCGCCAAGGAGCAGGCCGATCTGGCCAACCGCGCCAAGACCGAGTTCCTGGCCAATGTCAGCCACGAACTGCGTACGCCGCTCAACGCCGTCATCGGCTTTTCCGAAGTGATGGTCGCCGAGATGTTCGGCCCCCTGGGCTCGGCCCGCTATACCGGCTACGTCAACGACATCCTGGCCTCGGGGCGTCATCTCCTGGCGGTGATCAACGATATCCTCGACATCGCCAAGATCGAGGCCGGCCAGATGGAATTCGACATGGCGCCGGTGGAGCCGTCGGAAGTGGTGGCCGCCGCGGTGCGCATCGTCGAAAGCCGGGCCGATGCCGGCGGATTGTTCCTGGGCACCCGGGTGGCGGAGGATGTTCCCACCCTGTGGGCCGACCGCCGCCGGCTGCTGCAGATCCTGGTCAACCTGCTGTCCAATGCCGTGAAATTCACCCCCGAGGGCGGCAGCGTCGAGGTGTCGGTGGAGATGATGGGCAAGGAGGTGGGCTTCACCGTTTCCGATACCGGCATCGGCATGAGCGACGACGAGGTGGTGGTGGCCATGCTGCCCTTCCGCCAGGTGGACGGCAGCCTGTCGCGCCGCTACGACGGTACCGGCCTGGGGCTGCCCCTGGTGCGGGCCTTCGTGGAACTGCACGGCGGCCGTCTGGATATTTCCAGCACCAAGGGGGCCGGCACCAAGGTCACGGTGCGCCTGCCGCTCGGTCCCTATCCCGAGCGGATGGGACAACTGCAGAGCGCCGGGGAGTAAAGTCCCTCCTCAACCGTACCGCTCCTCCCTCCACGGATCGCCTTCGCCGTGATAGCCGCGCAATTCCCAGTATCCCGGGGTGTCGCGGTCGGAAAAGGTGATGTGGCGCAGCCACTTGGCGCTTTTCCAGAAATACAGCTTGGGGATCACCGCGCGGACCGGTCCGCCGTGCTCGCGGGAAAGCGGCTGGCCCTGCCAGGAATGGGCCAGCAGTACGTCGTGGTCGGCGAAGCGGGCCAGCGGAATGTTGGTGGTGTAGCCGTCGAAGCTGCGCAGCAGCAGGAAACGGGCCTCCTTGCGCGGCCTGACCGCCGCCAGCAGATGCCGGGCCGAAACCCCCGCCCAGGAATTGTCGTAGCGCGACCAGGTGGTGACGCAATGGATGTCGCTGAGCAGTTCGGTCTGGGGCTGGGCCATGAAGGCGGCCCAGTCCCAGCGGATGGGATTTTCCACCATGCCGCCGACGCTCAGGCTCCAGTCGCGGGTGGAGAGATTGGGCTGGTCGCCCAGGTCGAGGACGGGAAAGTCGAAGGTTTCGCGCTGGCCGGGCGGCAGGCGGCGGGTGGCGGGAACCGCCGTCTCGCCGGTCAGGCCGCGCCCCTCGCGCGCCCACCTTTCCTTGGCGGCGATCAGTTTGTCCTTGTCGGTCATGGCGCACTCATCTCCATGGCATGTCATCCCGACGACCATCGGGAGGCGGGATGACAGACTTAAGATGGGATGACGAAGGCGCGAGTTCAGCCCTTGTCGCGCATCAGGCGGGCCTTGTCGCGGTTCCAGTCCCGCTCCTTGATGGCTTCGCGCTTGTCGTGCAGCTTCTTGCCCTTGGCCAGGCCCAGTTGAACCTTGGCGATACCCCGCTGGGCGAAGTGGATGTCCAGCGGCACCAGGGTCATGCCGTCCTTGGTGACGGCGCTCATCAGCTTGGCCATCTCGCGCTTGTGCAGCAGCAGCTTGCGCGGCCGCCGCGTCTCGTGCGGGAAGGGCATCTTGGACTGGTATTCGGGAATATAGGCGTTGAACAGGTACAACTCGCCCTGCATGGGGCCGGCGAAGGCTTCGTTGATGTTGCCTTTGCCGACCCGCAGGGATTTGACCTCGGTTCCGACCAGCATGATGCCGGCCTCGACCTCGCTCACGATGAAGTACTCGTGGCGCGCCCGGCGGTTTTGAGCGGCGACGTGGCCGGGAAGCACCATGAATTCTATTTCCTTTCTACAGCGCCCCCTCAGGCGCGCGGCCCTTTGGGCCTGACTCGGTCCCGACGAGCGAGGCTCATCGGGACCGGGTATTTTCAGATCAGGCCGGCAGCCTTCATGGCCGCCTCGACCCGGTGGCGGGCGTTCTCGCTGGCCGGGACCAGCGGCAGGCGCACGTCGGGGGTGGACTTGCCCAGCAGGCTGGCGGCGTACTTGACCGGCGCCGGGCTGGTCTCGCAGAACAGGGCGTCATGCAGCGGCATGAGCTTCTTGTTCAACTCGTTGCAGGTGGCCAGATCGCCCTTGGCCCAGGCGTTCTGCATGCTCGCGCACAGCTTGGGCGCGATATTGGAGGTCACCGAGATGCAGCCCACGCCGCCCTGGGCGTTGAAGGCGATGGCGGTGGCGTCCTCGCCCGACAACTGGCACAGCCGGTCGTCCAGCGCCGCGCGGATGCGCAGCGGCCGGGCCAGATCGGCGGTGGCGTCCTTGATGCCGGCGATGTTGGGCAGGGCGGACAGGCGCACGAAGGTATCGACGCCGATGTCGATCACCGAGCGGCCGGGGATGTTGTAGACGATGATCGGGATGTCCACCGCCTTGGCGATGGCCTCGAAGTGGCGGAACAGGCCTTCCTGGGACGGCTTGTTGTAATAGGGCGCCACCACCAGGGCCGCGTCGGCACCGGCCTGCTTGGCATGCCGCGTCAGCGCGATGGCCTCGTCGGTGGAATTGGAGCCGGTGCCGGCGATGACCGGAACCTTGCCCTTGGCCACTTCCAGGCACAGCTCCACCACGCGGTGGTGCTCGTCATGCGACAGGGTGGGGGATTCGCCGGTGGTGCCGCAGGGGACGACCGCATGGGTGCCCTCGGCGATCTGCCAGGCGACCAGATCCTGGAACGCTTTCTCATTCACCTTTCCATTGAGGAACGGCGTGATGAGAGCGGTGATGGATCCCTTGAACATGGCGGTCTTCCCGGAAATGGGTTGGTCGAAAGAGCTAGGGACATTAGCCGCAACCGCATCCGGGGGCAAGACGACCATGCGCGTCTCATGACAGACATGATGCAAAGCCGGGTTGGCATGGTAAATTAGGTGTGTCTAAATAAGCATCGAGATTTCATCTTTCAACCCGAGGGCCGTGACGATGAAGGTTGTTGCCATGCTGCGCGCCCACCCCCGGCTGGCGGTGATGCTGGCTCTGGTCCTGGCCGGTCTGGCCATCGGGCGGATGGCGCTGGGGGGGATTTCGGTCGAGGTGGCGGTTCCGTCGCGCGATGTCCCGATCCGGGTCTACGGCCTGGGCACCATCGAGGCCAAGGTTTCCTCGAAGATCGGCTTCGCCGTGGCCGGCACCCTGAGCGAGTTGCGCGCCGATGCCGGCGATCCGGTGGCCAAGGGGCAGGTTCTGGGCCGGCTGGACGACGCCGAGCAGCGGGCCAAGGTCGCCGCCGCCCGCGCCCAGTACGACAAGGCCATGGCCCAATCCACCTCGGCGCGGGCCATCGTCGCCAAGACCGCCGTCAACCGCGCCCAGAAGGAAAAGGTCAGCCAGCGCCGCAAGTCCCTGGTGGCCTCGGGGACGGTCAGCGAAGAGACGTTCGGCGACGCCCATGCCGCCGCCGTCAGCGCCGGGGCCGATGCCCAGGCCGCCAATGCCGAGGTGGCCCTGGCCCTGGCGACCCTGGCCGATGCCCGCGCCCAATTGGAACTGAACGAGGTCCTGCTGGCCCGCCACACCCTGACCGCCCCCTATGACGGACGGATTTCGTTCCGTTCGCGGGAACTGGGCAGCGTGGTGGCGCCGGGCGAGGGGATCTTCACCCTGTTCGATCCCGCCACCGTCTGGGTCCTGTCCTACGTGGACGAGACCCTGGCCGGCGGCGTGGCGGTGGGGCAGGGCGCCGAGGTGCGGCTGCGTTCCGCCCCGGCCAGGCGTTTCGCCGGCCAAGTGGTGCGCATCGACATCGAAAGCGACCGCACCACCGAGGAGCGGAAAATCTACGTCGCCTGCATCGAATGCCCCCAGCATCTGGGCGAGCAGGCCGAGGTGGTGATCGATACCGCGCGGGTGGACAGCGCCATCTTGGTGCCCAGCACCGCCGTCGAGGGCTTCGACGGCCGCCAGGGGCTGGCCTGGGTGGTCGAGAACGGGCGGCTGGCCCGCCGCTCCCTGTCCTTCGGGCATCGTACCCTGGACGGCCGCCTCGAGGTGGCCGGCGGCGTGGCGGAAGGAGCCCGGGTGGTCACCCGACCGGTGTCCGGCCTGGCCGAGGGGCGTTCGGTCCGCACCCACGACGCTTCGCCATGAATCTGGCGCTGCGCGATATCCGCCACAAGCTGGGCCGCTTCCTGCTGACCTGCCTGGGGCTGGCCCTGCTGCTGGGCGTGGTGCTGTCCATGATCGGCATCTATCGCGGCCTGGTCGACGACGCCCTGTCGCTGGTCCGCGCTCCCGCCGCCGATCTGTGGGTGGTGGAGGCGGGGTCGCGGGGGCCGTTCGCCGAGGCCTCGCGCATGCCCGGCGATACCCGCGAGATGGTGGCCCGCGTCCCCGGGGTGGCCGAGGCCGGCTCCGTCACCTATCAGACGGTCGAGACGACGCATCAGGGCCGCAAGCTGCGCTTTCAGGTGGTCGGCTACGAACCCGGCCGCATGGGCGGTCCGGCCGCCATCGAGACGGGCCGGGCCATCGCCCTTCGCCACGGCGAGGCGGTGATCGATTGGCGGGCGGGCATCCAACTGGGCGACCGCATCCACCTGGGGCGGGACGATTACCTGATCGTCGGCTTGACCCGCAACCACCTGTCGACCGGCGGCGATCCGGTGATGTTCCTCAGCCTGCGCGACGCCCAGGACCTGCAATTCCTGCCCAAGCCCTCCACCTATCGCCGCGATCAGGCCCGCGGCGCGCCGCCGCCGGCTCTCGACACCGTCAACGCGGTGGTGGCCCGGCTGGGACCGGACGTCCCGGCCGACCGGGTGGCCCGCGAGATCGGGCGCTGGAAGCATCTGGGCACCGCCACCCAGGCGCAGCAGGAAGCCATCTTGGTGGAATCCGTGGTGGAGAAGGCGCGGCGCCAGATCGGCCTGTTCACCGCCATCCTGATGGTGGTGTCGGCGGTGGTGATCGCCCTGATCATCTACACCATGACCATGGACAAGACCCGCGAGATCGCCACCCTGAAGCTGATCGGGGCGCCCGACCGGACCATCGTCGGGCTGATCCTGCAGCAGGCCCTGGCCATGGGGCTGATCGGTTTCTCCATGGGGCTGACCCTTGTCAACCTTGTGGCTGACAAGTTTCCACGCCGCGTGCTGCTGCATCCCGAGGACGCCCTGATGCTGGGCGTGGTGGTGCTGATGGTCTGCGTGCTGGCCAGCGGGCTGGGAGTGAGGCTGGCGCTTCGCATCGAGCCGGCGGCGGCGTTGGGGGGGTGAGGATGGGCGGCGGCAGGGGCGTCTTGGCCGAACTCAAGGGAATCGCCAAGCATTTCGGCGAGGGCGGTTCGCGCGTCGACGCCCTGCGCGGTGTCGATCTCGAGCTTCATCCGGGCGAGGTGGTGGGGCTTCTTGGGCCGAGCGGTTCGGGCAAGAGCACGCTGCTCAACATCATCGGCTGCGTCGTCGAGCCCAATGCCGGGCGGATGGTGCTGGACGGGGCGGTGGTCTATGACGGTGCCTGGACCGGCGGCGATTTGCGCCGGCTGCGGCTCGACAAGATCGGCTTCATCTTCCAGTTCCACAACCTGCTGCCCTTCCTCGACAGCCGCGACAACGTGGCGGTGGTGCTGGAACTGGCCGGGCAGGACCGGCGGGCGGCGCGGCGGCGCGCCGAGGAATTGCTGGATTACCTGGAAGTGGGCGGACGGGCCG
>JAVBXM010000238.1 GCA_030824585.1 Phaeospirillum sp. | reverse complement strand
GGGGCCGGCCTCGATCTCGGTCCGCTTGACCATGGGCTTGACCACCGGCGGCCCTTCCGGACCGATCTCGGTGATGTCGGCGAAGGCCATGCCCTTGGCCAGCAGGTAGCGGATACTGTCGCACCAGCGGACCGGGGCGGTGATCTGTTCGATCATCCGCTCGCGGATGCGGTCGGGGGCGTGCGGACGGGCGGTGACGTTGGATATTACCGGAATGCTCGGTGCGGCGAAGGCGATGTCGGCGGCAAAGGCGGCGAAGTCGCGCTGGGCCTCGGCCATGAAGGGGGTATGGAACGCGCCGCCCACCTGCAACACCACGTAATGGCTGGCCCCGGCGTCGCGGAACAGCGGTTCGGCGGCGGCAATGGCATCGCGCTTGCCCGACAGCACGATCTGGCGGGGCGTGTTGAAATTGGCGGGGAAGATGTCGGCCAGCCGGTTGCGGCTTATCACCTCGGCGATCTGTTCTGCATCCAACCCCAGCACCGCCGCCATGCCGCCGCCCTGAGCCCGATCCATCAACTCGCCGCGCTTTTGGACCAACCGCAGGCCGGTGGCAAAATCGACCACACCGGCGGCGAACAGGGCGACATATTCGCCGACGCTGTGGCCCAGCAGGATGTCGGGCGGCCCGTCCTCGGCGATCTGCTGGAGGGCGCGCAGGGCACTGACCACATAGAGCGCCGGCTGGGTGAAATTGGTGCGGGTAAGGCGCTCGAGCGGGCCGTCCAGGCAGAGGGAGCGCAGGCTGTAGCCGAGAATCGCATCGGCCTCGGCCAGCAATTGGGGATAGCGCTCGAATTGCACGGCGCCCATGCCGATCCGCTGGGCGCCTTGGCCGGGGACCATGAAGACCTTCATGATGACGCCTCCCAGGCGGTGCCGGGGCCATCCTGGACGATGGTGCCCAGGTCGAGCTTGATGACCCGGTCGGCCAGATGCCAGTAGCGCTCGTCGTGGGTGACGGCCAGCACCAGCTTGCCTTGGGCCTTCAGGCGGGGAATGACCGTCTCGTAGAAATAGCGGCGGAAATGGATGTCTTGCTCCGCCGACCATTCGTCGAACAGGTAGATCGGGCGGTCCTCCAGCAGGGCGGCGATGAGGGCGAGGCGCTTGCGCTGTCCGGTCGACAGGCTGGTGGTGGAAAAGCGGCCCTGCTCGAACCGCACCTTGCCGGCCAGCCCCATCTCGTCGATCAGCCGGTTGACGGTCAGCGGCTCCGTCTGCTCGAGGCCGTAGAGGCGGTCGAACAGGTGGAAGTCGACGAAAATGGCCGAGAACAATTCGCGGAAGCCGGCGACGGCACTGGCCTCGACCACGTCGCCGTCCACCCGGATCAGGCCCTGGCTGGCGGGATAAAGCCCGCACATCAGCCGCATGGCGGTGGATTTGCCGCTGCCGTTGCCGCCGACCAGAAACACCACTTCACCCCGGTTCAGGGCAAGGTCCAACGGGCCGGCGGTAAAGCTGCTCTCGCCGGCTTCGGCCGGATAGGTGAAGGTCAGGCCGGAATAGGAAATGGTGGAAAAGTCGCGGAGGGGCAGGGCCAACTGCCGCGCCTCGTCCGGTGAGACGCTGCCGGCGGCCGCCAGTTCGCGCTGGATGCGCAAGATGGCGCCCAGGCCCACATCGGCCCGCAGGAACATGGGCGCATGTGCGACGATCTTGGCCAGCGGCCCCATGCAGAACAGCAAGACCGGGATCAGGCTGAAGACGATCAGGCTGTAGCCCTTGATGAACTGGGGAAAGGCGAAGCCGACGATGCCCAGCATCAGATAGGTGACGACGCTGCTCATCAGGATCAGCTCGGCCCAATGCTCGCCCGAGACCACCAGCAGCTTTTCCGTCGCCCGCGACATCTTGCGGTAGGCCCGTTCCACCGCGTCACCCCGGGCGGTGTTGAGGCGAATTTCCTTGCCGCCGTGGATGATGGCGGCGATGGCGTCCAGCATCTGGGCCTGGCGCCGGTTCTGGGCGTCCAGGCTGTCGTGCAGGCGACGGTTGATGGCCAGATAGGCGAACACCCCCCCCACCACCGTCAGCAGGAATACCCCGAACGCCGCCGGCGACAGATAGAGGAGATAGCCCAGGGCGAAGACCAGCAGCACCGCCTGTTGCAGGCAGTTCACCAGCAGGGGGAAGGTCACCGACAGGTGGTTGGTCTCTTCCGACACCAGGGAGTACAGGCTGCCCCGCCCCAGCCGGTCGGCGATCAGCAGCTCGGACTGGCGCAGCTTGTCCACCACGTCGAGGCGCAGGCGGTTGAGCAGATGCTCGATCAGGGTGTTGGCCCGCAGCAGCGCCACCATGTTGCACTGGTAGTAGATCAGGAAGGCGGCGCCGAAGGCCGCCCAGAGCATGAGCCCTGGCCGTCCACCCCGGGCGGCCAGATCGGCGACGGTGTTAATCAGCACCACCAGCCCGGCATTGGCCAGTCCGGCGATGGAGCTGAGGATGGCCATCAGCCAGAGTTCGCGGCGGTTGGCGGTGGCGAAGAAGGTCAGGATTGCCATGATGCCCTTCAGCCTCCCGCCGTCTCGGCGGTGATCACCCCCAGATCCATGGTCAGGCGGCGGTCGCACAGGGGCCAGTAGCGGTCGTCATGGGTCACCGCCAGCACCGTCTTGCCCCGTCGTTTCAACTCGGGCAGCAGATCGGTGTAGAAGGTCTCGCGGAAATGGGCGTCCTGGTCGGCGGCCCATTCGTCGAACAGGTAGATCTCGCGGTCTTCCAGCAGGGCGGCGATAAGGGCCAGACGCTTGCGCTGGCCGGTGGACAGGTTGGTGGTGGAAAAGCGGCCGTTCCTGAACGTCACCTTGCCGCCCAGCTCCATGCGGGCGATCAGGGCTTCGACCTCGGCCGGGTCCTTGTCCTCCATGCCGAACAGGCGGTTGAACAGGTGGAAATCAGCGAAGACGGCGGAAAACAGCTCGCGGTATTCCTGGCGATTGGCATCGGTGACGGGAATTCCGTCCACCTCGATACCGCCGCTTTCGGGGATATAGAGGCCGGACAGCAGCTTCATGGCGGTGGATTTGCCGCTGCCGTTGCCGCCGACCACGAACAGGGTCTCGCCCCGCTTCAGGGTCAGGTCCAGGGGGCCGGAGGTGAACGAAACCTCGTCGGAGGCCTCGCGGTAGCGGAAGGTCATGCCGCGAATGGCGACGGTGGCGAAATCCCTGAAGCGCGAAGGCCCCGCCGGGGCGGAGGGGGCGACCGGACTGTGGGCCAGCCGGGCCTCCAGCCGGGCCACGTGCCCCAGGCCGAGATCGGCCTTGGCATAGAGCGGCGCCACGGCGGTGATGGCGGTAACCGGCCCGACGCAGAAGATGGCGGCGGCGGTGATCTTGTAGATGATGTCCGTGTAGCCCTGGAAGAAGATGGGCAGGACAAAGATGACCACGCCGACCAGGGCGTAGAGAAAGGCGTTGCTGAACTGGATCAGCACCACCCATTTACCGCCAACCCCCATCACCTGGGTCTGCAGATCGTCCACCACCCGGGTGAAGCGGTCGAATAGGGCGTCGTTCTTGTCGCCGTTCAGACGGATTTCCTGAAAGCCCTTGGTGAAGTGGGCCAGGGTGCCCAGCATCTCGGCTTCCTGGCGGTGCACCTGGGCCAGGGCTTGATCCAGGCTGCGCCGGCGCAGCCAGAACAGGGCGAGGCCCAGGCCGGTGAAGCCGGCCACCACCACGAAGGATATCACCGACAGGGTGGCGATGTAGAACAGGCAGAATACCAGCAGGAAGGCGCTTTGGGCGGCGCTGACCAGCAGGGGCAGGCCCTGGGACAGATGGTTGATCTCCTGGCCGATGGTGGCGAACAGCTCGCCATGGTCCAGGCCTTCCAAGGTGCGCAGCTCGACCCGGCGCAGTCTGCCCACCAGTCGCAGGCGCAGGGCCTCCAGGCGATGCTGCACCAGCCGGTTGGCCTTGCTCAGCGAGGCGCGGTCGGCCAGGAAGAAGAAGCCGAACAGGCAGACATAGAGGATCAGGGTGTCCATGCGCACCGGCCGCGCCAGGGCCGAAAGCTCGGCCGCCTGATTGATCATGCCCAGCAGGGCGGCGTTGGCCAGACCGGCCAGGCAGGTCACGAACAGGATCTGGCGAAGATTGGCGGGCGATCCGGTATGGAGCAGACGTAGGATATGCATGCCGTCCAGAAACCCCCAACGTCGGGTGATGGGGCCGGTTCCACCCAAAACGCGGTGTTCCCCATCAGACCGCCCATGATACCGTCAACGGGCGATGATCGCACGCAAAGATCGCGCTGGGCAATTTAGCCCTTGGTTGGGGATGGCGCGGCAAAGAGGGGTGACGTGGCGGGCGAGACGGCGGAGGTATGGTGGCTGGCGACCGACAGCCTGGGTGCCGGGGATTGGCCGGAGCTGGAGGCGCTGCTGGATGAGGCGGAACGGGCGCGGGCGGCACGCTTTCATTTCGAGCGTGACCGCCTGTCCTATGTTGCCGCCCATGCCCTGGGGCGGCGGCTGCTGTCGGCGCGGGCGGGCGGCGAGCCCTCGGCCTGGGCCTTCACCGTCGGACCACACGGCAAGCCGGAAGTCAGGGATGCGCCCCGTCTGCGCCTCAACCTGTCCCACACCAGGGGGCTGGCGGCGGCGGTGCTGGCAGAGGAGCACGATGTCGGCATCGACGTGGAATGGCTGGGGCGTCCGGCCGCCGGGCCCGAACTGGCCCCGCGTTTCTTCGCGCCGACGGAATGCGATATCCTGGCCCTGGCGCCGCCGGAGCGGGCCGAGGAAACCTTCCTGGCGTTCTGGACCCTCAAGGAGGCCTATATCAAGGCCATCGGCCTGGGACTGGCCCAGCCCCTGGATTCCTTCGCCTTCACCTTGGAGCCGCTGTCCATCAGTTTCGCGCCGGGAATCGCCGACAATCCCGCCCGCTGGCACTTCGCGCGGTTTCGCCCGACCCCGGCCCATCTGATGGCCCTGGCGCTCCGCCATCCCGCCCCCCACACCGTGACCACCGCAGTGACCGAAGCCGACATGGCCTTGCTGTGTGCTCAGCCCGGCAGGATGTCGCGCAGGTAGTGGGCCAGCCCCAGGGTCTGTCGCCATTGCCGGGGATAGCCCAGGGAGACTTCCTCGAAGCGGGTCTGATCGCGCTGATCGGTCCGCCGCACATGCAGGTGGCCGCTGACCACCACCTTGGCGTTGAAGCGCCGGTGCCAGTCCTCGGTCGCCGTGGTGCCGCACCAGGGCGTAAAGCGCGGGGCCCGGGGGATGTGGATCAGGTCGTGGCGCAAGGGGAAGTGGTTGATCAGCACGGTTGGGAGATCGTGCGCGATTTCGGCCAGCCGCGCCTCGGTCCAGCGCAGCCGGGCGGCGCACCATGCCTCGCGCGAGGCATGGGGAGTGGGGTCGAGCAACATCTCGTCGGCGCAGACATTGCGCATTTCCTGGGCCCAGGTCAGCACCTGATCGCGGGCCACGTCCCGGGGGCGGAAGCTGTAATCGTAGAGCACGAACAGGGGCGCCACCACGCAGGGACCGCCCGGCCCGGTCCACAGGGGGAAGGGGTCTTCCGGCGTCAGCACGCCGAAGCTTTGGGCCAGTTCCACCTGGGCGCGGTAGCGGGCCTCGCCCCTGAGCGGCTCTCCCCCCTCACTCTCGGGCACCGACCATAATTCGTGGTTGCCGGGAACCCAGAGGACCTTGGCGAAGCGCCGGGTGGTCTCGGCGAAGGCCAGGCGCAGCAGGTCCATGCGCTCGGCCACGTCACCGGCCAGGATCAGCCAGTCGGCGGGAAAGTCCGCCAGCGTCGCCAGGGCGTCGCGGTTTTCGACGCAGGCCAGATGCAGGTCGCTGATCGCCAGAAGTCTCATGGGTCAAGCTTATAGCAAATCCCCATGACCTGGACCCATGGGGATTCGATCCGGGGCAAGGGCGGCGGCCGAGGCTTGACGCTGGCGTCGGGTTGGGCGAAGCTGCGCACCACCTGCTCGACCGCAGATGTACACATCCGCGTGCCGTGGCGCAGCCCGGGGGAGGTCATGGACATGCAGTCGACAGTGCTGCCGGATGGGCGGAAGATCTGCTGCGTCAACGGCTACGAAGTCGATTTTTCCGTCCACGAAATCTTCGCCGAGGATCTGACCGCCCATGGGCTGGATCTGCCCGCCGACGGGATCTTTTTGGACGTGGGCGCCAATATCGGCCTGTTTTCCCTTTATCTGCGCGATCACTGCCCGCAGGGGCGGATCATCGCGTTCGAGCCCATGCCCGCCTGCTTCGCGGCCCTCGAGGCCAATCTGGCGGCCATGAGCCCGCCCGGTCAGGCGGTGCAACTGGCCCTGGGCGCCGCGCCCGGCTGGGCGGATTTCGACTATTTCCCCGGCGTTTCCGCCCTGTCCACCCAGAACCACGAGGTCGGGGCCAAACTGTCGGCGGGATTGCGCGCCCTGATGGGCGGGGCCCAGGCCTCGGACGGGGTGCGGGAGGTCCTGGACCGGACCGGCGCCACCGAGGTGGCCGGAGACACCGCCTTTCTCGACACCCTGTTCCGGCCGGAGACCGTGCGGGCCAGGGTCGGCACCCTGTCGGAGGAGATGGCGGCGCGGGGCCTCGACCATGTGGATCTGCTCAAGATCGATACCGAGGGCGCCGAGCGGGAGGTGCTGGCCGGTCTGGCAGAGGGCGACTGGCCCAAGATCCGCCAGCTGATGGTCGAGGTGCATCTGGGCGAGGCGGTGACCGGGGCCATGGCCGCCGAGTTGCGCGGGCGCGGCTATGGCACGTCCATCGGGCGCCATCCCTTGTCCCAGGGCGGCGCCGAGGTCTTTCACATCTACGCCGCGCGCTGAGCGCCGGGCTTGTTGGGGGGAACGGCGATGACGCAAGCGGTGACCGGCCACGATTGGTGGCCCATGCTGACCGATCCGGGGTTCCTGGAAAACCCCTATCCGCAGCTGCGCCGGCTGCAGGAGCAGGGGCCGATCCATCTGGACGCCCAGTCGGGCATCTATTTCGTCCTCGGCCACGAGGCCTTCGCCCAGGTGGTCAAGGCGCCGCAGATCGGCCGCGACACCCGCTACTGGACTCCCGGCTGGAACAGCGACGAATACCGGGAGCGCGACCCGGTGGGCCACGCGCTCTATAGCGGAATTCAGCCCCAGATGATCAATGTGGACGGCGCCGACCACAAGCGCATGCGCGGCATGTGGGAGGATTCGTTCAAGGCCACGGCCATCCGGGACCTGACGCCGATGGTCCAGGCCGAGGCCGACCGCCTGCTGTCGCGGCTGCCCGACACCGGCGAGATCGACATCATCCGCGATTTCGCCGGCCCCATGCCGCTCCGGGTGCTGGGCAAGCTGCTCAACCTGCCGGAAAGCCAGGACGAGAATATCCATCGCTGGAGCGAGGCCCTGATCCGGGTCGCCGACGTGGTGATCTCCCAGGAGGAGAAGCAGCAGGCCCTGGATGCCCTGACGGCCTGCAAGGACTTCCTGCGCGGCTTTCTGGCCGAGCGGCGGGCCGCCGGCGATACCAGTCTGACCAGCGTCATCCTCCGCGCCCAGGACGAGGGCGTGCTCGACGAGGACGAAACCCTGGTCAACATGGTCTCCATGCTGATCGCCGGCCACGAGACCACCGTCACCCTGATCGGCAACGGCCTGCTGTTGCTGCTGCAAAATCCCGGTGAAATGGAGCGCCTGCGCGCCGACCGCTCGCTGGTGCGCGGCGCGGTGGAGGAGTTCCTGCGCTACGAGCCGGGCGGGAACATGATCCTGCGGGTGGCCCGGGAAGACGTGGAGATTTGCGGCATTCCGATTCCCGCCGGCTCGCCCCTCCTGGGCATGATCGGCGCCGTCAACCGCGATCCCGCCCGCTTCGACGATCCCGACCGGGTTGATGTGGGGCGTGTGGCCAACCCCCACTTCACCTTCGGCGGCGGTGTTCATTTCTGCCTGGGGGCGCCGTTGGCCCGGTTGGAGGGCCTGGTCGCCTTCAATGCCTTGCTCGACCGTTGGCCGTCCATCACCCTGGCGGGAAAGGCCCGGTGGCGGGTCGACCGTCTGAACGCCAGGGGACTGGCCACGCTGCCGGTACGGGTCGGCTGATGGCAAATCCGGCCGCCGGTATCGAAGCCCTTAACGTCTATGGCGGCGCCGCCTGTCTCGACGTGCGCGCCCTGTGCGAGCATCGCGGTCTCGACCTGCCTCGCTTCGAAAACCTTCTGATGCGCGAAAAGACGGTGGCGCTGCCCTTCGAGGACCCGGTCACCTTCGCCGTCAACGCCGCCAAGCCCCTGGTGGATGCCATGACCGACGAGGAGCGGGCGCGCATCGAGATGGTGGTGACCTGCACCGAATCGGGCGTCGATTTCGGCAAGTCGCTCAGCACCTATATCCACCATCACCTCGGGCTGGCCGGCAATTGCCGGCTGTTCGAGATCAAGCAGGCCTGCTACTCCGGCACCGCCGGTCTGCAGATGGCGGTCAATTTCATTCTGTCGGGGACCTCGCCCGGGGCCAAGGCCCTGGTGATCTGCACCGATTTGTCCCGCTTCGCCCTGGCCGACGCCGCCGCCATTCAGGAATGGGCCTACTCCGAGCCCAGTTCGGGGGCCGGGGCCGTCGCCATGGTGGTCAGCGATACGCCCCATGTGCTTGCCATGGATATCGGCGCCTATGGCAATCACGGTTTCGAGGTGATGGATACCTGCCGTCCCGGACCCGATACCGAGGCCGGTGACGCCGACCTGTCGCTGATGGCCTATCTGGATTGCATCGAGCGTGCCTACAAGGATTACATCCGGCGGGTCGAGGGCGTCGATTTCCGGCAGTCCTTCGCCTATCTCAGCTTTCACACTCCCTTCGGCGGCATGGTCAAGGGGGCGCATCGCCATCTTATGCGTAAGCTCTACAAGGCGCCCCCGGCCGAGATCGAGGCGGATTTCGCCCGCCGCCTTGGCCCCAGCCTGACCTTCGGCCAGCGGGTGGGCAATACGGCGGGCGGCTCGGTCTTCCTGGGACTGGCCGGGTTGCTCGCGGCGGTCGAACTGACCGGGCCGTGCCGGGTCGGCATGTTCTCCTATGGCTCGGGCTGCTGCTCGGAATTCTTCAGCGGAATCGTTGCCCCGGAGGGGCAGCGCCGGCTGCGCGCCCAGGGCATCGGTCCGGCCCTGGACCGGCGCCATGGCCTGTCGCTGAGTGAGTACGAGACGCTGCTGCGCGGCAGTCAGGTGATTCGCTTCGGCACCCGCGACATGACCATCGATCCCCAGGAAATTCCGGCGGCCTGGGCGGCCTATCAGGGGCAGGGGCGGCTTGCGCTGGACTCCATGGCGGGGTACCACCGTGAGTACCGGTTCGTCTGACCATTGCGGAAAGAAGGGAGGCAACGTGGATCGCGACAGCATTCTGGCCCTGGTGATCGGCCAAATCCGCGACGTCGTGCCCGATCTGGCTGACCGTCCCATTACCGGCGATGATGCCATGGCCGACTTGGGGGTCGATTCCATCGAGCGCAGCGAGATCGTGATGAATGCGATGGAGGCTCTCGGTCTCGACCTCCCCATGGTGCAACTGCACGGGCCGCGCAACCTGGGTGAACTCGCCGATCTGCTCCATGCCAAGCACACCCGCGCCTGAGATCGTCGTCACCGGCATCGGCGTGGCCAGCGGTCTGGGCTTCGGCAAGGACAGCCTGCGGGACGGCCTGATGGCGGCGCGCGACGTATTTGCGATCCTGGCCCGCCCCGGCCGTCAGGCCCCCGACGGCTCCACCGCCTTCATGGGCGTTGAAATGCCGGAACCGCCGGACATCCTGCCGCCACGGGTGGCCCGCACCGTCGGTTTGGGGGGGCGGGCGGCCATCGCCGTCTTGGACGAGGCCTGGCGCGAGGCCG
The DNA here is from genome assembly GCA_030824585.1 of Phaeospirillum sp. GTDB lineage: Bacteria > Pseudomonadota > Alphaproteobacteria > Rhodospirillales > Magnetospirillaceae > Phaeospirillum. The sequence continues at coordinate 19 of JAVBXM010000238.1, read as the reverse complement.
GGCTGGAGGCGGTTGCGCC
>JAVBXM010000130.1 GCA_030824585.1 Phaeospirillum sp. | reverse complement strand
CGGCTCCCCTCCTTCCGTGCGGCGGGAGACCTCTTCTTTTCCCCTCCCCCGGTGCGCAGCATGGGGGGAGGTCGGGAGGGGGGCCTTCTCCAGCGGCTAAACGCTCATCCCCGCCACCCAGCCCGACGACCACGCCCACTGGAAATTGTAGCCGCCCAGCCAGCCGGCCACGTCCACCGCTTCGCCGACGAAATACAGGCCGGGATGGGATTTGGCCGCCATGGTCTTGGACGACAGGCCGGCGGTATCGACACCGCCCAGGGTCACTTCGGCGGTGCGATAGCCCTCGCTGCCCGCCGGCACCAGCGGCCACTCGGACAGCAGGCGGGCGAGAACAGCCAGGGCGGCGTTGGTGGACTGACCGATCGGTCTGCCCAGCAATCCCGCCCGCTCCGTCAGGGCGCGGGCCAGCCGGGCGGGCAGCAATTCCCCCACGATGGTTTCCACCTGGGCGTTGGGCCGGGCCGCCTTGCGCTCCAGCAGCCGGGCCCCGGCGTCCTCGTCCGGCAGCAGGTTGAGCAAGATCGACTGACCGGTCTGCCAATATGAGCTGATCTGCAGGACGGCCGGTCCCGACAGGCCGCGATGGGTGAACAGCACCGCCTCGCGGAACCGCGCCTTGCCGAACCGCACCTCGGCGGGAACGGCGATGCCGGCCAGATCGCGCATCAGGTCGAGGTCGGCGCCGGTAAAGGTCAGCGGCACCAGCCCCGGCCGGGGGGTCACCACCGCCATTCCGTAGCGCCCGGCCAGGGTATGGGCGAAGCCGCTGGCGCCGATCTTCGGCACCGACAGCCCTCCGGTGGCCACCACCAGGGCGGCGGCCTCATAGGTTCCCCGGCTGGTGGCCACCCGGAAGGGACCGTCGCCGGTGACCGCGCCGACCTTGGCCTCCAGCACCATCTCCACCCCGCCCGCCCCGCATTCGGACAGCAGCATGGAGACGATATCGACGGCCGAGACGTCGCAGAACAACTGGCCGTGCTCGCGCTCGTGCCAGGGGATGCGGTAGCGCCCCATCAGCCCGAGGAAATCGGCCGGGCCATAACGCTTCAGCGCCGAGGTGGCGTAATGGGGATTGGCCGACAGGTAGTGGGCGGGCGTGACGGTACGGTTGGTGAAGTTGCACTTGCCGCCGCCCGAGATGAGGATCTTGCGCCCCGGCTGGTCGTTGTGGTCCAGCACCACCACCCGCTTGCCGCGCCCGGCGGCCACGGCGGCACACATCAGCCCGGCGGCGCCGGCACCGATCACGATGACATCGAAGGGGGAAGACAGGGTCATGGCCGGACTTCTACCCCATCCGGTCGCGCCACTCCAGCAGGCGGTACACGGCGCGCCCCAGGGTCAGGCCATCGGCCAGCCCGGCGGCGGAGAGATCGGCATGGGCCAGATTGCCCAGGCGGTAGAAGCGGCCATGGGGCAAGGCCGCCGCCAGGGCCTCGCCCTCGCCCACCGGCACGATGCGGTCGTCGGCGCCGTGGATGACCAGCACCTCGGGCCCAAACCCCGACAGATCGCGGGCGGCGAGGTCCAGGCGGCCGATCTCGTCGCCGATGCCGGGCGGCAGATTGTCGATCAGCGCCGGCACCCGCCCGGGATCGCCATTGTCGAGCAAAGCCATGACCGCCCGTCCCTGGGGCCCCAGACGGCGGCTCAGGTCGTCGAGACCGGCGCCCGGATCGGCCATGCGGCGCCGGGCGATGGCCTCCAGCAGGGCGCGGTCGCCGGAATCGGTCAGGCGGCGGGCGTTGCTCAGCACGAACACCCACTTGCCGTAGGCATTGGGCTCCAGCCGCTCGCCCCGCCAGGTTCCGGTGGTGAAGAAGCCGATCATCCGGCGCGCGTCATAGGGCGGTCCCACCGCCGCCAGCACCGCGACCCTGGCCGCCACGTCGGGCTCCAGGACGGCCAGCACCGCCGGCACGGCGGCATAGGAGATGGCGGCCAGCGCCACCTTGTCCCCCGGAGCGTGGCGGATCGCCTCGGCCACCTCGGCGGCATCGGCGGCGGACAGGGCGAGCGCCTTGGCCCCGACCAGATCGGGCACCATCACCCGCCAGCCAGCCCCCACCAGGGCGGCGGCGAAGTGGACCAGGCGGGGATCGTCCTTGCCCGCCACGGCGGCGCCGGGCAGCAGCACCAGCACCGGCCCGCCGTCGCCATAAAGATCGGCGCGCCCGGTTCCATACTCCAGGGGACGGACGGCGACGGGGGTGGGCGGGCCGCCCAGGGCGGCCATCAGGCGAACCGTGTCGATGACCCGGCGGCCGGGCGGCGAGAAGAGGCCGAGAAGAACGGCGAGGAGGAGGAGGAGGAGGAGGCCGAACCGCCTCACACCTCGATCTCCCCCAGCTTGGCCTGGGTTTCCTTCAGGCGGTCGGCCTTCTTCTTCATCTCGTGTTCCATGCGCTTGATGCGCCGGTCCAGGTCCTCGATATGAGCCAGGCGCTCAACCCGCTTCTGTTTGTTGTAGCCCGAGGCGAAGCGCTTGATGCCCCAGTCGGCGGTGACGAAGAACAGGGCGGCGCCGGCCACCAGCACGATGATCGCCGCCACCCCGCCATAGGCGCTGTTGACCGCCACCATGGCCCCCCAGAAGCCGATGGTCACCAGGGACGAGGCCGAGGCCAGCACCAGCCGGTTGACCGTCTGGTCATAGCGCATCTGGCGCTTCTCATGCTCGCGCATGGCGTTGACGATCTCTTCCTTGGCGATGGCTTGCCAGGTGCGGAACGACATACCCTTGACCGTCCGGTTGTCGCGGATGGTCTGTTCCAGCTTGCGCACCAGATAATCGGCTTTTTGTTCCGGCGTCGGGCCTTCGGCGGCCAAATCCCGTCTCCCGCGGTGTCGAGGCCCGCAGTCTAATCAACCATCAACCCTTCCGGAAAGGCCCTTCCTCGGCCTGCTCGGCGATGTCCTCGGCCACCAGGGTCCGCTCGTGGGCCAGATAGCGGGCCACCGGCTCGGCCAGACCGGGATCGGCGATCCAGTGGGCCGAATAGGTGGCCACCGGCAGATAACCCCGGCTGACCTTGTGCTCGCCCTGGGCGCCGGCCTCGACGCGGGCCAGATTGTGGGCGATGGCGAAGTCCAGGGCGCGGTAATAGCACGCCTCGAAATGCAGGAAGTCCACGTGCCGCCCCCCTCCCCAGGTACGGCCGTAGAGGGTGTCGTCGCCCAGCATGTTGAAGGCGGCGCCCAAGGGCTCGCCGTCCTGCTCGGCCCACACCAGCACCACGCTGTCGGCCAGGGCCGAGGCCGACAATTCCTCGAAGAAGGCGCGATTGACGTAGGCGCGGCCCCACTTGCGGTCCACCGTGGCCTGATAGAAGGCGTGGAAGACGTCCCAGTGCCGCGCCTTGACGTCGCCGCCCACCAGGGTGGAGAGGCTGACTCCCGACCGCGCCACCGCGTCGCGTTCCTTGCGGATCTGCTTGCGCTTCCTGGACGACAATTGCCCCAGGAAGTCGCCGAAGCTCTGATAGCCCCGGTTGCACCAGTGGTACTGGCTGCCCAGACGCCGCAGATAGCCGGCCTCGCCCAGGTCTTCATACTCGGTCTCGGCGGGGAAAGTGACATGCACCGAACTGGCGCCCGAGCGCCGGGCCAGATCGACCATGGACGCCGCCAGCACCCGGCGCAACATGGCCGCGTCCTCGCCGGGGCGGATCAGCAGGCGCGGCCCGGTGACCGGCGTGAAGGGCACGGCGCATTGCAGCTTGGGATAATACTTGCCGCCGGCCCGCTCGTAGGCCTGGGCCCAGCTCCAGTCGAAGACGTATTCGCCGAAGGAATGGCTTTTGAGGTAAAGCGGCGCCGCCGCCAGCAGCCGCCCCTCGCCGTCCCGCACCAGGAGGTGGCGCGGCAGCCAGCCGGTGCGCGCGCAGGCCGAGCCGGACCGCTCCATGGCGTCGAGGAAGGCGTGGCGGATGAAGGGATTGTTCGTGCCGGCGCAGGCATCCCACTCGGCGGCCCGAACCTCCGAGACGGCGGACAGCATGGTGACGGTCGGGCGCTTCTCTCCATCGGGCATGCCCCGAACATGAGGCCGATCGAGAGGAATTCCAAGATGCGCATGGCGGTCATGACCCATCCCGCCCCTTCGGGGAGTATCAATTCCTGTGCCGGAAATGCTATGGGAGGGCCCGCACACCCCCGAACCTCGCGGATCATGAGCGCTCCCATCGACTTTTCATCGCTGCCCCAGGCGGAATTGACCGACGACGGCGGCAAGCCGATCAAGGCCCGCCTGCTCGCCACCCACGACATCGCGCCGGCCGTGGCCGAGGCGGTGCGCGCCAACTGGGCGGTGATGCCGGCCGGCGGCCTGACCAGCGCCATCGGGTCCTATGACTACAAGGACGAGGAGATCGCCGGCTTCGCCGGCATCGTCGCCATCCGCCCCAAAGGCGCGCTGGCCGCCGAGATGGTCGCCGCCCATACGCCGCTCGCCGCGCTGAAAACCCATCAGGTGGCCATCGACGCCGCCCAGGGACTGGTATCGGCCGGCGCCGGCCTGACCTTCACCCAGGTCAACGCCGCCCTGGCCGAGGCCATCGGCCCCAATGCCCGCGTCCTGGTGGACCTGACCAGCATCGGCTCGGCCTTCGTCGGCGGCGTGGTGGCCACCGGCGGCATGGGGCCGCTGCGTCTTAGCCCGCTCGGCACCCTGGACGCCGTCTGTGTCGCCGATGGCGGCGACGCGCCGCGTCTGGCCGAGGACGGGGCCTTGGCCGACGTGCAGGGCATGCAGGGCTGGACCGGCATGGTCACCGCCGCCCGCTTCCGCTTCTTCCAGGTGCCGGCCGGCGAATTCGGGCTGGTGCTGCCGGTGCAGGGCTCCGACGTGGACACCATCGCCGGCCTGCTGTCCTGGCTGCGCCCCTGGACCCGCATTTCCCTGCCCGAGGCCGGCGGCCGCCTCACCGGCGAGGATGGCGGGACCGTGCTGAACGGCATCGAGCTGGTCAGCCGCGATTCCCTCGAGACCTTTATCGAGCATTCCGAGGAGCCGGCCCGCTCCAAGGCGCAAGGGCTGCTGCAATCGTGCGAGTACGCCGGCGCCGACATGCTGGCCTGCCTGACCGGCTGGTCGGAACTGTCCATCGACGACGTGCTGATGAGCCTGCTCGATCCCGAGACCGAGACCATCGGCGGCGTGATGATCGATTTCGGCGTCGGCTTCTCGTCGGGTGCCGAGATGGAGACCTTCCGCGCCATCCGCGAGGGCGCCCCCGATCTGGCCCGCACCAAGGCGCGCGTGGTCCAGCCCGGCAAGCTGAAGCCCTGGAGCACGTCGACCGACATCAACATCGTGCTGCCCGCCGATACCGGCGCCATCGTCGCCGTGCTCGAGGCCTATGCCGATTACCGCGCCGCCATCCGCTCCCTGGCCCGCGAGTTGAAGGGTGCGGTCGAGGTGGAACTGTCGGCCTACGGCCATCTGTCGCCGTCGGGCATCGATCCCCATCACCGCGTCACCCTGTTCGCCGCCTTGGGCGCCGAGGCGGCCCTGGCCGGCGCCCGTCAGGCGGTGGCGGCCAACAAGCGGACCCTGATCCACGACCTGATGTTCGCCGCCAGGAGCCACGCCATGGCGGTGACCGGCGGCGAGAAGGGCGCGCCGTCCCTGGTGGAGATCGCCCGCGCCGCCGGTGGCGAAAACCGCCTGCCCGAGGATTTGAAGGCCGCCTTCGCCCGCACCCGCGCCGCCGTGATGGCGGCACCGGCCCATTTCAGCTTCCGCGCGCCGCCCGAACTGCGGACGGCAGAGTAAGAACGCCCGCGCTCCGAACCGCACTATTCCTTGGAGCGCGGGCGTCCCGCCCGCACCCTAGGCTTCCGGCTGTGCCGCCGTGGGCAGCCAGATGTGCACGGTGGTTCCCACCCCCGGTACGGATTCCAGCCACAGCCGCCCGCCGTGCATCTTGGCCACTTTCAGGGCCGAGGCCAGTCCCAGGCCGGCGCCGGGGAAGGTGGAGCGGGAATGCAGGCGCGAGAACGGCCGGATGATGGTCTGCAGGTATTGCGGATCGATGCCGATGCCGTTGTCGCCGATGTCGATGCGCCAGCCATCCCCCTCGGCCTCGGCGGTGATCGCCACCTGCGGCACCACGTCGGACCGCACGAACTTGATGGCGTTGCTGATCAGGTTCTCGAACAGGATGAACAGCAGCACCGGATCGGCATGGACGGTCGGCAGGTCGCCCACCCGGAACTGGGCGTTGGTCCCGGCCGACATGGCGCGGCAATCGGCGATGGCCTGTTCCACCACCCGGCGGCAATCCACCGGCGCGAAGGCGGCCATGGGGCGGTTGGAGCGGGTATAGTCCACCAGGCCCTTGACCAGCAGGCTGAGCTGGTTGGCCCCTTCGCGGATGAAGTTCATGCTGCTGACCGCCCGCTCGGGCAGGTCGCCGCCGAACTCGCGGTCCAGACGCTGGGTATAGGCCAGGATGTAGCGGATCGGCTCCTGCAGATCGTGGGAGGCGGCGAACAGCATGCGCTCCAGTTCCGCCTTGGCTTCCACCAGCAGTTCGGCGCTGTGCTTTTGGACCGTCACGTCGCGGATGGACGACCGCGAGCCCAGCGGCTCGCCCGCCCCGTCGAAGATGGGTTGCCACGACATGGCGACCCACTGGGTCCCGCCCGCCTTGGTCTGCACGCGGAACTCCATGTCATGGCCCGACCGGCCGCCCTTGGCGGCCGCCAGGAAGTCGCGCACCTGGGGGCGGTCCTCCTCGACCACCATGGGCAGGGGAAAGTCCGCCATGGCGTGGCATTCGGCGACGGTATAGCCGGTGATGCGCTCCACCGCCGGGTTGACCCAGCGCAGATGGCCGTCGGCGTCGAACCAGTTCTCCCAGGCATAGGTGTAGTCAGCGATGGCGCGGAAGCGCTTCTGGCTCTCGTCCAGATCGAGGATGCGCGATTCCACCGCGCTGGACATGGAGTTGAAGGCCTGGGTCAGCACGGCGATCTCGTCCTTGCCCTCCAGCTTGAGACGGATGGAGAAATCGCCGCCCGCCACCTTGAGCGACGCCCGGGTCAGCAGGTCGAGATGGCGGGTCAGCCAATAGCCGATGGCGGCCAGCAAGGTGACGGTCAGCACCACCTCGCCGATGGCGATGCCGACGCTCTGATGCAGCAATTCGCGCCGCGCGACGCCGAGGAAGGTGGTGTCCAGGCCATAGCGCGCCTCGCCGTAGCGCTGCCCCAGGAAGACGATGTCGAAGGCGCCCCGGTACTCGTCCAGATCGGCGGACAGCACCTTGTCGGCGGGCGGCAGCGGCGCCGCCGCGTCCCGCCCCCAGGCGGCCACCACCGTTCCGCCGCTGTTGGTCACCACCATGTAGGTGATGCTCCTGGACGAGCCCCAGCCCTCGACGATGCTTTGCAGGGCGGCGTAGTCGCGCTCGGCCAATTGGCCGGCCAGGGTGATGTTGAACGAGGCTTCCTGCGCCTGCAGCCTGAGCTCGGTGCTGGCGCCCAGATGGGTCTCGATCAGACGCACGCCGTTGGCCACCAGCAGGGTCAGCATGACCACCTCGACCACCACGCTGAGCGCCAGCAGGCGGAGGCGGAGCGAATTGATCGGCCGGACGGATGGAGGGCGCGAGTAGCCGAAGCTCAATTCCCACTCCTGCTCTTGTGACGGATCATTTCGGCGTAGGGGCGCGCCCGCTCGATGTCGTCGACCTCGACGGGAACCAGCCCCTTGAAGCCGCCGGCCTTGAAGAAGGCCTTGCCCCGCTCGGTATCGCCGAGGCGGCCCAGCGCGTCCCGAATGACCTGGACGGTCTCGTTCCCCAGCCGGGCATGGGCCAGGATGAACTGATGGGGCATGCGCAGGCGGCTGGGAAAGGACACCACGCGGTCGCGCATGTCGCCGGAGATCTGCTGCAGCACCGACGGGCTGCTGATGGCCGCGTCGGCGTCGCCGATGGCCACCGCCCGGATGGCGGTGGCATGGCTGCTGACCTCGCGCAGGTCGTAATCGGTTCCCGCCCGCAGGTGGTAGTCGACCCACAGCCAGGTTTCCGCCACCACCGACAGGGCTGCCAGCCGGTCAGCGGTCAGGATGCGCCGGCCGCGCAACTGCGCCGCCTCGCGCAGGTCGCTGCCCTTGGGTACCACGATCAGCGGCGTCAGCTCCTGGTCGTAGTGGTACAGCGGCACATAGCCGCGGTCATAGGCCAGCACCCCGAAATGGGGCGCGGCGACCAGCACGTCGAATTCCTCGGCCTGCACGTCGTCCAGATAGGCCTGGAAGCTGGCGGCGGTGTAAAGCTCCACCGGGCGGCCAAGGGCCTGCTGCAGGTGCTGGCGCAGGGGATCGTAAAGATTGAGCAGGCTGAGCGTGGCGATGGTGGGCAGCAACCCCACCCGGATGGGGCCGGAGCCCGGGGTTTCGGCACCCACCCTCATGGGCGCCGCCGCCATCAGCGACACCAGGACAACCCGGAAGATGAAACGGCCAAAACCCGGGATCATTGTTCTCCCCCGCCCGAGGCCGCAACCATAGCATGCCCGCCCCCCCCGGCAAGCCCATTGAATGGACCTTCCGCCCTGGCGGCCAAGAGGCCGATCCACCGGGTTTCCCACCCCAAACCACAACCTTTTGGGATAGGCTGGAATATTTGCGGCCGAGACATAAACTATTAAAATCTCTGGCGTAACGTGTATGAAGGAAATTCCCTCCTTGACGGGGAATCCGGGAAGGAAGCGACAGGTGGGGTTCGGGAACCTCCAGTCGGACAAGCATCGTTATGAAGCTTAAGGGCGGTAGTAAGGGTAAGTTTTCCACCAAGCGCATGGCCTTGACGCCGCGCTGGAGGAAAACTCGTCCCGAATCCCGGCCGCCGAGGCACCTGACCCCGTTCGAGCGCCTTGCCCTGCGGGCCGCCCGGCGCCGCCACGAACCGGCCGTGCCGCCCGCCGGACCGGAAGCCCCCATTTCCCTGCTCCCGCATGCCCGCGACCTGCCGCCGGCCCTGATGGCCGAGCGCCTGATCGCCTGGTCCAAGGGGGCGCTGCGCGACTCCATCTCCGCCCTGACGGGGCTTTCGTCCAAACTTCCCCAATCCGGCCCCCTGGGCACCGTATGCCGTATCCTGGTCTCGCCCTGGACCGGCCTGATGGGCGGGTTGCGCTCCGCCTTCGCCCCGGTCACCGCCGAGGGGGACCGCCAGCGCGGCACCATGGCCTTCCACGGCCCGCCGCGTGAGGTTTCCGCCCCCGCCGGCCCCGACATGGAGGAAGGCAAGGCCCACGCCATCGTCGCCACGGCGCTGGCCGAGGTGCCGGACAAGGGCGACCCGATCCTGCCCGCCGACCTGTCGGCCCTGGCGACGCTGCTGTCCGAGCCGTCGCCCACCGACGATTTCCGGGCGTCCGACCTGGTCCGCGACTGCTTCGCGCCCCAGGGGGGGACAGGACTGCAAAGCCGGGCGCTGCTGGGCGTCGCGCAGCGCCTCAGCCGGGAATTCGGCCTGCCGACCCGCCTGCCGCTGACCACGGACCGGGCATGGCGCATGCTCGATCCCATCACCTTCGAAGACGAGATGGCGGCGCAGCTGGCCGCCATCCACGCCTTCATCTCCGACTGGCAGAAGACCCAGCAGACCTTCCTGGTCCTTGAATTCGGCGAGATCAGCCTGATCGAATGGCTGTTCGAAAGCCTGCATCCCAAACGGCACGCGGACCTGCTGTTCGAGGTGATGAACTTCAAGGTCCTGTCCAACCGCCGGCAGGGCATCCTGCGACGCATTCCCCACCGCGTCCGCAAGTTCGTCAAGGATGCGGGCGACGGGCACGACGCCGTTCTTTATGCCGCCGGCACCCATGCCTACCTGAACCGCCTGGTCACCTCCCACGGCTTCACGCCCATCGTCGAGACTGCCGCCACCTGCCTGGAAGAGGTGGAAAAGGTCCTCGAGAAGCTGAAGCCGGCGGCCCTGCCGGGTGCCGCCGGTGACGGCGAAGGCCAGGCCCTGGCCCGCATCACCCCGATCAAGATGCCGGCCTCGGAACTGGCCGACCGGGCCATCGCCGCCGCCCAGGACGTCG
>JAVBXM010000235.1 GCA_030824585.1 Phaeospirillum sp. | reverse complement strand
GGGCCGGGGAGGGGGCAACCGCATGATCTCCCTCATCCTCGCCGCCCTCGGCGGATACCTGCTGGGCTCGGTCCCCTTCGGCCTTGTGCTGACCCGGCTGGCCGGGCTGGGCGATATCCGCCAGATCGGCTCGGGCAATATCGGCGCCACCAATGTGTTGCGCACCGGTCGCAAGGGCCTCGCGCTGGCCACCCTGCTGCTGGACGGCGGCAAGGGCGCCATCGCCGTGGGGCTGGTCTGGGTTCTGCTGGGCCGCGACATGGTCCCGGTGGCCGGCTTCGCCGCGGTGCTGGGCCACAATTTCCCCGTCTGGCTGGGCTTCAAGGGCGGCAAGGGCGTCGCCACCACCATCGGCACCCTGCTGGCGGCGGCGTGGCCGGTGGGACTGGCCTGCATCGGCACATGGCTGGTCAGTGCCGCCATTTTCCGCATTTCGTCGCTGTCGGCGCTGATCGCCCTGGCCGCTTCGCCCGGCTTCGCCCTGTACTTCGCCGGGCCGGAATACGCCCTGATGGCCGCCGGGCTGGCGGTGATGGGCTTTTACCGCCACAAGGCCAACATCATCCGCCTGATCCGGGGCGAGGAGCCCAGGATCGGGGGCAAGAAGAAGACGGAGAGCGAGGGATGAACTCGCCGCCCGCCGCCGGAAGCCTGTTCGATCACATGCCGGACGACGACTTCGAGGCGGAGCGGTTCGATACCTTGCTGGACGGCGGGCGTTTCCGCCTGCTGCGCATCGTCTCCAACGGCCAGAGCACCCCCGAAGGCCAGTGGCTGGACCAGGACGACGACGAGTGGGTGGTGGTGATCAGGGGCGCCGCCATGCTGCGCATCGAGGGCGACGAGCACGCCCACGCCCTGACCCCCGGCGACTGGATGCTGCTGCCGGCCCATTGCCGCCACCGGGTGGAATGGACGGCACCGGACCAGCCCACCGTGTGGCTGGCCCTGCACCGGGACCCCTGATCCATTGCAGGGCTGCCGCCCCGGCCCCGCTTGGAGGCGATGCCTCCAAGCCTCCCTTTCATTGATAAATAGAAAAGGGGTCCGGGGCATTAGCCCCGGATGGGCTTGGGCGATAGCCCAATATGGGCGCTGACTTACATATCCTGGCCGTTGATCGCCTTGTCCAGCAGGGCGATGGTCTCGGCGACGCCGAACAGCTTGATGAAGCTGCCCATGCGCGGCCCCTGGTCGTTGCCCAGCAGCACCTCGTAGCAGGCCTTGAACCATGCCTTGAGGTCGGCGAAGCAGGGGCGCTTGCCGATCTCGTAGACCAGGTTCTGGATGTCCTCGGCGGTGGCCTCGGCGGACAGGGCCTGAAGGCCGGTCTTCAGCGCGCCGAAGGCCTCCACTTCGTCGGGAGTGGCCTTGCGGTACTTCTTGTTGGGCAGCACGAAGTCGCGGTAATAGGCGATGGCGTAGCCCACCAGCCCGCCCAGGATCGGGGCGGTTTCCGGCGCGGCGCCCGGGGCGTAGCGCTTGATGAAGCCCCAGATCACCGCCGGATCGTCGGAATGGCAGACGCTGACCAGGTTCAGCAGGATGTTGAACGACAGGTGGGCGTCCTCGGCCGGCGGCTTGCCGCCGTGGATGTGCCATACCGGGTTGTCCAGCTTCTTGCCCGGCTCCTCGGAGGGGAACTTGCCCAGATAGGCCAGGTACTCGTCCACGGCGCGCGGGATGACGTCGAAGTGCAGGCGCTTGGCGGTCTTGGGCTTTTGGTACATGAACAGGGCCAGGGATTCCTGCGGCGCGTACTTCAGCCAGTCCTCCACCGCCAGGCCGTTGCCCTTGGACTTGGAGATCTTCTGGCCCTGGTCGTCCAGGAACAGCTCGTAGGTCAGGTTCATGGGGGCGCGGCCGCCCAGGATGGAGGCGATGCGGGTCGACAACTGGACCGAGGGGATCAGGTCCTTGCCGCTCATCTCGTAATCGACGCCCAAGGCCACCCAGCGCATGCCCCAATCGGCCTTCCACTGCAGCTTGCACAGCCCCCCGGTGACCGGGGTCTCCACCAGCTTGCCGTCCTCGCGGCGGTAGACGATGGTGCCGGCCTCGACGTTGCGCTCGACCACCGGGACCTGCAGCACGATGCCGGTTTCCGGGCAGACGGGCAGGAAGGGGGAATAGGTGGCGCGGCGCTCGTCGCCGAGCGTCGGCAGCACTACGTTGATCACCTCGTCGTAGTGCTTGAGCACGCCCAGCAGGGCGGCATCGAAGCGGCCCGACTTGTACCAGTCGGTGGCCGACTGGAATTCGTATTCGAAGCCGAAGGTGTCGAGGAAGCTGCGCAGGCGGGCGTTGTTGTGGTGCCCGAAGCTTTCATGGGTGCCGAAGGGATCGGGAATGCTGGTCAGGGGCTTGCCCAGATGCGGCGCGATCATCTCCTTGTTGGGGATGTTGTCGGGCACCTTGCGCAGCCCGTCCATGTCGTCGGAAAAAGCGAACAGGCGGGTGGGAATCTCGGGAGCCAGCAGCGAGAAGGCGCGGCGCACCATGGTGGTGCGCGCCACTTCGCCGAAGGTGCCGATATGGGGCAGACCCGACGGGCCGTAGCCGGTCTCGAACAGCACGTAGCCCTTGTCCGGCGCTTTGCCTTTCAGACGCTCGTCCAGCAGGGCGCGGGCTTCCTGGAAGGGCCAAGCGGTAGCGGAGCGGGCAAGGGCGCTGGTATCGGAGGACATGGGTTCTACTTTCCATTCAACAAAACAAGAGCGGAAAGCTAGTCCCGGGGGGCGGCGGCGTCAATCATGGCGCTCGGCATGCCGCTCCGTCGGAAATGCGGGCGGGACGCCGGTTGGCCTCAGCGGCGCCTTTCGACCTCTTCCGCCTCGCGGTGGGCGAGGTAGTTGGAGAGTTCCTTCATCTGGCTCTGCCATTCCTGCTCGGCATTGCGCTCGTGCAGCCAGATGTCGGGGTCTTCCTTGACCTGGCGGAGATAGCGCACCGTGTAGGGCACGTGCAGTTCGCGCTGGGGCTCGGTGGTGCCGAAATTGGCGACGAAGCTCTCCAGGAAGGCGCTGGAGATGCGTGGGAACACCCGGTGGCAGGCCAGCACCAGGAAGTCGCCCCATTCCGGCGGGAAGCGGGCGAAGGCGGCCAGCAGGTTGTCGCGCAGCGCGCCCTCGCGGGCCTTTTGCTGGAAGATGCGCGGGTCCTTTTCCTGCTCGTAGAGGTCATGGCAGATGCGCCAGGCGTGGTTGAGGCGTTTCCACCAGTCGTTCTTGGGGTCGAGCAGCGAGCGTAGCGTCTCGATCTCGCGATTGCCGATCTTGGGGATGTCGTAGGCCTCGGGCGTCGAGGGGGCGAGCATCTCGCGCAGCGCCTTGGTGTTGTCCTTGACCTGGAACACCTTGGTGCCGTCGGGCTTCTTGGTCTCGACCAGCCTCAACTCGTCCCAGCCGGAGTTCCAGCCCTGCAGGATGCTGTCCTCCAGCGGCTTGGTGACGTGGTCCCAGAAGCTGTCGGTGTCGTCCTCGGCCCATTCGTAGCTGGTGGCCAGCATGCGGATGTTGCGGCTTTCCCAGATGGTCGGGAAGATGAACTTGGTGACCGCCGCCTTGAACTTCTCGGCGAATTCGGGCGAGGACAGGAAGAACGGCGGCAATTCCCGTTGCAGCGCCGGGTTGTGGCGCTGGAAGAATACCAGCACCTTGTCGATGCGCCGGCCGATGGCCGCCTCGCACAGCCTCTCGAAGTTCTCGAACTTGCGGGCGGGGGCGGGAAGTTCCGGCACCACGTATTCCAGGCGCTTCAGCAGGTGGGCGAGGTTGGGCGGCAGCTCGTACTCGATGTCCTTGTTACGGGCCTCGCGCCGGGCCCGACGCTCGGCGTCGTCCTCATTCTTGGGCGGCAGGCCGGAATACATCTCCATGGCCGGGACGGGCGGCGGCGGCGATGGCGTCTTCCTGGGAATGAAGGACTTGTATCGCATGTCCTCCTTGAGGATGTGGGTGACCAGCCAATCGGTCAGCACCCGGACCAGCACCTGGGAACAGGTCTTCAAATCCTCGTCCAGGGTGGCGGCCTTGAACTTGTCGTGCAGCAGCTTGGCCTTGAAGGCCAGGGCCTCGTGCCCTTTCTTGTGCTGCTCGATCTCGGGATATCTGGTGGCGGCCATCACCGCTTCCTCGCGGCGGAAATGCTCGTCTACGTAGCGCAGAAGCTCGTCGGTGATGGTGGAGACCTGACGCCAGTTATCCTGGCCGATCCACTGCTCGGTCAGATTGATCAGGTCGATCAGCTTCTTGTGATCGGCATCCAGTGCCGGTGCGCCCACCGACATGGCATCGCGCCATACGATCATTCCTGCCCCCGCCCTGCATACATGCCAAAGGCATTTCCCACCCTTAATCAGATGTGACTTTAGGCATGGTTGTCAACGGTGATAGGGCGAAAGTCAGCCGGGAATCATGTCGTGAGGGTGGCGGCCGTGCTCGGCCAGCAGCGATGCGCTGAGGATGGTGCAGTAATCGCCGAACTCGCAGATCCGCAGGCGCGGACAGGCCAGAATCTCGCGGGTGAATCCGATCAGCGCATCGGAATTCGAGGCGTCGATCAGTTTTTGTCCGGTGTCCGAGACCAATCGGAAGTTGCAGTCTGGGGTTCGCAGCGTCATGGACGCCTCGTCTTTGCAATGCGCCGAGCCGGCATTCTTGCCACTCGGTTCATGAATTTGATTATACCAACGAGTAATCTACGGGCAAAGACCTATTCAATAGAAGTAGAAAATAATACCTACGAATCTAGGAAAAAAGCGACCAAGTTTTCATAAAATTTTACGCATCCGGTGCCCCCAGCAGGTCGCGGCATTGGCGCACCGCTTCGGCCAGACCGACCTTGAGCGGTTCGATACCGGGGGGGAAGGCGCCGAACAGCCGCGACGGCATCATGGGGTCCAGCAGGACGAAGACTCCCCGGTCGTCGGCGCGGCGCACCAGCCGGCCGAAGGCCTGCTTGAGACGCAGGCGGGTGATCATGTCGTCATAGGCCCGGCCGCCGAACTCGGCGCGCCGCGCCTTGTGCAAGATGTCGGGGCGCGGCCACGGCACCCGGTCGAAGACGATCAGGTGCAGCGAGCGTCCCGGCACGTCGACACCGTCCCGCACCGCGTCGGTGCCCAGCAGGCACGAATGCTCCTCGGCGCGGAAGATATCCACCAGGGTCGAGGTGTCCATGTTGTCCAGGTGCTGGGCGAGCAGCGGCAGGCCGGCATCCTCGAGCGGCGCGCTGATGCGCTTGTGCACCGCCTTGAGCCGCGAGATGGCGGTGAACAGGCCCAGCGCCCCGCCGCCCGCCGCCAGGAACAGCTCGCGATAGGCGGCCGCCACCTGGTCCATGTCGTCCTTGCGCACGTCGGTGACGATCAACACCTTGGTGCGGGCGGGATAGTCGAAGGGCGAGGCCACCTCGGCGCGGATCGGCGGCGATTGCAGGTGGATGGCCCCGGTGCGCCGCTCGGCGGCCCGCCAGTCGGTCTCCACGTCGCCAGACCCGTCCTTGAGGGTCGCCGAGGTCACCACGATGCCGTGGGCCGGTTCCACCACCGCCTTGGCGAAGGGGCGGGTCGGATCGATCCAGTGGCGGTGCATGCCCACGTCCATGTCGCGGCCGTCGATCCTGTCCACCGAGAACCAGTCGAC
This sequence comes from Phaeospirillum sp., assembly GCA_030824585.1. Lineage (GTDB taxonomy): Bacteria > Pseudomonadota > Alphaproteobacteria > Rhodospirillales > Magnetospirillaceae > Phaeospirillum. The sequence goes on along the minus strand of JAVBXM010000235.1, from coordinate 4,456 downwards.
ATATTGATTGGAACCGGGGGGCGTGGCCGCCCCGCCAGCCCCATGTCCCCCGGTTCCCGCGACAATCCCGTCCAGCATGCCTTTCCACCCGGCCAGCGGCATCAGCACCCGGCGCTCGATGGAGCGGCAGATGCCTTCGATGCGCGATCGGGTGGAGGAGTCCAGTTCGGCGGCCTCGTCGTCCAGCAGGGCGGCCAGCGCCTTGCCCAGCACCTGCAGCGGCAGGGCGACGCGCCCCAGGGCGGCGGCCAGGGCTCCGGCCGCTTCGGCCAGCCCCTCGACCGGGGCGGTGGTCTCGGTCTCCAGGCTATAGGGGGAATCGGGATGGGCGGCGCGGGCATAGACCTGGCGGCGGGCCAGGGCCAGGAAGGCTTCCGCCGGCCCCTGGGGCTCGCCCTCGGTAATACGCACCAGCCAGCCGGGGCCGGGCAGGGCGCGGGCGGCGGCCAGAGCGGCATCCAGGGATTGGATGGCCTCTTCCGAACCGCCCACCAGATCCTCGGCGCGGCGGTGCAGCCCCCGGGCGCGCGAGCGGCTGACCGCCTCGCCCTCGGGCCCCAGGACCCAGCGCCGCACCTCGGCGGCCTCCAGGCCGGTCAGATGGGCGGAAAAGGCGGCGTCGGCGGCGTCGAAGACGTGATGGCCCTCGTCGAACACCAGCCTTGTGGGCTGGCTGCCGTCATCCAGCCCGCCCAGGGCGGCCTGGATCATCACCAGGGCATGGTTGGCCACCACGATATCGGCGCGGCGCGCCCGGCGCACGGCGCGCTCGATGAAGCATTTGCGGTAATGGGGGCAGGCGGAAAAGATGCACTCGCCCCGCCGGTCGGCGATGCCCAGGGTGCGGGCGCGGCCCAGCACTTCGACCAGCCAGCCGGGGAAGTCGCCGCCCACCATGTCGCCGTCCCGGGTCGCCAGCAGCCAGCGGGCCATCAGGCCCACGGCGGCGACATCCTGGTTGCGGTTGCGGCCGACCATCTCCTCGTAGTTCAGCAGGCAGGCGTAGTTCTCGCGGCCCTTGCGGATCACCACCTTGCGCGCCTTGTCGGCGGCGTTGGGGAACAGGCGGTCCAATTCCCCGTCCAACTGGCGTTGCAGGTTGCGGGTGTGGGTGGAAATCCAGACCGGCGCGCCGTTCTTCTCGGCCCACAGCCCGGCCGGGGCGATATAGCCCAGGGTCTTGCCGGTGCCGGTGCCGGCCTCGGCCAGCACCAGATGGGGATGGCCCTCGGCCTCGCGCGGCAGGAAGGCGCGGCTGACCGCCGAGGCGTAATCGGCCTGGGTGGGGCGCTGCTCGGCGCCTTCGCCCAGCATCTGGGCCAGGCGGGCGCGGGTTTCGGCCGGGTCGACCGGAATGTTGCCGGGTGGCGGTTCGGGGGCGTATTCGCTCCATTCGGGCAAGCGGTCCCAGACGCGAAGCGCTCCGCCGCCCCGCCCGGAATCACCTTGGACGCCCAGGGCGGCCAGCACCGCGTTGCCCCAGCCCCAGCCGCCGCGCGCCATCATCCAGGCCAGTCCCCGCGTGTCGACGGCCCTGGCGGCGGTATCGGCGGCGGTGCGGGCCGCCAGTTCCTCCAGCAGGCGGCGGACCGAGGTCATCAGCGCCTCGGCCTCGTCCTCCAGATCGGCGGGATGGGGTAGGCCCATGGCCTCGGCCATGCCGCGCGGCGTCGGCAGGCAGAAGCGGGCGGGGCGCACGAAGGCGAAGAGTTCCAAGATATCGAGACGCAAGAAGTCGTCGACGCCCAGCCGGGCCGCCACCGCCGGACCGTGGCAGACCAGCGGGCTTTCGTTGCGGGCATAGCGGGCCGCCTCGCTGCGGCTCAGGCGGCGGAACTCGCCGTCGGGCTCCAGCGCCACCGCGCCCCGAACCCCGGCGACCAGCACCGGGACATGGGGCAGCAATATGCGGGACGGCGCGGACATGGCCGGGAGACTACAGGGAGAACGATTGGTGCACAACCCGTGCTGTGGCGGGTGTCTACCGCACCGCCACCACCCGGCCCTCCACCTTGGGCGCCACATTGCCCTTGGCCACCACGTAGTCGCTGACCACGTTGACCAGCAGTGGCGCCGCCTCGGCGTTGACCAGCACCTTGCCGTCCTTCAGCGCCTGATAGCCGTCGCCGCCGCCCGCCAGGTAATCGGTGGTGGCGAGGCGGTAGGGGCGCTTGGGGTCGAGCGGCTTGCCGCCGATGCGGGCCTGGACGATGCGCTTGCCGGCCGGCCTGGCGGGATCGTAGCGGAGGGAAAGGCCCGAGACCTGGGGGAAACGGCCGGCCTTGGTCTCCACCGCCGCCAGGGTGTATTCCAGCACACTCAGCAGTTGGGCGCCGCTGACCTCGAGCATCATCACCGTGTTGCCGAACGGCATCTCGGACAGCAGGTCGCGGCGCGTCAGGCTGGACCCCGGCTGGTACTGGCGATTGCCGCGCAGGCCGCCGCCATTGATCAGGGCCACGTCGGCGCCGAAATGGGCGCGAAGCGCGTCCGCCACCAGATTGCCCAGGGCCGCCTCCTCGCCCCGCACCGTGGTGGTGCGGCTGTCCATGGCGGTGGCCAGCTTGGCCAGCGGGGCGTCCAGCGCCTCGCCCATCAGGGAATCGGTCTTGGCCACCGCCGCCGCCAGGGCGGGGGAGGGGGCGACGCCCGCCACCGGCAGGAAGCGCCAGCCCTCGGTCGTCACGGTGGTGGGGCCGGTCGCGCCGGCATCGGGGCGGTCGACCAGCAGGTCCACCACGCCGACCCAATGGGCGTCGTGGCCGGCCTTCAGCACCAGCGGTCCGTTCTCCAAGATGCTGACGGGGTCGTGGTCGTGGCCGCCCAGCACCAGGTCGACGCCCTTGACCGCGTTGGCCAGCTTGCGGTCGTCGTCCAGGTCCAGATGGGTCAGCGCCACCACCAGTTCGGCGCCCGCCGCCCGCAACCGGCCGACGGTGGCCTCGGCGGTGGCCCGCTCGTCGGCGAAGGTGGCGCCCGAGGTGGTGGACATGCGGCTGGTCTGGCGGGTCAGCACGCCCAGGAAGCCCACCTTGACCCCACCGATTTCAGTCAGCAGCGAGGGCTTCACGCCTTCGACGCCGCCGATGTTGGACCCCACCCAGGGGAAGGTCGAGGCCTTGATCTGGGTGACGAAATTCTCGGTGCCGAAATCGAACTCGTGGTTGCCGGGCACGGCGGCCACCGGGGCAAGGGCGTTGAAGAACTCCACCATGTGGGCGCCCTTGGTGATGTTGGACGCCAGCGAGGGGCTGAGCAGGTCGCCGCCGAAGGTGAAGACCGGGTTGGGATTGCGGCCGCGCTCGCGCTCCAGCACGGTCAGCAGCTCGGCCAGCCCGCCCTTGCCCTCGACGGGCCGGTATTCGTAGATGTCGTTGACGTGCAGGAAGGTCAGCCGCACCTGTTCGGCCAAGGCCTCTCCCGCCCAGGTCAAGGCGACCAGGGCGGCAACGATCATCCGCGTTTTCATGATGCCCTCAACGAAACGTCAGCGGTTCATCCCGTGGTATTCCGGATTGGGCATCATGTCCAGCCCGTGGGCCATGCGGTTGGTGTAATTGAAGAAGGCGGCGGTGTCGGTGATGTCGAAAATGTCGGCATCGGCGAAGCCCGCCTCGCGCAGCGCCGTGCGGTCGGCCTCGGCGATATCGTGGGGGGTCTTGGTCAGCTTCCAGGCGTAGTCCAGCATGGCCCGCTGGCGCGGCGGCAACTCCGCCACCCGGTAATTCATGGCCAGCATCTCGCCCAGTTGCGGGTCGCCCGACAACTGGCGCAGCGCCTGCCCATGGGCCACCAGGCAGTAGTAGCAGCGGTTGGCCGAGGACACGACCACGGCGATCATCTCGCGCTCCAGCTTGGAGAGGCCGGAATCCTCGGCCAGCATCAACTGGTTGTAGAAGCGGGAAAAGGTGCGGAACTTCTCGGGCCGCGCCGTATAGGCCTGCAGCACGTTGGGCCGCATGCCCAGCTTCTCGTCGCACTTGGCGAAGTAGGCGGCGATGTCCTCGGGATAGTCCTTGGCCTCGGGCAGGGCGATACGGACGATATGGTCGGGCTGGGGCATGGGGCCTCTCCGGTAGGGGGAAATCAGGCCGGGTCGGACGCGCCCGCCAGGCAGATCATGGTGGCCAGCATGGTGGCGGCCAGGGTCTCCTTGCCGTCCTCGACGCCAAAGACATCGGCGCGCACCACGATCAGGGTGCGGCCGGGCTTCAGCACCTCGGCGCGGGCCACCAGCTTCTCGCCCTTGGCCGGGCTGAGCAGGTTGACCTTGAATTCGGTGGTCAGCACCGCCGAACCGGCCGGCATCAGGGAAAAGGCGGCATAGCCGGCGGCGGTGTCGGCCAGGGTGGTGGTCGCCCCGGCATGGACGAAGCCGTGCTGTTGGGCGAGGTCGGGGCGGGTGGGCATTTCCAGGGTGCAGCGCCCCGGCTCCAGCGCCGCCATGCGCGCCCCG
>JAVBXM010000121.1 GCA_030824585.1 Phaeospirillum sp. | reverse complement strand
GGCCGCTCCACCTTGATCACCTCGGCCCCCATGTCGGCCAGCAACTGGCCCGCCCAGGGCCCGGCCAGAACCCGGCTGAGATCGAGAACGCGCAGATGCGACAATGGTCCGGTCATGGGGGGGCTATCACTGCGGCTGACGCGATACGCAGAAGCTCTCCTGAATCTCGGCGAAGATCAACATCAGTTGGCGCTGCACCCAGTCGATGAACTCGTGCAATCCCAGATCGATGACCTGATCGATGGTCTGGTCGGTCAGCGCGGCGCGCAATTCGTCGAGCAGCTCCAGCGCCTTGACGCCGCCGCGCAGGTGGTAGCGGGTGCGCAATTGGGACAGCAGCCAGTCCATTTGCCGCACGCACAGGATTACCGAGCGTGGGAAGGAATCCGAGAACAGCAGGAAGGCCGCCACCGAGCGCGGCGTGATCTTGCCCGCCATCACCCGGCGCGACGCCTGATAGCCGGCCACCGCCTTGAGCAAGGCGTTCCAGTGGCTGATATCCAGGGCCGAGCCCACGTCCTCGGGACGCGGCAGCAAGGTGTGGTACTTGATGTCCAGGAGGCGGGTGGTCTGGTCGGCGCGCTCGACGGACTTGCCCAGGTGATAGAAGTAATGGGCCTGGTCGCGGTAGAAGGTGCCCTCGGTGATGCCCACGTGCAGTTGGCAGGCCTCCTTGATCTCCTCGCACAGGGCGGCGAGATTGGCCGGCGCCACGGCGTTGGACGACAGGCCCGCCATCCAGCTGTTCATGCGGTTGATCTGGCGCCACATCTCGATGGAGATCATGGGGCGCAGCGTCCGCGCGTTCTCGCGCGCCGCCTTGACCGAGGACAGGATCGAGTTGGGATTGTCCGGGTCCAGGATATAGAAATGCGGCACCGTGCGGGCGTCGGCCTCGCGGTGGCGGGCGAAGAAGCGTTCCTCGTCGGCGTTGATCTGCACGACGGCCCGCCAGTTGCGGCCGGCCCGGTCGCGGGCGAAGGTCTCGGCCACCCCCAGGATGCGGGCCAGGTTCTCGGCCCGCTCCATGTAGCGGGCCAGCCAGGTGATGCAATCGGCGTTGCGCGCCAGAAGCTCGGTCATTTTACGCGTCCCCCGCCAGCACCCAGGTATCCTTCGATCCGCCGCCCTGGGACGAGTTGACCACCAGCGACCCCTCCTTCATGGCCACCCGGGTCAGGCCGCCGGCCAGCACCCTGGTGGAGGCGCCGGTCACCGCGAAGGGGCGGAAGTCCACGTGGCGGGGCTGGGTGCCCTTGTCGGTCAGCGTGGGCGAGACCGACAGGCCGATCATCGGCTGGCTGATGTAGTTGGCGGGATCGGCCTTCAGTTTGGCGCGGAATTCGTCGATCTCGGACCGCGTCGCCTTGGGTCCCAGGATCATGCCGTAGCCGCCCGATTCGCCCACCGGCTTGACCACCAGGTGCTCCAGGTTGTCGAGGGTGTATTTCAGCCCTTCCGCCTCGCGGCAGATGAAGGTCTCCACGTTGGGCAGGATGGCGTCCTGGCCCAGGTAGTATTTGATGATGCGCGGCATGTAGGCGTAGACCGCCTTGTCGTCGGCGACACCGGTGCCCGGCGCGTTGGCCAGGGACACGTTGCCCTTGCGATAGGCCTCCATCAGCCCCGGCACGCCCAGCATGGAATCGGGGCGGAACACCCTGGGGTCGAGGAAGGCGTCGTCGATGCGGCGATAGATGCTGTGCACCGGCGCCCGCCCGGTGGTGGTCAACATGGTGACCCGGTCGTTCTCCACCACCAGGTCGCGGCCTTCCACCAGGGGCACCCCCATCTCGCGGGCCAGGAAGACGTGCTCGAAGAAGGCCGAGTTGTAGATGCCGGGCGACAGCAGCACCACGGTGGGATCGTCCACGCCCTGGGGCGCGATTTCCTCCAGCGCCCGGCGCAGCATCAGGCCGTAATCGTCCACCGCCCGCACCCTGGTGCCTTCCATCAGGTCGGGGAAGCATTGCAGCATCAGGTTGCGGTTCTCGACCACGTAGGACACGCCCGACGGCGTGCGGGCATTGTCCTCCAGCACCCGGAACAGGCCTTGCTGGTCGCGGATCAGGTCGATGCCGCAGACATGGGAATAGGTGCCGCACGGCACCTTCATGCCGCGCATGAACGAATGGAAGTTGGCGTTGCCCAGCACCAGGTCGGCGGGCACCACCTTGTCGGCCAGGATATTCTGGTCGCCGTAGAGGTCGGCGAGGAACAGGTTGATGGCGGTGACCCGCTGGACGATGCCGGCCTCGAGGCGCGACCACTCGCCGGGCGTGATCACCCGGGGCAACACGTCGAAGGGCAGGATGCGGTCGATGGCGTCCTTGTCGGAATAGACGGTGAAGGTGATGCCCAGGTCGAACAGCTCCTTTTCCGCCCGGGCGGCACGGCGGCGCAAATCGTCGGGGTCGAGCGCGTTCAGCCGGGCGGCGATAGCCGCCAGCTCGGCGGCGGCGTCGTCGCGGGGCGACAGCATCTCGCAGAAATACTCGGTGGGATCGTAGCCCGACAGCAGGCCGGGGCCGGGCAGGGCGATTCTTGGCCGGGTCATTGTTTTTCCCCCTTTCGGCGCCCGCGGACGTGGCGCGAAAACCAGCTTACCGTCCCAATTCGAATTGATCAAATTTAAGGCATGCATGGCAGCATGCTGAAAGATGAAGCTTTTGCTGCGGCCGGATGGGTGCCTCTATGCTACCCTAACCATCGCATCGTGCCACTCTCGTTCGGATGATCATGGGCATTCACGTCAAGCTGCGCCATACCACAAGCTACAGGTATGACCGACCGGTCGTCCTCTCGCCGCAAGTGGTGCGGCTGCGCCCGGCGCCCCATGCCCGCACCCCGGTGCTGTCCTATTCCCTCGATATCGAGCCCAAGGGGCACTTCATCAACTGGCAGCAGGACCCCCAGGGCAACTGGCTGGCCCGGCTGGTCTTCCCCGAGAAGGTGGAGTCCTTCACGGTGGACGTGGACCTGGTGGCCGACCTGTCGGTGGTCAATCCCTTCGACTTCTTCCTGGAGCCCCAGGCCGAGCATTTTCCCTTCGCCTACGATCCGACGCTGGATCACGAGCTGAAGCCGTTCCGGCTGTGCGAGGCGGCGGGGCCGCTGCTCGGTGATTACGTGGCCTCCATCGACATCAGCCGCCCGACCCAGACCGCCGATTTCCTGGTGGCCCTGAACCAGCGGCTGCAAGAGGACATCAGCTACACCATCCGCATGGAGCCGGGCGTCCAGACCCCGGAACAGACCCTGGCCCTGAAGAAGGGGTCGTGTCGCGATTCCGCCTGGCTGCTGGTGCAGATCCTGCGCCGCCTGGGGCTGGCGGCGCGCTTCGTGTCGGGCTACCTGATCCAACTGGTCCCCGACGTCAAGCCGCTGGACGGCCCGGCCGGGGCGGCCGAGGATTTCACCGACCTGCACGCCTGGACCGAGGTCTACCTGCCCGGCGCCGGCTGGATCGGCCTGGACCCCACCTCGGGCCTGTTGACCGGCGAGGGGCATATCCCGCTGGCCGCCTCGCCCGATCCCACCAGCGCCGCCCCCATCACCGGGGCGGTGGAGATGTGCAAGGTGGAGTTCGAGCACCACATGGGCGTGACCCGGGTGCTGGAGACGCCGCGCGTCACCAAGCCCTATTCCGAGGCGCAGTGGCGCGACATCCTGGCGCTGGGCGACGCGGTGGACGAGAAGCTGGCGTCGGGCGACGTGCGCCTGACCCAGGGCGGCGAACCCACCTTCGTCTCGGCCTTCGACATGGAGGGCGAGGAGTGGAACACCTCCGCGGTCGGCCCCACCAAGCGCGCCCATGCCGACACCCTGATCCGCCGCCTGCGCGACCGCTTCGCGCCCGGCGCCCTGATCACCTACGGCCAGGGCAAGTGGTATCCGGGCGAGAGCCTGCCGCGCTGGGCCTTCGCCCTGATCTGGCGCGACGACGGCGAGCCCCTGTGGCGCGACCCCGACCTCATCGCCCGTGAGGGGGCCGACCATGCGCCGACTCCCGAGCAGGCCCAGGCCTTCACCGAGCGCCTGGCCGAGCGTCTGGGCGTCGACCCGGCCTTCGCCCTGCCGGCCTACGAGGACCCGCTGCACTACCTGATGCGCGAGCAGGGGCTGCCGCCCAATGTCGATCCCCAGGACAACCGCCTGAAGGACCCGGAGGAGCGCGCCCGGCTGGCCCGCATCTTCCGCGACGGCCTGGGCAAGTCCACCGGCACGGTGCTGCCGTTGCAGCCCTGGCAGGCCAAGGACGGCCACCGCTGGGTCACCGGCCCCTGGCCGACCCGCGACGGCCGCCTGCTGACCCTGCCGGGCGATTCGCCCCTGGGCTTTCGCCTGCCGCTGGATTCCCTGCCGTGGATCGCCGAGTCCGACTATCCCTACCACTCCGGGCGTGATCCGTTCGAGGCGCGTGGGGCATTGCCGAAAAACCCCCAGCGCTCCATGACCAGCCGGGTGCCGGGCAGCGGCGCCCCGCCGGCCAAGGTGCTGCAACAGGTGCCGGTGGATTTGCGCCCGCGGGAAACGGCCAGGGGCCTGGTGTCGCCCAACGTGCGCACCGCCCTGTGCATCCAGCCCAGGGACGGCCACCTCAATGTCTTCCTGCCGCCCATGGAGACCGCCGAGCAATACCTGGACCTGATCGAGGCCGTCGAGGGCGCCGCCGCCGACCTGGGGACTCCGGTGCATGTCGAGGGGTATGGCGCGCCCCATGACCCGCGCCTCCGGGTGGTCCGGGTCACCCCCGACCCCGGCGTCATCGAGGTCAACGTCCAGCCGGCGTCCTCGTGGCGGGAACTGGTGGACGGTACCCTGGCGCTCTACGAGGAGGCGCACCTTTCGCGCCTGGGCAGCGAGAAATTCATGACCGACGGCCGCCACGTGGGTACCGGCGGCGGCAACCACATGGTGCTGGGCGGCGCCACGCCCGACGATTCGCCCTTCCTGCGGCGCCCCGACCTGTTGGGCAGCCTGATCCGCTTCTGGCAGAACCATCCCAGTCTGTCCTACCTGTTCTCCGGCCTGTTCATCGGCCCCACCAGCCAGCATCCCCGCGTCGACGAGGCTCGCGACGATACCCTTTACGAGGTGGAGATCGCGCTGAACCAGTTGCCGCACCGGGGCACCGGCGTGGCGCCCTGGGTGGTGGACCGGGTGCTGAGGAACGTGCTGACCGACGCCAGCGGCAACACCCACCGCACCGAGATCTGTATCGACAAGCTTTACTCTCCCGACGGCCCCACCGGGCGGCTGGGGCTGGTGGAGTTCCGCGCCTTCGAGATGCCGCCCCACGCCCGCATGAGTCTGGTGCAGCAATTGCTTCTGCGCGCCCTGGTGGCCCGCTTCTGGGACGAGCCCTATATCGAGAAGCTGGTGCGCTTCGGCTCATCCCTGCGCGACCGCTTCATGCTGCCTCACTGGATCGAGAAGGATCTGGACGAGGTGCTGGAATGGCTGGAGGCCGGCGGCATCCACTTCGACAAGGCGTGGTTCGCCCCCCATCTGGAATTCCGCTTCCAGGCGGTGGGCGCCATGGTCCATCGCGGCGTGCGCATCGAGCTGCGCACCGCGCTGGAGCCCTGGCACGTCCTGGGCGAGGAGCCCGGCGCCGGCGGCACCGTGCGCTATGTGGATTCCTCGGTGGAGCGCTTGCAGGTCAAGGTCACCGGGCTGGTGGGCGACCGCTATGTGGTGGCCTGCCACGGCCGCCGGCTGCCGCTCGCCCCCACCGGGGCCTCGGGGGAGTGGGTGGCCGGACTGCGCTATCGCGCCTGGAAGCCGGCGTCGTGCCTGCATCCCACCATCGGTGTCCACACGCCCCTGGTCTTCGATCTGGTGGATAGCTGGACCGGCGAGGCGGTGGCCGGCTGCACCTATCACGTGGCCCATCCGGGCGGGCGCAGCTACGACACCTTCCCGGTCAATTCCTACGAGGCCGAGGCCCGGCGCCGGGCCCGCTTCTTCGCCTTCGGCCATTCCCACGGGCCGCTGCGGGTGGAGGCTGGCGCGGTGCATCCCGACTACCCAAATACACTGGACCTGAGGCTACAATAGGCGTTAACACCGTCGCGACTTGGGGGAGGGGAAAATACCGCGTCGCCTGCGCTCTCGTGTGGAGGGTCCGTCCTGGACCTTCGATGCCGTCTACCGCCCGCCGCCCGGAGCCCATGACGAGGTGATGGCGCCGGGGGTGGGCATCCGTCCCCATTGGCAGGGCTTCATCGAGGGGATGAACCGCCTTGGCCTGGACGAACTGGCGCGGCGCTGGGATTTGGGCCAGCGGCTGATCCGCGACAACGGCGTCACCTACAACGTCTACGGCGATCCGGCCGGCCTGGACCGGCCGTGGCGGCTCGATCCCCTGCCGCTGATCCTGTCGGCCGAGGAATGGGCGGGCCTCGCGCGCGGCATCGAGCAGCGGGCCGGGCTGCTCGATGCGGTGCTGGCCGACCTTTACGGCCAGCGCTCGCTGGTCGGCAGCGGCGTCATCCCGCCCTCGGCCCTGCACGCCAATCCCGCCTTCCTGCGGCCCTGCCACGGCTGGATGCCGGCGGGCGGGCACTGGCTGCACCATTACGCCGCCGATCTGGTGCGCGGTCCCGACGGCCAGTGGCGGGTGCTGAGTGACCGCACCGAAAGCCCGTCCGGCGCCGGCTATGCCCTGGAGAACCGCTCCATCGTCAGCCGCGTGCTGTCGGAATTTCACCGCTCGCTGCAGGTGGAGCGGCTGTGGCCGTTCTTCGAGGCGCTGCGCCGCACCCTGCAGGGTCTTTCGGTGCGCCACCGCGACGATCCGCGCATGGTGCTGCTGACCCCCGGCCCCTACAACGCCACCTATTTCGAGCATGCCTTCCTGGCCCGCCAGTTGGGCATCACCCTGGTCCAGGGCGAGGACCTGACGGTGCGCGACAACACCGTCTACCTCAAGGCGTTGACCGGGCTGCAACAGGTGGACGTCATCTTGCGGCGGACGGGAGGCACCTGGTGCGATCCGCTGGAACTGCGCGGCGATTCCCAATTGGGGGTGGCCGGCCTGCTGCAATCGGCGCGGCGCGGCAACGTCGCCCTGTTCAACGCCATCGGCGCCGGCCTGCTGGACGGCGCCTCGCTGCTGGGCTTCATGCCCGCCCTGGCCCGGTCGCTGCGCGATGAGCATCTGCAATTGCCCTCGGTGCCGAGCTGGTGGTGCGGCGAGCCCGCCGCCCTGGACCATGTGCTGAAAAATCTGGAACGGCTGGTGATCCGCCCGGCCTTCGGGCGCCGCGACCAGCCGGTGATCGGCGCCGCCCTGTCCGGCGCCCAGGCCGCGGAGTTGCGCGCCGCCATCGCCGCGCGGCCCTGGGACTGGGTGGGCCAGGAGGTCAAGACCACCTCGACCCTGCCGGTGTGGTCCGAAGGACGGCTGGAGCCCCGCCATTGCGTGCTCCGCGTCTTCGCGGTGCGCACCGACAAGGGCTGGCAGGCCATGCCGGGCGGCCTGGCCCGGCTGTCGTCGGAGCGCGACCTGCTGGCGTCGCGGCTGCAGACCGGCGGCGGCGGCAGCAAGGACGTGTGGATCGCCTCGCCGCCCCAGAAGCTGACGGTCACCGCGCCTCGCCCCCAGGCCCCGGCGGTGCGCCTGACCCGCGAGAACCGCGACCTGCCGTCGCGGGTGGCCGACAACATGTTCTGGCTGGGCCGTTATCTCGAGCGCTGCGAGGCCACCACGCGGCTGCTGCGCGCCGCCCTGATCCGCATCGAGGATGCCCTGGCCGAGGGTGATTCCGCCCAGGCCCAGGCCATGATCCGCACCATGGCCACCCTGGGCCTGCCGGTTCCGGAAGAGACCGGTGACGAGCCGGTGGAGGGACTGGCCGACCGGCTGGTCGCCCACCACCTGGCCCCCGACGCCGCCGGGCTGGCCGGCTGTGTCGAGCGGCTGCTGCGCATCGTGGTCCATCTGCGTGACCGCCTGTCCAACGATACCTGGCGCGCCCTGCACCAGCTCCGGGACGAGGTCGGCCTGCTGGCCGCCGAGACCGGGGGCGGCGACGTGCTGGGCCGGCTCAACGTCATGGTGCTGACCATGCAGGCGGTCAGCGGGCTGGCCATGGAGAACATGACCCGGGGGCCGCAATGGCTGTTCCTGGATTCCGGCCGCCGGGTGGAACGCGCCATTGCCATGGTCGAGATGGTCAGCGGCGCCCTGGCCGACGTGGAGGGCGAGGCGGCGGTGCCGCTGGAATTGCTGCTGGAGACCTGGGACAGCGTGATGACCTACCGCTCGCGCTATCTGTCCACGCCGCGCCTGGCCGGGGTTCTGGACCTGCTGCTGTGCGACGAGGCCAATCCCCGCTCGCTGGGTTTCCAGTTGGCCACCCTGGAAGGCCACATGAACCGGCTGGCCGCCATGGGCGAGCATTCGGGGTTCTACAAGCCGGAACAGAAGCTGATGACCGTGCTGTGCGGCACCATCCGTACCACCGACGTCATGGTGGTGTCGCGGTTCGACCGCGACGGCGGCTATCACGACGCCCTGCGCCTTTTGGACATGCTGCGCTCGCGCCTGTGGGAATTGTCCGAGCAGGTCAGCCGCGCCTACTTCATCCATGCCCAGTGGCGGCTGCCCACCGCGCCCATGGAGGAACCGGCGTGAAGTTCAAGGTCCGCCACACCACCACCTACAAGTACACAGAGCCGGTGCAGCTTTCCCACCACGCCGCCCATCTGCGGCCGCGCGCCGTGGACGGCCAGAGCGTCGAGCAGGTCAAGGTGGCCATCCGCCCCAGTCCCGAGGTGCTGCACGAGGGCGGCAGCGACTATTTCGGCAATCCCATCACCTTCTTCACCATCCAGAGCCCCCATTCCACCTTGGTGATCGACGCCTCGTTCGTGGTGGAGACCGCCGGCCAGCCGTTGCTGCCCCAGATCAGCGTGCCCGCCTGGGACGAGGTGCGGCTCAATACCTGGTCGGGGGCGCGGGGCATCGATCAGTCGGTGATGGATTTCGTCTTCGCCTCGCCCCAGGTGCCGGCTCTGGCCGAAGCCGAGCGCTATGCCCAGCCCAGCTTCGCCCCCGGCCGGCCGCTGACCGAGGCGGTGATGGACCTCAGCCATCGCATCCACAGCGATTTCATCTTCGACCCCGAGGCCACCACCGTGGGGACGCCCCTGGCGAGCGTGTTCCAGCAGCGGCGCGGCGTGTGCCAGGACTTCGCCCATGTGGGCATCGCCTGCCTGCGGGCCATGGGGCTGGCGGCCCGCTATGTCAGCGGCTACATCCGCACCAAACCGCCGCCGGGCAAGGAAAAGCTGGTGGGCGCCGATGCCTCCCACGCCTGGCTGTCGGTCTACCAGCCCGGCTGGGGCTGGCTCGACCTCGATCCCACCAACGACATGGCTGCCGGCCAGGACCATATCGTGGTGGCCTGGGGCCGCGACTACGACGACGTCACCCCGGTGCGCGGCGTGGTCCTGGGCGGCGGCGAGCATCAGGTGCTGGTCGCCGTGGACGTGGTGGAGTTCTGAGGCCCAAAAGGTAAAGGCCAGTCGATCCGATGGATTGACTGGCCTTTATTGGTCGGAGTGAGAGGATTCGAACCTCCGGCCCCTGCCTCCCGAAGACAGTGCTCTACCAGGCTGAGCTACACTCCGGTCGCCTGCGAGGCGCCTCTTATAGCGCCAACGTTGCGGCGGCGCAAAGGGATTTTGCGCCGCCGCAGACCATGGAAAATTATCGGATTTGGCGGTCGATCAGGGCGTCGAGGGAGAAGCGGCCGCCGCCCCGGATGGCGAAGGCCAGGGCGACGATGCCCCACATCAGCGGGTATTCGAAACCGCCGCTGGTCCAGAACAGGCCGTTGCCCAGATGGACGCCGAATACCGCCACCGCCATCATGCCGGCCACCAGGGCGGCGATGGGGCGGGTGAGAAGGCCGGCGGCCAGCATCAGCCCGCCGGCGAACTCGATCAGGCCGGCCAGCAGCGCCAGCCCGGCCGGCAGGCCCAGCTTGTTGGCGAAGAACTGGCCGGTGGCCTCCAGGCCGTAGCCGCCGAACCAGCCGAACAGCTTTTGGGCGCCATGGGGAACCAGCAGCAGGCCGGCGGTGGCCCGCACCATGGGCTCGGCCAGGGGAGACAGGGCCTCGGTGA